>JAZQPG010000136.1:0-54944 GCA_045628365.1 Sodaliphilus sp. | reverse complement strand
ATCTTCATTCCCGGCTGCGACGGCAAGATACTGTCACTGCTCAAGGCCGCACGCAAGAAGATGGATGAGTACGAGCCCGACATGCCCGTCACCCGCATCCCCAAGGATGTGATGACCGTAGGAGCAAACGGAGTCACATTCGCCTACTCGGTTTACGAACTGGGCAGTTTCGCCGAGGGCGAAGTAGAGCTCACCCTGCCCCTCGCCCAGATAGAACAATACCTTACCGAATACGGCAAAGAGCTATATGCAAGATAAGTAAAGTAATACTATATAAGTTAAGGAGGCTGGACCGCAATCGATCCAGCCTCCTTGTGTTTATTACCGGGGTTGTCGGGTTACTTTTTCCTGCCTGTTAGGGCCTTGATCAGGTCGACTTCCTCGGGGTCGAAGGGGGTGCCGTCCTGGCGCAGGATGTCGTGGAACCACACGGGAGGCTCTTCAACCTCGGGCATCTTCTTTTCCCACGAGAAGATGGTGTTGGTCTTGCCGGCAACGAATCCCCAGTTGATTGCCACCACCTTGTTCTTCTTGAGCAGAGGCATGATGTTCTGGAACTTGCTGCCATGGGTGCGTGCCATGTACTCGGTGCACACGAGGGGACGGCCGTAGACCTTGAGCGAGTCGATGACCTGGGTGTGGGTGTTGAGGTCACCGTAGCAGTGGTAGCTGACGACGTCGCTAAGCTCGAGCTGTACCTTGTTGAAGTCGTTCATCGACGACCACACGCCGCAAGTGAGGGGCTGAGAAGGATAAATCTCTCGTGCCCAGCCAAATACCTTCTTGACGAGGTCGAGTGAGATGTTGTGCTTGGTGCCGTTGCCGGGCTCGTTGAAGAGGTCCCACATCAGGACGCGCTTGTCGTCCTTGAAGCGGTTAATGACGTCCTTGACATAGGTGCGCAGCACGGGATAAATGGCGGCGGTGTCACCGCGCAGTGATGCCGCGGGGTCCTTGACCCAGCCCGAGTTGTGGACGCCGCGCTTGGGCATGGGCTGGATGCCATAGGTCGACTCCTCGTTCCAGCAGTCGTCAAAGAAGACGAAGATGGGACGTATGCCGCGCTGGCTGCAACGTGCCAGGAAGTCGTCCATGCGGTCCTTCATGCCGATGGGGTCGTTTTTCCACACCACGCTGCTGAGGTACACGCGCAGTGTCGTGAATCCCAGGTCCTGTGCCCAGTTGAGCTCCTTGTCGATGGTTGCGCGGTCATAGGTTGCCTCGCTCCACATCTCGATCTGGTTGATGGCGGTGGCGGGGATGTAGTCACATCCGGCCATCCAGGGTTGCTGGGCATACCATGCGTTGGCTTTCTCGGCAGTCCACCGTTGCTGGGCAGTCATTCCCAGGGTGCACATTGCGGCCATCAGGGCCAGTGCGATTGCTTTAAATCTCATAGTTTTGTTTTTTTTGATAGTTATTTAAGTATGTTGTTAGTTGCGGGGAGCGAGACCCTTGTCGGTCGCGTTCTCGTAGTAGTAATAGATGTAGAAGCGCGAATTCTTGTAGCCGCCCGAGAAGTACGAGCCTATGCTGTTCTCAAAGGCACTGCCCACGGGATGAACACCGCTGATCGAGCCCAGTGTGTTCTCGAAGTCGGCACACACGGCATACTCGTCGGCACACTCGCAGCTCACTGCCACGCCGGTGATCTTGGCGCTGGAATGGCTCACGTTGCCGTCAAAGAAGCACTGGATGAGGTAGCCGTCGTTGTTGAACTTGATTTGTCGTCCCGAGCGGGTGCCGCCCACGCCCGAGAAGTCGGCAACTGTCATGCCGTAATGGGTGCCGGCAAATCCATTGCTCGATGCTGCCATGTAGGCGAGTTCGGAGCCGAGGTTAGAGCCGGAGGGCATGCTCACGAACTCGAACGGCCTGGACTGGGTCTCGGGTTTGGATGCGGGTTCTTCAGCTTCGGTAGTGGTAGTGGTTGTGGTAGTGGTTGTGGGGGGAGGAGCGATAATAACCTGCTGTGGCTGCTGAGGCTTGCTATCAAATGCTCCGCACAGGAAGGCCGTGATGATACCCACCAGTATGGCCACTAGGCCCAGTGAAACCCACATGAAGGGCGAATTGTTCTTGGTGCCGCTGGTTGCGATTCCCAGCTCGGGCATCTGTCCGGCTTTTACCCAGGTTGCCATTCCCTGGCGCCACACCATTGTGTCCTGGTTGATGTAAAGGAGCAGTTCCTCGCGGGTGAAGGGTCCTATCTGCTCTTTGTTGGCATTGAGATAATAGTAGATTTTCATAGTTGTTGTAATGACTCTTTGTTATAGAGGTGAGAGTTGTTTTATTTTTTTCCGGGTGTCGTGTCGGCCTTGGCAGCGGGCTTGACAGGTGCAGCGGCTTTAGCAGCCTTGGTCCTGGACGTGTCGGCAGTGGCTTTACCCTTGCCCTTGTTCAGCGGCGAGTTGTCGATCGATGTCTTGCACTCCACGGGCTTGCCGGTGAACGCGCAGTTGAAGAACGCAAGGTGCTGGGGCAGCGACTCGCGCCAGTAGGTCCAGCTGTGCTGTCCCGGGCGGATGGAGAAGCTGTGCTTGATGCCCTGCTTGTCGAGGGCGGCGTGCAGCGCCATGTTCACGTCGTAGAAGAAGTCCTGGCGGCCGTCATCGATGATGATGTTCAACTGTCCGGGCTGCAGGCTGGGGACCAGACTGATGACACTGTGGCTTTCCCACACCTTCTTGTTGCTCTCGTAGCGTCCCAGCGCGTCCTGGATGTTCCAGCGGTTGGGGAACTTGGAGATGTCAACTCCGCCGCTCATCGAGCCGCAAGAGCCGAACACGTCGGGATGGCGGAATGCCAGCCACAGGGCACCATGTCCACCCATGCTCAGGCCTGTGATGGCGCGTCCCTGGCGGTCGGCGCGGGTGCGGTAGTGAGCGTCGATGAATGCTACGAGCTCGCGCGACACGTAGGTCTCGAACTGCGCGGCGTTCTTGACGGGCGAGTCAAAGTACCAACTGTTCTGTCCGTCGGGGCACACGAAGATGATGCCATACTGGTCGGCAGCCTGCTTGAGGTCGAAGCGTGACGCCCACGACGAGTGCACGTCGCCATGACCATGCAGCAGATACACCACGGGGTAGCGTGTCTCGTCGCCGGCGGCGAGATAGGCCTTGGGCACGACCACGGTGTTGTTGATGACGCGTTTCATCTTGACGCTTTTCACGGGCACCACGGCCTGGATTTTGTTGACAACCGAGTCGGGCAGCGGGGCATTGACCAGGGAGTCGATGCCGGCCTCCTGGGGTGCCTCCTGTTGATTGGCGGTTGTACTCTCGCCCATTGTTGATGCGTTAGAGCTCTCGGTGCATCCTGAGCATCCCGAGCCCAGGGTGACGGCGATGACCAGTAGCAGTCGTGACAGTGCCGTCATGCCGCTCATGCTTGAAAATCTTGAATGATGTTTTGACATTTGAGTATTGTTATAATTGTTATTGTTCCGGGTTTGAGGCGGGTTCGGTTAATTATGATCATAATTGATGGAACCCACGTTAAAGCAATTGCTTGATGGTGCGGGGGTCGCCCACGAGCCACAGCGTGTCGCCGGGGGCAAAGACCACGTCGGGCGTGGGAGACACAAATACCGGCTCGTCGGTGTCATTGTCGGGATCCTCGCGCTGCACGGTCACCAGCAGGCATGCATAGTCCTCGCGCAGGCGGGCTGCCTTGAGCGACTTGCCCAGGAGCGGTGACTTGTCGCTGAGGTCATAGTGGGCCAGCACGACCGAGCTGGCCGAGTGCTCAGTGGCATGCCCCTCGGCCTCGGCCTCGACAACCGGCAGCAGTTTCTCGATCTGCTCCTCGGTGCCTATCACTCCCAGGGTGTCACCCGGGAAGACGCGCATGCTGCCTTTGGGCACCGGGTAGAACACGCCGCCACGCTCAATGCTGACAACGTTGACCCCGTACTTGCGCCTCAGATCGGCGTCCTTGAGCGTGTCGCCGGCAAAGCGGCATCCATGGCTCAAGACCATGTAGGCGAGGTGCAAGTCGCTTACCAGCGTGTTGTTGTGTCCCGTGCGGTGGTTCTCGCGCACGTTGACATTACCTATGAATCGGCGCTCCATGCGCAGCATGTGGCGGCGCAGCAGCGGCGTGAACAGGAACATGACGAGCAGTATGGTTCCCAGTGACGCAAAGAGCGATACCCAGCCGTTGTACACCTCGCGCAGCAGTATCACGATGAGCGACACGCTGATGATGAAGCTGATGATCTCCATGATGACCAGCGGCACATATGACACGCGCCCCTGGAGCTCCACGAGGCGATCGCGCTCACTGCGCCTGATGGCGGGCATCATGATGCCAAACAGGAACGGCAACACGAGGACCAGCGTGACGGCAACCCACAGGATGCCGTCCCAGTGCTTGACAATGCTGTTGTCGATCACGGGCCACAGGTATTTTCCGCTGAGCAGCATGATGCTTATCGAGACCACGGTGTAGAGCACCAGGCGCAGCAGGTAGCGCTGGGTGATGCGTTTCCATGTCTCGCGCGACTCGGGAGCGCCGCCGTGCACAGCTGTCTTGCTGTAGCCGCCCATGGCGTTGAGCCAACTCTTGGGCATGACGCGCTCGAGTAACTTATAGGCGCCGTCGGCTTTCTTGATGAAGAACGGCGTGGTGAACGTGGTGATCACCGACACGGCCACGATGATGGGGTAGGTGCTGTGGCTGAGCACGCCCATCGAAGTGCCCATCGATGCGATAATAAACGAGAACTCACCTATCTGGGTGAGGGCAAAGCCGCTCTGGACGGCGTTCTTGAGCGGTTGGCCGGTGGCAAGCATTCCAAAGGTGCCAAACACGATCATACCCACGATGACCACCACGGCAAGCAGTGCGATGATGCCCGCATGCTCAACGATGACTACCGGGTCGACCATCATGCCCACCGAGATGAAGAACACTGCCCCGAAGAGGTCCTTGATGGGAGCCACCACGCGCTCGATGCGGCGCGCCTGGACTGTGCCGGCAAGGATGGAGCCCATGACGAACGCCCCCAGCGCGAGCGAGAAGCCCGAGTTGACCGAGAATATCGCCATGAGGAAACACAGGCCCATGCTGATGATGAGCATCATCTCGTCGGTGATGAGCTTGTTATATCTCTTGAATAGTGACGGCAACGCGAAGATGCCCACTACAAACCATATTACCAGGAAGAACCCCAGCTTGAGGATGCTGTGGAGCATCTCCTCTCCACCCACGCTCTTGTTGACTGCCACGCTGGACAGCACCACCATGAGGACCACGGCGATGAGGTCCTCGACAATGAGCACCGCAAAGATCATGGGCACGAATCGGCGCTGACGCATGTTAAGGTCGGTCAACGCCTTGAGGATGATGGTCGTTGACGACATGGAGAGCATGCCGCCCAGGAAAAGGCTGTCGACCAGCCCGTCGCCCAGCAGCTTGCCCACAAAGAATCCCAGTCCCAGCATGCCCAGCACGATGATGCCGGCAGTGATGACCGCCGAGATGCCCACGTTGACCAGTTTCTTGAAACTGAACTCCAGACCTAGCGAGAACAGCAGCACGATGATGCCTATCTGGGCCCAGAACTCGATGTTCTCGCCGCTTGCCACGCTGGGAAACAGTGAGAAATGGGGACTGGCGATGAATCCGGCCACGATGTAGCCCAGCACGACCGGCTGCTTGAGCCGTTTGAATAGCACGGTGGCTACAGCACCCAGCATGAGGATGAGCGCCAGGTCACTGATGAGGCTATGTATGATGTCTTCGTTCATTTGCTTTGAATGTTAAACTAGTTGCGCCACAGGGAAGCGATTTTGCGCTTGATGGCGATGACGTTACCAGTGGTGATGAGGCCCATGATCACTACTCCGGTGGCCAGAGATATCCACAACGATGCACCGCCGGTGCCGAATACCTGCAGCATGTCGAGATACTGGCTGCGACCCAACAGCATCACGACAAACGATGCCACGAGCACCGCCGCGTTAATGGCAATGACCATGCCTATGTAGGGGCGCGACACCTCACGGGGCGAGTAACCCAGCAACAGCAGGTCCTGCAGCTTGCGGGTGTTCTTCTGTAACAGCAGGTAGATGCTCAGGATGAGCACGAAGAACGACAGCAGGCTGATGATGATGCCCACAACCACCACGATGCCAATGATTAGCGTCAGGAAGTAGTTGGCTTTGCTCGACGACATCTTGTCGCCCGCCACGTCATAGTGATGGTCGGTGAGATACTGCTCTATCTTCACGTCGCCCGGGCTGTTGACCTCAAGGATGAGGCGCAGCGGCTGTGGCCGGGCCGAGGAACCGTAGCGCCCGTTGGCCCACTGCATGAATTTCTCGGGGACGATCACCGTGTTCAGGCGGTTAGAGAAGCCCACGATGCGGCCCTGCATCGACTCGGTCAGCCCGTTGCCGGTGAGTGTGAACTGCAGGGGGATCTTCTGCATCTGGCTCTCCGAGATCTGGGGCAGGCCCTGCGAGGTGGCAAACCCGAAGTTGTAGAGCGACACGTAGTCGCGCGACACGATCACCGGGATCTCGGGACGCGACGGGTTGAAGTCCCACTGCGCTGCGTCAACGTCGATGAAGTCGGAGGGGATGGACTCGAAGAAGAACTGGGTGCGCATGGCACGGTCGCCCGCGCCCAGCCCCATGGTGGCAAACACTGCGAAGTCGCTGCTTGAGAAGCGCCCCACCTGGCGGCACCACTCCTGCGACTCGATGTCCTTGATGTCGTCCTCGGAGAACTCCCCGGTGTTGCCCAGCATGGCGCCGGTGCCGGTCACGTTCTTGGTAATCACGAGGTAGTCCTTGCTGATGAAACTCTCCTCGTCGTTAAACACGGGGCTGACGTCCTCATAGAACTGCACCGCCAGGATGACGATGGTGAGTCCCACGAGATTAGCCAGCGAGAATCCAATGAGTTGCGAAGCACTGATGTGCTTGCGCAGCAGTTTCCATATCAGTTACATAGCTTGAGTTCCTTGCCTACGTTGTTTATTACGTTGTTACCCACCGAGGTGGCGATGATGCCGGCACCCTGCTGGCGGGCTTCCTCGCCGACGAGTCGCGCCACGATGCGGTTGTTGGTCTCGTCAAGGTGGCTCACCGGCTCGTCGAGCAGGATGAACTGCGCCGGCTGGCACAGGGTCCTGATGATTGCCACGCGCTGCTGCTGCCCTATCGACAGATGTCCCACCAGGCTGTCGGCCTTCTCGGGGATGCCCAGCTCCTCGAGCAGCTGCAGGATCTGCTGGCGGGTCTTGAAACCCGTGAGCTGGTTCTTGAGCATGATGTTCTCCATCGTGGTGAGCTCCGGGAAGAGGCGCAGGTCCTGGGGCAGGTAGGCGATGCTCTCGCGGCGCACCCGGCACCAGTCGTCCACGCTCAGCGTGTTCACGTCGCGGTCGTCGTGCAGCAGCTGGCCGCTGTAGTCATTGCGGTAGCCATAGATGTAGCTGCACAGCGACGACTTGCCCGTGCCGCTCTCGGCGGTGATCAGGTAGTTGCGACCGCGCTCCAGGGTGAGGTCACGCAGCCACACGTCGCTACCCGTGTCCTCGCGTCCGGCAAACACGGCAGGCAGCATATTTGTAAGTTTGATTTTCTCCATTGTCAAGTAACTTTGATTGCAATTTACAAAGTTACCACAAATTCTTGTAATATTCAAGCCGAGCCCCCAGTTTTTATAGCAAAGCTATAACCGCCCCGCCCCGTACAGGCCCCGTAAAGCCCCAAGCGGTCCAAGTGGAGCCAATCGCATCGCAGTGCACCATGGTGCTTCATGGTTCAACTAAAAACCGTCCCATCGCCATCAAAAAACTGCCATCAAAGGGCTCTTTGATGGCAGTTTTGAGGTGTGTTGGAGTGGTGCGGTGGGGTTATTTCTTTGCTGCTTGGAGTCGCTCGTAGGCTTCTTTCAGGTAGTGGTCTTTTTCCATCATCTTGTTGAAGTTTTCCATGAATAAGGCGCGAATCTCGTCGCAGGCCTGCTCGGCTTCTTCTTTTGTAGCGAAAAAGCAGGGATGGTAGGGGTCCATGGTGGTGTATCCCGGGGTGAGATAGTCGGGATCAATATATTCGCAGAATTCGCTTGCAAGTTCCGGAATAACGATAAAGGTTGGTCCATCGTTGGGGAAGGAGAAGCTGTCATAATAGGTCCAGTAATGCATGCGGACATTGTCATATATGCTGAATATTGAGATAGTGTAACATCCCAGTTTCTCGCGCTCGACATTGTCAAGCTTATCATAAGCCATATAATCATCGATGAGCTTGTCATAATCGTAGCCGTGTTTCTTACACAGCTGACGCTGGTCAAGGATGAATTTGCTGTTCTTCGAGTCAAAGACGCTCTCGTTGTTGAGCGATGCGGCTTTTTCATTGAGCCGCTTCAAGAAGTTAATCGCTTCCTGTTCAGTCTCAAAGTAGTTGCCGAGCGAAGCAATTTTATTGTCCATCTGGAATTTGTCGAGCGCCGAAACAGGGAATGAAGACAAAATCTCTTGTATTTCGTCGTCAGGACTTTCTCCATATTCGGCTTCTTTAACAGCATGACTTATCTCCCGGCCTTTATCATCATAGCTCACGCTCCCGAAATACCAGATGGTATAGAAGGTTTTTTTTTCAATGTCATCAATCTTGTATTTCTTGTGCCATCTGTATTTAAGCTCGTCATAGCCGATCAATTTAAATTCAAAAATGCATTGAAGGATTGTGAGGTCGCCATATTTGTCTATGAACATCCTCATCAGCCTTTTGTTAAAGAGAGTATAGGTATAGCAGTCGGCAAACTGCTCCACCTCAACGTCGATAAAATAGTTTTTTCCGTCAAAATCAAATTCTACTTTCATAATAAAAAAAATAAGCGTTCACCATTATATGCCACGTTGCTGGCAAAGGTAATCAACCCGCGACAATTTTTTTTTCATGCCATGGACCCCTGCTGGGAAATTTTGGCACGATGTTTGCTGTGTAAAAAGTACACAAACTATTAAATCTTACTGTTATGGAAAATATGAATTCATTTGTTGAGGTTTCAATTTTGAAAGAGGTTTGGTTTTCTTCGATGGTTGAGACATTGAGGAATGATGTGATGTGTGTTCTTTCCAGGAGATTCGGTAGGTTGAGATGGGAAGATTTGGAAGAGGTGTATATGGATGGCTGTTTGGTCGTTTATTGGAATTTGCTGAACGGTAAGGTAGAGCTTGATGGGGAAGGTTTTGTCAAGTATTTGACCCAGGTGTGTAAAAATGTGGGGATGCATTATTTGCGCAATGTGAAGGAGGGAGTGTTGAGTGTGGAGGAAATGATGGATAGGAGTTTTTATGAGGTTTATAACTGTGATGATGTTATAGATGAGATGATGGAGGTTATAGATGATGAGATGAGTGATGAGGAGGAAAAATTGGCCAGATTGGGCATGGCTTGGAGTAGGCTCAGTGATGTTGACAGGATGATTCTTGAATGCTATTATTGGGAGGAGATGAGTATGGAGGAGATTATGAGAAAAATAGGTTATAAGAGTGTGGCCAGTGTGAAGAATAAGAAGAGTGTGTGTTTAAAGAAGATGTTGAAGGTGGTTGAGAATGAGAGGGTTGAAGTGAGTGGGTGGAATGGGTCAAGTTATTGCTGGTTGCCCGAGGCTGTGTAAAAAACAGCCGGGTGACCGGTAATGACCTCTCCCGGGCTGACGGCCTCCAGTCACTTGGCGCGGTTGATGATGTAGATTCCGCCGGCGGCGAGGGCTCCCGCCACGGCATATTTCCAGTAGAACGGCTCGCCCAGGCACATGCAAGAGGTGACGGCACCCACCACGGGGATGAGCGAGTTGTAGATGGCTACCTTGCCCACCGGGTTGAGGCTCAACAACTTGTTGTACAGTGCAAAACCCACGGTGGAGATTGCGATGAGCAATAGCAGTATCACGATGCCCTGCCACGTGACCGAGGGCAGCGTGCCTCCCAGGGCGAGTCCCGGAAGCATCAGCAAGGCACCGCCAAGCGACAGGCTGTAGCCAGTGCCCACGGTGACGTCAACACGCTTGCTCAGGCCGCGTGTCATCAGCGACGCCGTTGCCCCGCACAGGGCGTTGAGCACAATCATGCCGTCGCCCAGCAGCGTGAACGACCCGCTGTCGCCGCCTCCCATGTTGAGGGTGAGGATTCCGGCAAAGCCCAGGACGCAGCCTGCAACCTTGGCAACGGTCATCTTGTCGCTCTTGAAGAAGAGACATGCCATGATCACCACGAGGAACACACTCAGGGAGTTAAGGATAGCCGCGCGCGACCCGGCGCTGTGCGACAGCCCGAAGTAGAAGCACGCATAGTGCAACGTGGTGTTGACCAGTGCAAAGGCCAGGACATACCACCAGCTGCCCCGGCTCTTCACGGCCATGGGCTTGCCGGTGCGCGCCATGAGAGCAAGGATGATGAGTCCCGAGATGAAAAACCTGATGCCGGCAAAGAGCATCTTGCTGCCGGTCATGGCGGGAGTGATGGCAAACTGCTCAAAGCCCAGCTTGATGAGCGAGTAGGCCCATCCCCAGGCTATCGCCGCCGTGAGAGCAAACACTGTCACCCACAGCGGGCGCTGGAAAATGTTGTTACTGTGCTGGGGAGTTTGATTCATTTCTTGAAAACGGACAGGAGTGGGCTGTGGTGAATGGGCCGTTGTGTCGCGCGCTCCATGCGTGCCGTGACAACAATTCCTTTGTTCTCAGCGAGAAAATCGACCTCCAGAAATCTGAAAAAATCAAATAATTACGTACTTTAGCTAAAACGTTGGAACGTAAATGATTAATTATTCTGATTGTCTTGTTTCTGAAAAAGACACTTCCCGTGGTCGCCCACGCCACTAACCGCGGCTTAGCCCTGCCTATCGGTTACAACAATCAGGTCACGATCACTGGACGTACAGGTTGAAGTTGTAAGTCCTGCCGCTGTCATAGTTGGTGAACGTGCCGCTGTACACGGTGCCGTCATCGTTGAGAGTGCCGCTGAATGCACCCGTTTGCTCTCCGTTGGGAGTCCATTCATTGAGATTGACCTCCATGCTGCCGTCTCTGTTGTTGCTCGAATAAGTGCATTCGAGCGTGAATACAGAGCGCGGGCGTTTGTTGTAGTAATAAGTTCCCTCCAGGGTGCGAATATTGAGGTCCATCGTGATCTTGTAAGAGCCGATGGCACCCTTGAAATGCCTGTTCTCGCCCAGCGGTTTAGCCGGTTCCTGCGCCGGTGTTGTATCGACAGGAGAAGTAACGGGAGGAGTGGGGGTTTGCTGGACCACAATTGGCGGTTGGGGATCCTCTTGGGGCTCTTGCCGGTTGCTGGTTATCAAGTATACACACACGCCTGCCAGCACCACCACCACGGCGATGAGCACTGCAAAGATGATGTTCCTGTTGCTATTTCCAGAGCCCGACGCCACTGTAACTCCCTTGCCGGCAAAGATGGGAGATAACTGCGGCACCGTAGCGGCCTGCACCCACTGGCTGTCACCAACGGGGCACACGAGTGTTGACGGCGTGATGCCACGTGACTGCAGTTCGGCGATTGTATAGGGTCCCTCGGGCTTATTGAACTCGTTTACGATGTAAAATTGTTCTGACATGTTTTAGCTATAGTTTGTTGATTTGCTATTTCGTTCTAATTCACATCGCAAAATTACTGATTTATGGTCAAATGACAAATAAAAACATCCGTTTTTTTATTGCCGTCAGGTAAAAAACGCCATAGGCACCATGTGAAGCGAACTCAGGGTAGCGGGCAGCGATAAGTGGCTAGATCCCGTGTCCGAAATTAGCTAAAAGGGACGGTTCTTTTTAGCTAAAAATCCCTCCCTGGCTACTCATCGACGTGATAAAGAAAGCAAGCCGGCGGGATTGGTTGTGAGTCAATGTGCCGCCGGCCTGCTGCTTTGCTGCAAGACCGCTTAATCTGTTGTTTATAAAGCCGATTAGGTTGTCTCGGTGATGGTGATGATTACTCGAGGCAGGCGTCTAGGTCGGCTGCCAGTTGCTTCTTGTCGAGTTTTTGGCCTATGAAGACGAGCTTGATCATGCGGTCACCCACCTCGTCGTCCCAGTCGCGCACTACGCCGGGTTCGCGTTGCATGAGCTGGTACAGCTCCTCAGGGGGCATGGTTGCAAACCACAGTCCGCTTTCGCGCATAGTCTTCTGCACGCCAGCCTGTTCAAAGAGATAGGACATGTCGGGGGTGACGCTGAAGTAGCATATTCCCTTGGCACGTATCACGTTGCGGGGCCATTTGGTAGCCACGAAGCGGTCAAACTTCTCAAGACTGAAGGGCTTGCGGCGGTAGTACACATAGGTTCCGATGCCATATTCCTCAACCTCGCCGCCATCGTGGTGATGGTGGTGATGGTGATGGTGGCCGTGGTGTTCATGTTCCTCGTCGTGCTCATGTTCATGTTCATGCTGGCACTCCTCGCAGTCGCAGTCCTCATCATGGTCGTGATGATGGTGGTGCTCATGCTCGTCGTGGTCGTGATGATGATGGTGGTGATGCTCGTGCTCATCGTGGTCATCATCGTCGTCCTCGTGCTCGTCGACGGCGCCTTCGATCTTCTGTACCCAGGTTGCCGACGTGGCCACGCCCTCATAGGTGAACATGCCGGTGTTGACAATCTTGTCGAGGTCAACGTCGGCATAGTCGCACTCGATGATCTGGGCCTTGGGCTGCAGCGCCGTGATGATTTCCTTCACTCGTGCAAGCTCGGCAGGCGACACCTCGCTCACCTTGTTGAGCAGCACGATGTTGCAGAACTCAATTTGCTGGATGAGCAGGTTCTCGATGTCTTCCTCGTCGAGGCCCTTGCGGGTGAGCGACTTGCCGCAGTCAAACTCGCTCTGCATTCTCAGGGCGTCGACCACGGTGACAATGCAGTCCAGGCGGCCAATGCCGTGCTTGGTGAACTCGCCACCCATGCCGGGGATGCTGCATATTGTCTGCGCGATGGGCTCGGGCTCGCATATGCCACTGGCCTCGATCACGATGTAGTCAAAGCGGTCCATCTTGAGGATATCCTGGATTTGCTCCACGAGGTCCATCTTCAAGGTGCAACAGATGCAGCCGTTTTGCAGCGCCACGAGGCTCTCGTCCTTTGAGCCCACGATGCCGCCCTTCTGGATGAGGTCGGCGTCGATGTTCACCTCGCCTATGTCGTTGACGATAACAGCAAACTTGATGTTGCGTTCGTTGGTGAGGATGTGGTTAACCAGAGTTGTTTTGCCGCTGCCCAGGTAACCGGTGAGCAGCAATATGGGAGTTACATGTGCCATAGTCAATAATTTTATAGTGCAAAATTACAACTTTTTCTCACACGTTGTACCATTATCACCACTTAAAATCACATCCTGCCTTAAACCTTTGGTGAACAAACGGTGTCAAAGTAGAAAAAGAAAGGAGACCCCGACAATGAAGAGAACGATTTTTACACTGATGTGTATGGGCGCGATGCTGGCCGGTACCGGCGTGGCTCAGGCCCAGATGCACCACCCCCAGGGACGCCCCATGTCAGTTCCTCACCGCAGCCCCTTTGACCAGCCGGCACGCGGCCGCGGATATGGCGGCATGAGTTTTGTGCGCAACGACAACGTGTACTTCGGGCTGAGGCTTGGATTCAATGCCTCGGCAGTGCGCAGCGAGGCACCGGCGCTCAACGGCACCGGCGTGACATCAGGTCTCAATGCGGGAGTGGCGCTGGGATTTTACCTGTCGCCGTTCCATCCCGTGAGCCTCGAGACCGGCTTGTACTACACCGAGAAGGGCGGCAAGAGCTCGCAAGGCGGTAGCAAGTTCACCTACGACCTCAACTACCTGGAGCTTCCCGTTGTGCTCAAGTACAAGATCTTCACCAGTCCCGACGTAGCCATCGAGCCCTTTGCGGGTGCCTATGCAGCGGTAGGCGTTGCCGGCAAGATCAAGGACTATGATAACCGCGAGGCGTTCTCAAGCTATGACAACGGCTTCTTCAAGCGCGGCGACGCGGGCCTCAGGCTAGGCTGTGGCGTGAGCTACCAGATGGTGAGCCTGGAGGCGAGCTATGACCTGGGCCTTGCCAACATAGGGCAGGACGACTTTTCCGACACCCACAACGGCTGCTTCACCCTCACCGCCGGCATCACCTTCTAGCATTAAGGTGGTTCGTGACTATACATCAGTGGGGATTATCTCGCGCAGAACTCGCTGATTTTTTTTGACTAAAAGAACACAATGTTTCATAATTTTTTTGTAACTTTGCTATGTCTTTCAAGGTTTTGCTTGTTATTTAACCGCAACACCAGGATGAGCGAAATGTGTGAAATGATGAAATGTGTTTTTTAGAGGTGTTGCGTGGTTTTTTATATTATGAAGAAGATTATTTCAGTTTTATGTTTGGTGATGATTGCTGTGTGCGGTGTTGGCCTTGCAGCCTCGGCAGCCAATGGCTCAAAGGCCAAGAAGTCTAAGTCACATAGATGTGAATGCACATCGTGCGGAAGCGGACACAGGTGCTATAATACGAAGACAAGATTAATGTATGATTCTAATGACGGTTATTATCATTATTTCTGTAGCTCATGCATTGTATACTTGTCATGTGAAGGCAAATGCCATTGTTCCTCAAAGAGTCACAACTAATTATACGCATTAAAATACAATGTTATGAAGAAGATTATTTCAGTTTTATGTTTGGTGATGATTGCTGTGTGCGGTGTTGGTCTCGCAGCATCAGCAGCCAATGGCTCAAAAGCCAAGAAGTCTAAGTCACATAGATGTGAATGCGATTTTTGTGGTGAAAATGGACGCAGGTGCTATAACACTAAGACACGAAAATATTATTACGAAGGGGAGTCTGCATATTTGTGTAGTAAATGTGCTGAGGCTATAGAAGCGTGTGGACTAAATTGTGATTATGCTTGTAAATGTACCGCTAAGAGACACAACTGATATTAGATAGGTTTAAATAAAATACAAGATTATGAAGAAGATTTTTTCAGTTTTATGTTTGGTGATGATTGCAGTGTGCGGCATAGGCCTTGCAGCCTCGGCAGCCAATGGCTCAAAAGCCAAGAAGTCTAAGGCTCGTAGATGTGAATGCACTGTGTGTGGAAACGGCCACAGGTGCTATAACACGAAAACGACTGCATACTATGATAGCGAAAGCAGGAAATATATCTACCTATGTAAGGAATGTAGGTGGGTGGATGATGGAATTGAATTCTTAGATTGTGATGCCGCTTGCCATTGTACTCCCAGTAGACACAATTGATGCTTCTTTGAAATAGTCGAGATAATAAAGCCGGACGAGAGCGTTGATGCTTCTCGCCCGGCTTTGTGTGTCCAGGGGGCTAGGTTCTATGACACTTCCCTGTTACTCATCCCGTACCTAAAGGCACGGTATATGGTGTGGTCATTTTACAGCCATTTGCACGGGCCTAAAGGCCCTTGCTGCATGGCTGCCTATATTATCACATCCCTAGCGGGATTTTCATGTTAATCCCGTTACACAGTATTCTTGAACGGTGCTCCACCAACCAAGAAAGTTATTGTTTTTGAAAAAAACGCTTTAATGGTTCTCCTTTATCTGCGTGAACCAAAAATTCCACCACAGTCCCCTCGAGGCATGCCCTATAGACGAAAATTAGCTAAAAGGGACGGTTCTTTTTAGCTAATTTTGTCGTTTAGTAGGTAAATAAACTTAGAGAAAAAATCGGATGAGCCGAAGTTTTACACGTTGTGCGACCCCTTCGAGGTCGGTTGCTAGATGTGCTCATTCCGACGGCTTTCGGCCATCGGTTACGATGCAATGTGACGACTCTGTCGTCAAGTTGCCAGCCGGGAAAATTGCTGACTCGAGATTACTGCGGGTAGATCTCGATGTGGCTGCTGCCCGAGTTGCCGTTCTTGATGATGCGTATCTGGGTGGTGATTTCGCTCATCGACTCGGTGTGGCTTATCACGCCCACCTTCTTGCCCTGGGACTGCTGCAGCGACGTGAGGGAGCTGATGACGATGTCGAGCGTGTCGTGGTCGAGCGTGCCGAATCCCTCGTCAATAAACAGGTTGCCAAACGAGATGTTGCGCGACGACAGTGCCGACAGTCCTAACGCCAGTCCCAGGCTCACGATGAAGGTCTCGCCTCCCGAGAGAGAGGTGATCTCACGCACTTCGTCGGCGCGGTCGTGGTCAATGATGCGGATGCCAAGCGAGTTGTTCACGTGCTCGAGTTCGTAGCGCGAGTTGAACTTGCGTATCTCGGCGTTGGCATGCTCCACGAGGAAGTGCAGCGTGTAGCACTGTGCGATCTTGCGCAGCGTATTTCCGTCTCCGCCTATTGCATCTTTAATCTCTTGCCAGTCGTTCTTTAGCCTTTGTTTCTCTTCGAGTTCCTGCCTCATTTCTCCTATTTTCTCAAGAGCGCCCTGGACATTTTTGGCCAGTGCTTTCTTCTCGACGAGCTCGTCGTTCTTGCTGTTGTTCTCGAGTTCGCCTTTCTCTTGAGTGAGCTGTTCCTCGGAGCGCTCGGGCTTGGACTGAGCATGTTTCTCATGCTCCTTGACGGCATTCTGGTGCAGGGCCTTGGCGCTGGTCAATGCCTCGGTCTTGGTCGTTTTGTCCCTGCGTATCGCTTCCCAGTCGCAGGTTGCGGCGAGCATTTGCTCCACATCGAGGGCTGTGATTTCCTTGATGCGGTTATCACTGCTGTTGTAGTTCTCGATCCACGCGTCAAGCTCTTGTTGCTTGCCGGTGACTGTCGCTTGCTTCTCTCGCAACGTTTTACTGTTGGTCTCGATGTTACCTTGAATGTTGCTCAGTGCCACCTTGAGTTCGTTGATCTTTTCGGTCTTTTCCTCTACGGCCTTCAGAGCCTTATCCTTGACATCGTTGAGTTGTTTCTCAAGTGTGTCGGGATCGGCGCCACCCAGCAAGCGGTGAAGCTCTTTCATTTGTTCATCACGTTCCTTAACCGCCTTTTCCCAAGTCTGGTGAGCTTCTTCCAGTGTTGTAGTGCTTGTCTCCAGGTTGCTCTGTAGCACATGGCTAAGTTCGCGCAATGTCTTCAGTGTGCCATCGGCCTTGTTAACTTTATCCTGTGCTGCGCTGATTTTCTCCTGAGCCTTAACGTTGAACTCGTTCAGATCCTTAGCCGCTTTCTCCTTCTTCTTGCCGAGGTCGGCTATGCGGACTTGTGCGTTGTTGAATGCGGTCAGTGCTGCCGAGGCTACCCGTTGCTCCTCCTCGCATTGCTCCTGCCTGTGTTTTATCTCCTCGCATGTGCCCGGGAGGTCAGGGTACAAGCCGTGCAGGCGTTGCAGCGATTCGCTGTTTTGTTCCAGCAGGTTAGCGATTTCGCTAAGGCGCTTAACTGCACTCTCGATTTGTCCGCTGTTGCGGCTCACGATGTCTTGCTTCTCGTCCAGGAGTTGGCGTTTCTCGTCATGACGTGCCTCTTTCTCCTGGAGAGCGTCATCCAGCCTGCTCACGGTAGCCGACAGGTCAATGCCATTGGCAGCAAAGGGATGTTCCACGGCTCCGCACAGCGGGCATTGCTCGCCGGGCTTGAGCAGGTGGCGGTGGTTTCCCCATTGCTCGCTGGTCATCAGGGTGTACACTTCGCGTTCAAGCTTGATGTCCTTGTCAAGCTGCTTGAGTTCGGCTTCAAGCGCTTGGGCTTCCTTGCTGACAGTTTCGTTTTGTGCCTTCAGGGTGGTGTTAGACTCGGTGAGTTGGGTCTGCTCCCGGGTGAGGTTGTTCTTTTCCTGGGTGAGCCTACCGGCCTCCTTCATGTCGTTGACCTCAGTGTCCCAGCGTGACTTTTCGTGTTGCAGTGTTTCGGCGTTCAGGTCTTTCACCTTGTTCTGCTCGGCTTCGAGATCGCCGGTGATGCTGTTGAGGGCTTGTTCCAGTTCCTGCTTGCGCGCAGCGGTTGCCTTCAAGAGTTCTTCCTGACTCTCTGTTGCCTTGTCCAGTGCAGTTGCGGCATTGGTGATGTCAGTGGTGTTGTCGGTGACCTTTCGGGCATCCTCGTTCTTTTTTTCGAGCGCACTGTTCCTAGCCGTTTCTTTCTCGTTGACATCGACATCCTTTTCAGTTACAATACCCTTGATTGTCCGGGCTTTACTGATTGCCGAAGCCTTCTCGGCGAGTTCTTCGGTTGCTTTTATGTGCTCCTCATTGAGCCGGGCGAGATTGTCGCTTTGCTTTTCAATCTCTTGTTGTTGCCTTTCGCTACTCTTGCTGGCCTTGTTGATTTCATCCTGTAGGTGTGACACATCGCTTGAAGCCGTGTTCTTGTCCCTTAACACGGTGATTGCCTCCTGTATGGCGTCATGCAGGTCCAGGCGGTCGGCATCATCCTTGATGCGGTCCAGGTCTTCGAGTGCTTTCTGCTCGTCATCCTTGGCATTCTCGATTGCCTTGAGTCTTGTTTTCTCCTCGCTGTACCACGTGATGGCGGTCTCAATGGCCTTCAGTTTGTCTTTGCGCTCGCTTTCAAACTTTTCGAGACTCTCGATCAGTGCCTTGAGTTCTTCTTGGTTTCCGCCTTGCTCCACGATGTCGGTTTGTGCCTTGATGGTTGACAAAATCTCCTGGTAGGCATTTTCGGCCTGTCGGTATGCTTCCTTGATGCGCTCCACGATGCTGGTGTAGGTGCCTTCACATCCCACCAGTTTTTCCAGCAGCTGGAAGCGTGTGTCTTCATCTGCCTTTAGAAAGTTGGCAAACGAACCTTGTGCAATAACCACGGTGCTCAGGAATTGCTCGAAGTCCAGCCCGATGATTGCCGGTAGATCGTTCCAGTTTGCCTCACGCTCTTCAAGTTTCCCGTCGTTGCCGCGTGTGATGCGATAAAGGAGTTTCACGGGGTCTTCATATCTGACGCGTTTGAATATTACATGCCACTCGGCACGATACATCGTACCGTCGTTAGCCACGAAAGTGAGTTTGCTGTATCCGTCATGTTGACCGCGGGTCAGGATGTTGCGGGCATCGGTAGGTGAAATGCGATTGTTGTCGGTGTCTCCGTAGATGACCAGGGTATTGCGCTCTTTTGCTTTCCTGGGATAGCGCGGAGCACGGCCGTAGAGGGCCAGGCAAATGGCGTCGAGGATAGTCGACTTGCCGCTGCCGGTGGGTCCCACGATGCTGAAGATGCTGCTTTGGCCCAGAACACCTTCTTCAAAGTTGATCACTTCGCCGTCCTGCTTGTCGAGCGAGGCGAGATTGAGCATTTCGAGTTTGATGAATTTCATAGTAGAGAGTGTTTAGTCGTTATTTTCAGCCATTATTGAGTCGACGATGTCCCTGAGCATGCTTTCCTGCCGCTCGTTCATGTCGGTTTTGGTTTTGATTTTGAAACATTCCTTCAGAGCTTCCAAAGGGTCGCGGTTGAGCACGTCCTCCACGCTCTGGACGGTCATTTGGCCTGTGACGGTGGTTAGTTCTGCAGTGGTGTACACCTTTTGGATCTTGCACAGGATGGCGTCCATTGAAGTCACTGCATCTTCGATTGCCTTGAGGACATCGTTGCTCACCTTATCCATCTTGACCTTGACCGACACGTAGTCATAGTTGTCGCTCAAGCCTCCGTCGGGTTGTTGCCTCAGTTCCTTCTTGATGAGTTTCTTTAGCTGTGCAACAGTCTTGTACTCGTTGGTGTCATCATCCTTGGGCAGCTCCACGAGCCGGTGCTGCGGGGTGTAGGTCAGTTGTTCCACGGCGGCATTGGTGCCATCGAGGGTGATGAGGTCAACGCCATGGGTATAGTCTCTCTCGGCAAACGACATGGGAAGCACGCTGCCCGAGTAGCGGGCCCACGATGTGTCCCACACCTTCTGGCGGCGGTGTATGTGGCCGCAGGTGAGGTAGTCGGGATGGTCGTTCCAGTCGTTCATCGCCACTTGTTCCTGTCCGCCTATGACGATTCTCTCGCTGGCATCCCTGGTGGCTATATCAGCTCCGCTGGCATACATGTGTGCCATCATTACCATGGGCAGGCCAGAGTAGAGCTGGCGGGCACGCTGGGTGAGCTCGCGCAGGAAGCAGTTCACGCCATCAGAGTAATTGACGTTTTTCTTGCGGGTGCCGGCTTCATCGCTGGCAGCCGCCATGGAGCTGCAAGCCATGGCGATGTCATTGCGCAGGTAGGGCACTGCAAGCACGACCATGCGGTTGAAGTCGGCACTGGTGACGGGGATGATGAGGTCGTCATAGTCGATGGCCCAGTCGCCCGAGTCGCGGTTCCACGCGCGGTGCACGTTGCCTCGTGTCTCCACGTTGAAGCGTGAAAGGAGCGTGCGCGGTGCCTCGATGCGGCTTGCCGAGTCGTGATTGCCGGCAGTGATGATGATGTGCATTCTGGGGCATGCCTTTGTCACGTCGGCAAGGAAGCCGTAGTAGGTCTCCTGGGCTGCGGCCGAGGGGTTGCTGTTGTCAAACACGTCTCCTGCCACGAGCAGAGCGTCGGGCTGGTGTTCCTCTACCTGCTGCAAGAGCCACTGCAGGAAATGCTTGTGCTCCGGCAAACGGTCAATGCCATGAAACATGTTGCCCAGGTGCCAGTCACTTGTCGCGATAATTTTGATCATAAAAGGGTGATTTTTTTAGAAATGTTTTCCATTACTTAGTTCAAGAAAACAGGCCTCGGCTGGTTACCGGGCCTGTTAAGGTGTTGTTGTGGAGCACAGCGGACTCGAACCGCTTACCTCAACACTGCCAGTGTTGCGCTCTACCAGATGAGCTAGTGCCCCGTTCAAGGTTTCATGTTGCAAATATATAAAAAAAATTTTAAATAAGCAACAATTTGCCCTGATTTTTTTTGCCTTACCCCGTGATTTTTATTTTTTGTCCTGCGAGGTGTTCTCGTCGGTCTCGGGGTAGGGGAATTTCTTCACCTTGCCCATGAGGTCTACAATCTTGTCGCTGCGCTTGTTGAGCCAGGGGGTGGGATGGGCGCTGTCGCGCTGCAGGGGGTTGGGGAGCGTGGCGGCGATGAGCGCTGCCTGCTTCTTTGTCAGGTCGGTGGCGTTCTTGCCAAACTTGATTTGGCTTGCAGCCTCGATGCCATAGATACCGTCGCCCATCTCGATGCTGTTGAGGTACACCTCCATGATTCGTTCCTTGCCCCATATTTTCTCGATGAGGAACGTGAAGTAAACTTCAAATCCCTTTCTCACCCAGCGGCTCGCGGCGCTGTTGCCGGGCCACAGGAACACGTTCTTGGCGGTTTGCTGCGAGATGGTGCTGGCACCGCGCTGCCTGCCTCCGTTCTCGGCTTCGCGGTAGGCTTTTTCAATCTCCACGAAGTCAAAGCCGTTGTGGTCCAAGAAGCGGTTGTCCTCACTGGCCATGACGGCCTGCGGGGCGTTGTGCGACATCTCGGTGAGCGGTACCCACTTGTGGTCGATGTGCGGCGTTTCACCGCTTGCCGACTGCTCGGCACACCTGATGAACATGAGCGGCGTGAAGTACACCGGCATGTACTTGAAAGCGACCACAGCGCCAAGCGTGGACACAAAGAAAAAGATGAGCAGGTTGCGGACCCAGCGTTTGATAAAACTCATATAGTGTTAAATTAAGTCGTTTATGGATGTGTTTGCAAAAAACATGCCAAGTCCAGGGCGGGGTATTTTTATCTTGAGAGCTTGAAGGTGACAGGCAGGGTATACCACACGTTCACCGGTTGTCCGCCTAGACGGCCGGGGGTAAACTTAGGCAGCGACTTGCACAGTCTCACTGCCTCGCGGTCCAGGTCGGGATCTACAGAGCGGGCAACCTGTGCCTCGCCCACACTACCGTCCTTGCGCACCACGAATTTCACGATAACCCTGCCCTGGATGCCTTTTTTGATGGCTGCTTCAGGATACTGTAGGTGGCTGCTGATGTACTTCATCAGAGCAATGTCTCCGCCGGGGAATGTGGGCATTTGGTCAACCGTACTGACGACTTCTTCTGCCTGTTTGGTCACTGCTTGCCCAACGGGGGCGCTCTGTGCCAGGTGTGTATGGAATACTTCGTCAATATACTGTTTGATCAGGTTGTTATTAATACTGAAAATCTCGTACTCCACCGACCATGCGCTGTCATCCCTTATTACTACCACGGTGCCGTTGCTCTTAAAACAGATTTTTACCAAGTCAACGTATTGTTCACAGTGTGACCCTATGAGAGTGTAGATGTTGCCGCTTTTTCTGGTCTCTACGATGCGTATTGTCTCTGATCGGTCACCATCGATGATGTTTACTTGTTCGGGAGTGAAACTAATGATGGCGTTTGTCGGTTCCCATGGTGTGTATTGCGGGGAACCATCGATGTTGTACTCTCCTGATAATTCTCTTGTATGTATTATTTGGCACGTGTATTTGCCAGCGTAGGCTCCTGTGGTACACAACAACGTAGCGACGAGCGTGATGAGGAAAATTGAAATTTTATTCATGAAATGCTTTTGTTATTTGTTTTTATCTTGAGAGTTTGAAGGTGACGGGTAGGGTATACCACACGTTCACCGGTTGCCCGCCTTGGAGTCCGGGGTTGAACCTAGGCAGCGACTTGCACACGCGTATCGCCTCACGGTCAAGGTAGGGGTCAACAGAGCGTACAACCTGTGCCTCGCCCACACTGCCGTCCTTGCGCACCACGAACTTCACGATAACCTTGCCCTCGATGCCTTTCTCCTGGGCTGAGGTAGGATAATTGATGTGCGAGCTGAGGTATTTCATCAGTGCAGGCTGGCCTCCGGGGAATGTGGGCATTTGTTCTGCGGACTTTAATACCTCGCCTGTATTAGGTTCCTCGGCCGCTGGTTGTGCTCGTCGTGCCTGAGTCATCGAGTTGAGTAGCGCAAAGGCATCTTCGGGACTAGCTTCGGCCACGACATTAAGTTCGGTCATGGGGTTAGCGCTGCGTGACGCCGCGTACTCTGTGTCATCATCGTCATCATCGTCATCATCAAAGAAGTATTTCAGGCTGCTGGCATTCTTGAGTTTGTACTGGGTGGATGCCTCGCCATCGTCTCTTGTCACGACGACCGGACCGTCCCTGAAGACGTCGGCCGACACGAGGTCGGTGATGTAGTCGCAGTTGGGACCGATGATGACATATACGCCTTCCTGCACCTGTATCTCGGTGATTTCAATTGTCTCGGAGTTGCGGCCGTCTTTGATGATCACATCGTCGTCGGTAAACTCGATGGTTGCGCTCGACGGTTTCCACGCGCTGTACCTGGGGCTGCCGCTGCGGCTGAACCCTACCAGTTTGCGTGATTGGCTGGCGGTATACTTGTAGGTGCGGGCGCTGGCGTCGATGGCACACATCGAGGCGATGATGGCCACGACAAGGATAAACAATGATTTCTTCATTTCAGATTGTTATGAAATAGGTTGATAATGTTAATGCTGCGTGTCGATGGTGATGGGGACGGTGTACTGCATGTCGACAACCTGTCCGTTTATGCGTCCGGGGAGGAACTTGGGCAGCGACTCGCACACGCGCATTGCCTCACGGTCAAGGTCGGGGTCAACAGATTTTACCACCTTCACATCGCCCACGCTGCCGTCCTTGTACACGGTAAGCTGCACGATAATTTCACCGGTCACTCCATTTTTCAGAGCCTTTTCGGGGTAGCGGAAGTGGGTGGCGATGTATTCAGCCAGTGCTGCGCTACCGCCGGGAAAAACGGGTAATTGCTCCACTATGGGTAGCGGGCGGTCCCGCGGGGGTTGCTGCTCGGCACCGGGTCGTGTCATCTTGCTCAGTGCCTTGAACGCTTCGTTGGGCGGCAGAGCGGCCACCACTTCCATGGGAGGCTCCTTAATCCGGTCAGACGGGATGAGCTCGTCGATGAAGTGGTTGATGCGCATGTCGTTGTTGAGCATATACTCTACCGATGCCCTGCCGGCATGCTTCTTCACGATCACGGTGCCGTTGTCGTTGAGCGTGATTGACACCATGGTGTTGCGGTCGCCGTTGTGGCCCGCCATGACATAGGTGTCGCCGTGCATCTCGGCCGAGGTGATTGCCATGACGTAGGCGTTGTCGCCATCGGTGATGCGCACGGTGTCGAGGGCAAAGTCGATGGTGGCGCTCGACGGTTGCCATGCGCTGTAGTGGGGGCGGCCCTCGTGGCCACCACCGGTGAGGTGTCGGGCCTGTGTGGCGGTGAACATGTATTCACCGGCACTCACGCCGATGGCCCACAGCAGTGCAGCCACGGCGATGCAAACAAGAGCATAGGTTCTGTTCATCATGCGGTGGATGTTGAGGGATTAATGACGGTGATGGGTTCTCTTGGCAGGTTTCTTGGCGGCGGGTTGCTGAGTGCCCTGCAGCGAAGAGTCTTTGATCTTGAAGCCCACGGTACCGTCATTGGTTTCAAGAGCCAGGATAAACTCGTCTTTCACCTTGGGGTCGTAGTCCATCGAGATGATTGCTTCCTCACCGTTGTCGCCGGTGACTGCATACTCGACGCGTCCGTGGCCATTCTCGGTCTTCTGAAGCTCAGAAGCGGTCACGATGTTGAATTTCACGTCCTCGTTAAAGAGCAGGTTGTCGGCGTTGAAGACGATAGACTGCTGGGTGGTGGTGATGACGGTGTTGCAGGGGTTCCACGGGGTCCATCCCATTTCCTTGCCGTTCTTGTCATATTGCATCATGGCAACTGCCGTCGACTGATACTTCTGCTCGTCCTGGGCTGCTGCCTTGGGGGCAAAGGCGCAGGCAATGACAGCCACAATGAGAATTGATAATAAATGTTTCATGTGTAGGGTTGTGTTAGGTCGTTTTTATTTGCGGCGACGGCTCTTGCCGCTGCTCTTCTTGCCTGAGCTTTTCTTGCTTCCTATTAATGTTGACTCCTTGAGCAGGAACCTAATAGAGGCCTCGTCGGTGTCGAGGACAAGATAGGCTTCTTTATCATTGTTAGGGTCGGTCTCCAGGGCAAGGGTAACCTCCTCGTCGGTATCGTCGATAGCGTCCCATTCCATGCGTATGAAGCCCTCGTTGGTTTCAGAGATGGTGGGTTCCTCGTCGCATGTGAGCTTGAGGTCTTCGTCAAAGAACACCTTGTCGGCATGGATGATGACGGTGTGCAGTTTCATGGTGATGGGGGTGCTGCAGGGCTTCCACTCGCTCCAGCCTAGTTCGTTACCATAGTCGTCAAACTGCATCGCTGAAATTGCCGATGCGTTGAATGTCTTGCTACCCTGTGCCGAGGCGCTGGGAGCCACGGCAATTGCCAGCAAGGCAACGATGAATACATATAAGAATTTCTTCATGATTTATTTGAATTATTTTGTTATTATATACGGGGTAAGTAGGTAACTACTCAGCTATGCCCCCAAGCCGGTGCTTTTTTGAGGAGTTGTCCTCCAGAAATTAAAATAATTTAAATAATTTCTTTATCTAAATTTTATTGCTAAATATTTAATTTATACACGTTTAATCATTCTAATTATTTTAATTTCTGATAATTTTAATCTGTGAAATCTGCGAGTTCTGCGTGAGAGAATACCATAGCTGAGTAGTTACTTGTAGTTGTGGATTGTTGATAAAGTGATTAACGGCGACGGCCTCTGCCGCTGCTCTTCCTGCCGGTAGCCTTGCCGAACTTGATGTCGCGCACTGCTGCAGCGTCTTGGATCCTGTACTCAGTGTACAGGTCACCGCTTTGTATTGTTACTGTCAGCTCGTCCTCGTTGGTGTCGAGATAGAGGTAAACGTCGTAGAAGATGGGGGCATTGGGCGAGCACTCGATGCTGCATGTGCTTGACTCCTCATTGTCTTCCCAACCATTGGTCTTGTAAACGCGGTAACTCTCCTTGGTGTAGCCAAATGCGCTTTCACCTTTGAGCGAGACTGTTCCGGTGCTGAATGTGATCGCCATGTCGCTGTCCTCCCATTCGCTCATTACGGGCTGTCCCTCGTCGTTATACTCCTCGCTGTATCGGGCCTGGTAGGCCTTCAGGGTTAGGCTCTGGGCTGTTGCGGCAAAGTTGCACAGTGCCAAGACGGCCATTAATGCCAAGGTGATAATTGATTTCTTCATAATTACAATTGGTTTATAATTTTGTTGTTTCTTGGTTTACCTTTACTTAAAGTCGCGATGGTGGTAGCGGCCTTTCTTCTGGGTGGCGTTGCCATAGTCGATGGCACAGGCGGGACACATGTGCAGGCACCTGAGGCACATGGTGCAGTTGCCCTGCCACTGGGGCGTGCCGTCGGGGCTGCTAACGATGTTGTGCACCGGGCACTGGGCGGCGCACTTGCCGCAGCGGGTGCAAGCTGTGGTGCTCACCTTGAACTTCTTGTCGTTCATCGCCGAGGAGATGAATCCCGGGCGAATGATGCGCGACTTGGCCCAGGCCGCCTTGCCTCGCTCCGCGTCGATGATGTTGCGGCGCTCGGCAATCGCCATCTCGATTTTCTCGACACGGGTCTTGGCGGCTATGAGTTTGCGGTGTTCGGTGGCCTGGTCGTCCACGTCAAATCCCGGCAGGCACACGTAGGTGTTGGGCATCTGGACCGAAAAGGCCGCCTTGATGGTGATGTCGCCCAGGGCCTTCTGCAGTATCTCCACGGTGAGGCCCACGTCGTCGCCACAGGTGGTCACCATGTAGCAGTGGGTGTTGGAGGTTGTCCCCCCCAGGTTAAGCTTAGAGGCGAAATCGCACACCAGTGGTGGCGGACCCCACGAGTGGGTGGGGAAGACGAAGCCCAGGCTCTCGCCAGGCTTGAGGGTATAGTCGTGCTTGCCGTCAATCGAGGCTTGTGCCACGTCGATGAGGGTGTCGTTGAGAGCCGATGCCAGCCTGCGTGCCACCCACAGGCTGTTTCCTGTGCCCGAAAACCAGAATATCATAGTTTGGTGTCGTTATGTGTATATTGTTAATAATCAGTGTTGTTACTTCGATGACTTGTGGTGGATGGTCACCTGTGTTGCTCCGAAGCCATACTCCTGGAAGCTGGCGTCCTGGGGCTCGCAATAGGGGTAATGGCGCTTGAGCTCGCGCAGGATGGCCTGGCGCAGCACGCCCTCGCCCTTGCCGTGGATGAAGACGATGCGCTGCCCGGTGTGCTTGAGGTGGGCGCGCATCACCTCGTGGAACTTGTCGATCTGGTAATTAAGGATGTCGGCCTTGGACATTCCTGCCAGGTTGTCGATGAGTTCGGCGATGTGGAGGTCCTGGATCACGGGCTCGTTGCGGTGCTGCTCGTTGGGCCGCGAGATGGGTTTCTTCTTCATGCGCTCGTCGGCCTTCTTTTGCATCATCGCGGTCTCCAGCGCGCTGCTGTCGATGCGCATTTCCTTGGTGGGGAGGTCGTTGCGGGTGATGTCGATGGTGAGCACCGGAGTGTCAAAGTACACGTTCTCGTGGAAGCAGTGCAGCTTGTAGAACTTGGTGAAGTCCAGGCGGCGGTGCACCAGCGCGGGATTCTTAAGCGCGAACGGCTTGCCCTGCTTGAAGGCGATGTACTGCACCGCCACGTGGGTCATGTCGCCCAGGTCCTTGTGGCCCACCTCGTCCAGCTCCTGGATAAAGTTGGGCTCCACGATGCCGTGGAAGCGTGTTGTCCACTGCAGGTCCTGGTCGCCGCGTGTCATGTAGGCAAAGTATAGGAAATAGTTGCTGTCGTTGACCAGCGAGGTGTAGAAGGTGGTGGTGTTGAGGTGCTTGATCTCGCGGGGCTCATAGGCCAGCACGATGTTGAGCTTCTCGCCCTCGGGGGTCTCGACCACGGGCTCGGCGGCCGGAGCGGGGGCGTTGCGCTTAGTGGGCTCGTCGGGCTCCACTAGCTTGCTCTTGATGTCGAGCGGGCGCTCATAGGAAGCGGCTTTGGTGCCGGCTTCGCCCACGACCACCAGATCCTTGGCGATGGCAGGGCGCTCAAATCCGTCCTCGTCCTCAACATATACTGTCTTGCCGTCGATGCGCGACACACGGCCGCCACCCACGTCGTTCAAAAATCTCACTATATCATTTACTTTTACCATAATTTTTTTGTTTTTACGAAACGGTCACTTTGTGACCTACGAAACGCTCGCTGGGCTCGCTACGAAACGCCCTTTCGGGCTACGAAACGCTCGCTTTGCGACCTACGAAAGACGTTTAAGTGTCTTCTTGTCTTTTGACTGATTAATCGGTTAATCGTTTAAAGGTTTAACCTTTTAACCCTTTACTCACCTTACTTCCTCGGGCAGGATTAGCATGGTGCCTATTTCCTGGCCTTTGGTCTCGTGGTAGACGTACTTGATGCTGCGGCCGCTGGCCACGGCCATCTCCACGATGCCGCACCTCAGTGCCACCTCCTTGCGGTGCTTGATCCACTGGCGGCGCTTGGTCTGGATGAAGACGGGCAGGTTGATGGCCTCGGCAGTGACAAAGGGTACCTCGATGTCAAGCTGCACGGTGCTGGTGTCGGGCAATGACACGGCGATGAGCTTCTCTCCACCGTCGTCCCACACGGCGCGGCGGCGCGACAGCGAGGACTTGCTGGCTGCCACCAGCTCGTCGAGTGTGGCGGGCTGTCCTGCCACTGCGGGCTTGACCGACGAGGTGACGCGTCCCACGATTGCCGCTGCGTCGTCCTGCTGACCCTGGATGATGAAAAACGTTCCCCAGCCGGCGTTGAAGGCGATTGCCGTGAAATCATAGGTGGTGCCGTTGGCTTCCTTGTTGAACTTCACGCGCTTGGCCTGGTAACCGGCAAACGTGGTGTCGCCCAGGGCGCTGATGTTGATGGCGCTGTGGGTGAAGTTGTCGCGGCGGTTCACCACCTGCGAGGTGAGGTAGCTGGCGGGGGTGAACGGGCGGTCGATGTAGTCGATGCGTGCCAGGTGGGTGAGTCCGTTGGTGCCATCGTTGCGCGACACCATCATGCGGGCTCCCATCTCGCCCAGGGCATGGTCCTGGGCCACCTGCCAGCTGTCGTCGGGGGTGTCGATAGTGTAATACTTGCACGAGAACTGTGCTCCCCACGCCGTGGCGCAGCAGGCCATCGCCGCTATCGATAGAAGAAAATTTTTCATCATCTTGTTCTTTTAATGGAGAATTGGGACCTAAGTCCAGGTCCCAATTCCCGCGGTTATCTAGAGTGTTGTCTTTTTATCTGATGATCAGGTCGATGAGCGCGCTGATATCGCCCACGTCGACCATGCCGTTGCCGCTCACGTCGGCACGGCCGCCATAGGTGGCAGCATCGGCCTTGCCCAGGAGGATGTCCACGATGCAGTTGACATCGGCGATGTCAACGTTGCCGTCGCCGTTGACGTCACCCGTGGGGAACGAGGGACGTGCGCTGGCCTTGTACACGAAGGGAACCACCTCGCTATACTCGGTAGAGCGGTTTGCACCGTCATTGTCGAGGTAAGTGGCCTTGGCGCGTGCATAGTAGGTTGTGCCGTCAACCATGAGCTTGCTGTTGACCTTCATCTCGGCTGCGGTGACGTTCAACATGCTGCCCTCGGTGATGGTCTGGATAAAGCGTGTGCGGCCCCATGTGGTGGCGCTGTTCGAAACCTCGATGGTGTAGCTGACCACCTCGGGCTGGGGAACGACGCCGATGTTATCGTTGCTGTATACTGCGGCACCATTGCCAGCGGGGCAGGCAAATGTGGGAGCCTTGACCATGGTGGTGAATTCAACCACGGGCGAGATGAGCTGGTGGCCGGCATAGTTCATTGCCACCTGTGCATAGTACTTGGTGCCGTCGCCCAGCTTGCCGGCGGGAACGGCATGGCTGCCGCCTGCCTGCTGTGTGGTGTAGACGGGTGCCTTCATGTCGGGGGTGGTGGCGATGCTCAGGGTAGCCGGAGTGGTGGCATCGGGGACATTCCATGTGATGGTGAGTGTTGTCTCGAGCGCCTTCTCCTCGTTGGCAGGGCTGGTGATAAGCAGCAACATGGGGGTCACGGTGCGGGTCTGGCTCACGCCGTTGGCCCATCCCTCGGCACTTGCCTGTACGCGCCAGTAATGTACTTCGCCGCTATCCAGGTTCTTGAACTGCTCGGTAGACACGCTTGTGCCTGTAACGGTTGCAGTGCCCATTACATTGGCAAACGCCGGGTCGCTGGCAACCTCCACGGTGTAGCTGGTGGCGTTCTCCACGGGCTGCCATGTGAAGTCAAAGGGAGCATAGTTTGTAGAGCCGTCGGCCGGTGACACCAGCACGGGAGCGGGCAGGGGATCGTAGCTGTCGCCCAGGAAGGCGGGGTCATACTCGTTGCCCACGCGGTCGAGCACACACACTGCATACTGGTAGCCCTGCTGATACTTGGCGGGGATGGCGTAGGTGGTGCCGTAGCTCATGCCCAGCAGGTATTCAACGTTCTTCTCAAAGTTCTCGTGGGCCATGGTCTTGGGGAATGCATAGACTGTGTAGCGCACGTTGTCATAGCCCTCCCAGGTGATGTTGGTGCCGCTCTGGGCCAGGTTCTTGACGAGACCCGGGTTGTTACCCTGCTTCCAGGGCATCGCGGGAGGCAGCGCCTGCAGCTTGTAGGTGGTGCGCTTGAGGAAGTTAGCGAGGCCCTCGGGAGCACCCATTGCATAGAGGTACTTGCAAGAGTAGAAGATAGAGCCTGCTGCACCGTCAAGGTTGGTGGCACGGGTGATTTCCACCTCGTTGGCATACTCGTCGTACAGGTATTCCTGGTTGTAAGCGCTCATGGGCTGGGGATTAGCCGTACCCTTGCTGTTGCGGGTGAGGCTCGAGATGGAGTGAGACACATACATGTGGCGGCCAAAGGTCTTAGCCATCTTGTTCCACCATGTGGTGATGGGCTCGAAGGGGTTGCTAGAGCTCACGGTGGTCCAGTAAACCTGGGGTGACATGTAGTCCACGGTGTGGCTGCTCATCCATGCCAGCGGGTCGCTGAAGATACCGTTGTACTGCCAGTCGCTGCCGCGGGGGCAGGGCTCCACGCCATATTTAGATGCCACGCTCGACGACGATGCTGCAACGCCAGCGGGCGAGATGCCGAAGCGCACCTCGGGGCGGGTTTCCTGAATCATGTCATACACGGCCTTGACCATGCGGTTCACGTTGTCGCGGCGCCAGTCGCCTATCGACATCGAGGTGCCGCTCTGCTGCCACTCCTTGTAGTCGCCGGCAGTGCTGTTGCTGGGGATGCCGTTGGGGTAGAAGTAGTCGTCATAGAGCAGACCGTCCACGTCATAGTTAGAGATGATTTCCTTGCACACGGCCACAATGCGGTCGATAGTGCGCTGCTGGCCCGGGTCGAGGATTGTTGTCGAACCATCGGTGAGCAGCCAGCCGTTATTCTTGAGCTCCTGGTCCTGGGCAGTGTTCCAGTCGCTACCGGTCGAGAAACGGTAAGGGTTCACCCAGGCGTGGCACTCCATGCCGCGCTTGTGGCACTCCTCAACGGCATACTCCAGGGGGTCGAACGCCGGCGCTGCGCCGCGCACACCGCTGATGTAGCTTGACCAGGGCTCGTAGCTTGACTTGTAGAACGCGTCACACATCGAACGCACCTGCAGGTTCACTGCATTGAAGTTGTTGCGCTGCAGCGAGTCGAGCAGCACGTTGAGCTGTTGTTTCATCTTGGTGGCGTTCACTTCGCCAGTGCCGCGAGAGGCCTCGGCGGGCCAGTCAAGACACCACACTGTTGCTACCCAAGCTGAGCGGAACTCGCTCTTGGGAGTCATGAATTGTGCCGCCTGCATTGCTATGTTGCTCACAGCAAGCATGATAATAGCGGCAACGAGAGAGAGGTTAAATCGTTTCATTAGTATAATTGGTTTTTTAATGGATTATCCCATTTTAGTAATAACTTACAAAGATAACAAATCTTCCCCAATTAACCCCAACTACTAATCAAAAAAAATATTAAACAAAGTTTAATATCCCACGATATCCCAAGCACCCCGGCTAGAGCACCCCGGTATAGGCTTTCCTGATAGTGGTAAAAAATGAAAATTAACGGGCAGCATTATAGTGCCGCCCGTCAAGGATAGTTTTATTTGAAAATTTGCTTCAATGAATTCTATTCATGAATCAGTAACTTATTTGTTTGATTGATGGTAAGCAAAAAAAGGAACAAGAATCACTGAGGCAAAGTTTATTATCCATCCCCACCATGTGAGATTTGCCAAAAAACCAATATTGTCTATAGAGCGATTTAAAATCGAACTGATATATAAAACGTACATATAGTAAGACAACACAATTGAAACTAGAATCAGAAAACCTGCTAGTATTGGATACTTAAATGATTTGTAGCTTGATTGTGATTGAACTGTTATGCCAAGAATTGCGCATAGTGCGATATACACTATTATGGTAATAAACCACGGAGCGGTACCATCAAAATAATTGTCAAGTATCCACTCGTATCCAAACCTTAGGAATGCAGTGATGACAGTGGCAATTAGTCCGTAGGTGATAGCTTTGGGCATTGAACCGTATTTGCTGTCATCGTCACCTTTGTTAAATGTGGGGTCATTAATACGATAATTAATTTCGTTGCCATCTAGAGGGTTGGTGATTTCTTGTTTTATTTGTGAAGGATGTAAGGATGAAATGACCTCACCGATGTTGTCTTGTGATTGAGCAGAAAAATCCCCAACCAATCTCCATGAGTCACCAGCTCTTTCTAACAAGGGAAGATACAAGGTGTTGCAGTCGTGAGTGTAACATTTGTGGAATCCTATGCAATACTCACTGCCGTCCTTATATACACCGATGATTTGTACAACAAAAAGCGGAAGGCTTGAGAATGTCATTTTGTGAGAATTTACAAATGCTGCAATATTTTGAACATCAGGTGACAACCCGTTTAAATCAATTGCTATCACCTCTGCGAGCTGCTCACCTGCTTTTCTTCCTGAGGCATCCCCTGAATGTACTATTGCATTATCGCTGGAGTTTAGTTTGCCTATGGGCAGTCCATAGTGAGCTAGCATTTTCTCGGAAGCTGTAGGGGAATAAACATGGTCACATATGCGACCCCTGGAATTGAAAGAGACACAACCTAAATCCAAATCGGTAACCATCGGATTATTCTGATTGTCTAGAGCAACCTCCCATCCGCAAACTAATTTGATGTACTCAAATCGCTGGAGTTTTTCAGATTTTTTAGTGGATTGGAGTCCTTTATAGTTTATCCTCTCTTTCGCTAGATAGTCTTCCATAAGATACTTTGTTTTGAAATTAAAAATTTATATGAGAAATATAACTTGTCAGGTTGTTGATATGGTTGCAATAACTGCGATTCATGATTTACGGCATTACCCATTACAAAAGTAATGATATTTTTTAAATTAACCAAGAAAAGTATAAGTTTTGAAGCGCATTGAGAAAATGATTGCCTAAGAAAGTGCCTGTGCTGGTCAGTTGACTATCTTTGCTTCTTCGGTGGTGATGGAGCAAACGGTCCTGGCCATCTCGTTCAGGGACAGGCATTGGTTGCGGGTGATTGTTGTGCTCTGGTTGTGGTGGGGCCAGGGGGCGAGTAATAGCAGGTTGCCGGTGGCACAGTAGTTGAATTCCCATCCCGATGGCTTGAAATGCTCGCGGAAACCGTTTTCCTTGAGGATGATGAGCTTGCCCTGGTTTTCGCGGGCCATGTCACGCACTTGCTTTTCTCTCTCGCTGATGAATGGCGAGACGAGCACGCCTCCGTTTTCAATGGTTTTTTTCCAGTGTGCCATGTGCTCCTGGTGTTCTTGGACGGTGTCTCGGCGGTGTACCTGCACTTGCTCTTTCTCGGCTTCGCGCAGCAGGAAGATGTTCCCGTAGGCCGCGTACTGCTGGTTGTCTATCACGATGTGCAGGTATTGCTTGAACAGGTGGGGCATTGCGCGTTTCACGGCTAAGCGGCGCGGGTTGTCGTTGATGTAGCGTTTCAACACGTCCAGTTGCCCATAGCGCGACACGATGCGGTCGTTGTAGCCGGGTTCAAAGAGGGGTTTCTTTTTTCTTTTACCCGGAGCTTCCGCCCCCGCCCCCCGGCTGGCTGTCGCTCCGGGCACACGGTTGGCTGTCTCTCCGGGCACCCGGCCATGTGCCCCGAGCGACAGCCCGGGGTATAGCTCCCAGTAGGCCTTGCTGCAGCCGGCCTTAAAGCCTGCCACTACCTGGCCCAGGTGGTGCTTCATCTTTTCTTTTACGCACACGAGCACGTGTAGATGGTCTTCCATCACGACATGTTTCCACACTTCCACTGCCGGGTGATGCCGTGGAATGTCGTTTATGCACCTGGTGACGGCTTGGCCAAGCGCTGACAGCTCTATGTGAGGGCTCGTGTGGTTGCCGGCGAGTTTCCCCAGTAGTCGCCTGCGCCCTTCAACTACTAGCGTGAACATGTAGACTCCAGGCTCGTTGTAGTCGTGCATGTGGCAGCGCCTCTTCATGGAGGGCTGCAACTCTTGGCGGTATTGCATGTTGTCTTGTGGTTTCATTCTCGGTTGCAAATATAGTGTAAATTATGCAACGGTGCAAAATGAAAACCCACCCTTGCGGCTTGTGTGCCAAAAGGGTGGGTGATGCTAAGTCGTTTCAAAAAAGCGTGATTACTTCACAACCTTCTTGCCGTCGATGATGTAGATGCCGTGGGTGAGGCTGTTCTCGTTCACGCGGCGTCCGGTGAGGTCATAAGCGCCCTTGACAACGTTGCTGTTGTTGCTGCTCTCAACGGTGATGTCGTTGATTGCGGTGGGCTTGTCGGGAGTGTCAACGATGTAAGAGGTGATGTCCATGTTATCATCGTTGGTCATGGCGAATCCCTGGATGTGCTTGCCGTCAGGAGTGATGTAGCCGGGAGCGTTGCAGCCCATGTCGCCGGTGTTGGCCTCGAAGTACTCGTTGCCGGGGAAGAGTTCGCTGAACATTGCGGGCTTTTCCTGACCGGGATACCAGATGGCGCCCTTGCGGCCGAACATCATGCCATGGTCTTCAAAGCCTACAGCAGTGCCGTCGTTGGCGATGCCATAGAGAGAAATCACCTGTGAACCGTCGCCGTAAACGTCCATCTGCTTGGTGTTGAGGTTGTAGCGGGCGCACTTGATGGTGGGCTCTTCCCAGTTCCACATGTCATACTCGGGGCTAACAACGAGGGTGATCCACTCGCCGTTGCCGCTCAGGCCGCGTCCCTCGAATGTCATGAAGGGCTTGCCCTGGCCGGGCTCGGTCTCGAAGTAGTCCTTGCTGATGGGGTCGCACTCATACTCGCCCTGCTCGTTCTGGCGCCAGATGCATGCGGGCCACAGGCCGAAGTCGTCGTTGAGGTAACCGAGAACCACCTTGCCGTCGTCGCTGATGTAGCGTGCTCCGGCGCCGTCAAATGCGAAGGGAACCGCGTCGGCATCGGGAAGGGGAAGGTCTACGCGCTTGTCGCCAATCCAAAGGCAGGGACGTGTCTGGTAGTTGGCATCGAAGTAGTCGCCCACGATGATGCTGCCGTCGGGGGTGATGCCCCAGGCGTCGGAACCTGCCTCGCCGGTGTAGTAAGAGCCCCAGTCTTCCTCGATGAGCTCGCCCTTGTCGGCATAGAGCTCGCTCCAGGTGCCGTCGAGGTTGGCCTTGACGGCGTAGGTCTTAGAGCCTACAGCCAAGCCGTTGTTGCTCACTGCGTGGAACTGGCCTTCCTCGAGCTCGGTAAAGTTAACGTATGAGTTGCCCTCAACTAACCACATTGCGGGTGCAAAGGTCATGTAGTTGGTACCCACCACATACTTGCAGTTGGGTGACATTGACTCGCCCAGGAGCTGCATTTCTTCAGACACGGTGCTCACTGTTTGAGCTGCTGCAGCGCGATCACATGCAGCCATGTAAACTGTAGTAAAGATTTTCTTCATAAACTGTATTTATTTAGTGAATATAATTTTTTCATACCTCGACATGATTGTGGATCGACTGCAAAGGTAGGAAAAATTTGCGGAAAATCAGTAAATTATGGAAAGCAAAATGCTTGTTTTGTCTACAAAAAGAAATATTTTCTAGACAAAGACGCGGGATTTGTTATATTTTCCTTGAAGGTGTGAGGGCGGGGTGACACGGCGCTAGATGCCGAACAGGGCACGGGCGTTGTCATCGGTGACCTGTGACACTTCCCGGGGGGTGATGCCCAGGGAGGTGGCAATGAAGTCGTTGATGTAGGGGATGAAGCTGCTCTCGTTGCGCTTGCCTCGCATGGGTACCGGGGCCATGTAGGGGGCATCGGTCTCGAGCAGGATGCGGTCGAGGCCAATGGCGGGCAGCAGCTGCGGCAGCTGGCTTTTCTTAAAGGTGACCACGCCGCCTATTCCGAAGTAGAAGTCGCCGCGCTGGCGCAGCCTCTCGATGTCGCCGGCGTCACCGCCAAAGCAGTGGAACACACCGCGCGGCATCTCGCCCTCGAGCGTGTCGATCACCTCTATTGTCTCGTCCATGGCGTCGCGGCAGTGCATGATGAACGGCAGGTTAAACTCTTGGCACCATTGCAGTTGTGCCAGCAAAGCCTGCATCTGCTCCTCGCGGTAGGTCTTGTCCCAGTACAGGTCCATGCCTATCTCGCCCACGGCGATGAAGTCGCCCGTGGAGAGCATGGGGCTCATGGCGTCAAGCACGTCGCGGTAGCCGGGGCGCACCTCCTCGGGGTGCAGTCCCAGGGCCATGGACGTGTAGTCGGGGTACTGGTCGTGGAGGCGGCGCAGCAGGGGCACGCTCTCCAGGTTCTCGTTGGGGAGTATCACGTGGGTCACGCCGGCTTCGCGGGCGCGTGTCACCACGAGGTCGCGGTCCTCGTCAAAGGCGTCGCAATAGATGTGGCTGTGGGTGTCGATCATCGGTCGCGCTTAATGAGTTTGGTGATAAGGCGGGCAAAGGCTTCGCGTGCCTCGTCGCTGAGCAACTGCACCTGGTCGAGGTCCCTGAGCGCCGCGTTGCTGTAGCGGTCGATCATCTCGGCAGCCATGCGACGCAGTCCCAGTTTCTCGTACAGGCGGCGCACGGCGGGAATTTTCTCCTCGGGGCGCGCGGTGGTGTTGGCGATCCATTGCCTGAGTTCACGCTCGTCGTCCTCATCGGCCTCGATCAGGGCACTGAGCAACAGCAGTGTCTTCTTGTTGTTCATGATGTCGCCGCCAGTGGCTTTGCCAAAGGTAGCCGGGTTGCCCCACACGTCGAGCACGTCGTCCTGCAGCTGGAACGCCAGGCCGGTGTTCACGCCCATGCGGTACAGCGCCTCGGCATCTTCCTCGCTGGCTCCGCCCATGATGGCACCCATCTTGCAGGCGCATCCCAGGAGCACCGATGTCTTGAGTCTGATCATGTTCATGTACTCGCTGATGGCCACGTCGTTGCGGTCCTCAAAGTCCATGTCCCACTGCTGTCCCTCGTAGATCTCCATCGCGGTCTTGTTGAAGAGGTCCATCACCTGGGGCATCACCTCCCGCGGTGCGCGGGCGATGTGCTGCGTGGCGAGCGTGAGCATGGCGTCGCCGCTCAGGATGGCTATGTTGTCATTCCAGCGGGTGTGCACGGTGGGCTCGCCGCGGCGCACGTCGGCGCGGTCCATCACGTCGTCGTGGAGCAGCGTGAAGTTGTGGAACAGTTCCAGGCCCACAGCCGGCAGCAGCGCGTCGTCAACCTTGCCGCCCACGGCCTCGCAGGCCATGAGCACCAGCACGGGACGCAATCGCTTGCCTCCCAGCGACATGGTGTAGTAGATGGGCTCATACAGATGGGCAGGCACCTTGGGGTGGTGTGACGCGAAGGTGTCGATGGCCTCGTTAACGATAGCGAGATATTGGTCAAAAGTTCTCATTTTGCGTAGTAGTGTGATTTAAAGGTGTCAAGGTCTTTGCCAGTGAGGATGCCCTCAACGATTTTAGCCTTGCGGTCAGCCTCGGTGGCGTCGCCCTGTGCGCGGTCCTGCTTGAAGGCATCGCCCAGCTTGTTAGGGGCACAGCTGCGGGCATACACCAGCATCTGCTGGTCCTCGCTCAGCTCCTGCGCAGCCTCGTCGATGATGCGGAAACACGTAGCCAGGTCATCGTTGCGGTCCAGGGTAAAGAGAGCCATCGAGAGCATCGACAGGCGTGCCGATGCCTTGCCGGCATCCATCGAGCCGTCCTTGAGACCGCCTATAACTGCCGAGGCAGTTTCCTTGGCCAGCTCCTCATTGCTTAAAGCGATTGCCTGGGCCATCACCAGCATGGTGTCGTTGGTGCAGGCGTCAAAGAACGCGCCGTCCATCGAGCCGCTAGCCCCGGGAAAACTAAGACTGTCGCGCGAAGCCGTGTAGTCGCTGGCTACCTTTTGTATTGCCGCGGGGTCGCCCCATGCCGCTGCCAGTTGCTTGGCAGCCTGGGTGCCCTTGTCGCTGGCACCGCTGCATCCCGTCAGGGTCATTGTCGCTGCAAGGGCAGCGATGCAGATAATAATCACCTTTTTCATATTTGTTTCAGTTTTCATTTGTTAGCAAAAATAGTGTTGCACAGCTGCGCATCCAGTTTCATGAGGTGGTCGTGCAGCGCCTTGTCATAGGCCTCGGCGGCCTCGGTGTGCCCCGCGATGGCCAGTTTGCTGCGCTGAGCCCTTGCCTCCATGATAGCCTCCTGCACGGCGAGCGTGTCGCCTCGCGGAGCGTTGACGATCTGCTCGGCCGCCTGCTTGGCCAGTGCCGTCACGTCGCCATTGCCGGCGTTAACCGCGGCCTTACTCTCCCCAGACTTCTCACCATCCGAGCAACCTGCCATTCCTGCCGCCATAGCCGCTACTGCAACTGCTATAAAAATCAGTTTTTTCATGAATTCCATCAATTAACCCACAAATATACTAATAATTCCCGAAACTCCCACAATATCCCCGACTTTTTTATAACAAGCACCGCGCCCGCATCTAGCGAGATGCGGGCGCAAATGTCGTGAGGAATCTCATGCAAACTTGTGTCTATTCCCTATTTAAAAATGGAACTTGATTAGATTCCAAAGCTTGCATTTGTATGTAGGATAATTTATATGAAGTGCCTCCATAAGAACATATTGGTATTGTCATGTAACTATTTGTTATATGATTTGCCCATTGTTCCTTTTCGGTCGCATCAGTAGTACTAACTATTAAAACTTTTCTGGTGTTTGGGTTAATTCCTGAACAATGTACAAATGGTACGCTCTGACGTTCGATTGTATTCAACCATTCATCAGGTTTTGTGTGTGAAAGATGTAAATAACTATAATCGTCAATGTTCATTATAAATTTACACATAGAAAACTCGCGGTGCAGTTGCTCAATTCTGTTTCTTAATTTATCTCTCAGTCTATTCTGGAAATCACGTGCACTTTCTTCGGTTGGAGAATAGTCCTTAAATTCCCTCCAAAGGCTAATGTCTTGAGTGAATGAATCTTTAGTGATACTGAAAATTTTCTTAAAGTCCTCTTTTGAAAGAATAGTATTGAAAGGTGCCCTTACCTTTATTTTGCTATTTAAATTATCATAGTTGTTTTGCTCTGATTTTAACCACATTGAGAAATGCCCGAGATAAGAAGTCAAGTACCTATGTTTTTTTTCAATTTCCATTTTCAGATCAAACATTGCATCAATAGCTTGACCTGCGCAGGTATACTTTAATTCAAGCTTTAATCGCTGGTCAGAGTGGTCGTCAGAGGGTGTAGATATTTTCTTATTAACAACAACAATGTTGTTTTTAGTTGCTGTCATCATCCACATACCAATAACACAAGCAGCAATAAGCAATGGAATCGAAATATAGAACAGACTGAAAAAACTGAGAATTATTGCAAATACTGACAAAACGCTTGGAATAATAATCTTTTCTGTTCCATAACGAGGTGTGCGCTCAACTATTTCAGCTTGATCTGTCGGTTGATGAGGCGTAGTAGTTACAGGGTAAAGGCGATTCACGGCGTGTTTTGTCAATACACCTCTCTTTCCTTGATTTGTTAATTCTTGTATGAGTTTGATATATTGAGCATGTAGTTGATTGTATTTTTCTTCTAATTTTATTAATTCTTGTTGTTCTTCTTCTTTTAATATTCTAGTGATAGCATATTCAATAGCGTATATATCGTGGTCAAAATTTAGAATTTCTTCAGCATTAGGCGAAGTTTTATGGATGGTACTACAACTTATACCTGTGATAATACATGCTTGACGACACAAAGAAGAATCTTCGATGTATGAAAATGGAATGTAGCAGTAACCCTTATCTCCGAAATCGGTTCCCCATGAATTGCGAACTATGTAGACTTTCTCTTTTTCACTAAACCCACATAAAACCATGGCATGGTAGCCAGAATCGGTACTATTAAGTTCTTGTTGTTTGGGACGAAAGATGAATCCGTTTTTATCGGTTTTAAACGAATTGAATATTTTTAGCGTAATGACAACGGGATGGCCGTCGGATAAGGCAGAAGTTAAATCTTTATGACAGATGTTTACATTTTTAGCTTCGGTTACAAGATATGACAATGCATTACTTACAGCTTCTTCTGATGGGGTTACTAACCCCTCTTTATAGGGGCATAAGCGTTCCTCGCACACGCCCTTTGTTCCAAGGAACTTAATATTATCAAATATTGAGCTTCCCTTGTCGATAGGGGTGCCATCATCATTCTTTTTACAAACATTAAAATAAAGAAAGCGAGGACTTAACAGGTGTTTTTTAGTTGTTTCTGCCTTATTTAAGATATATTCAAATACTGATGTGGTTGAAAAAGCAGTACAAGAACCAATTTTGCCTTGGTTTCTTACTGAGGAGAAAGAACTGCGTAAATCAACAGATTTTTTTGGTGTAGTTGTAGCAATGTATGTCTTTTCAAGAGGTTTTTCAACAATGTCATGCTGAAGATGATATGTTGTTTCTCCAAATGTAAAACCTTCGGGGGTTAATCTTCGTTTACTATCATCAGTAATTTGCTCGGCAATATGCAGTGCTTCTATTCTCTTGTCACAACGACGAATGAAACTTTGTGATTTTCTTACATCAGCTTTGCTTGCCTTCAATTCAGCTAAAGGCAAATATAATTTGTTATTTTCATCGCGGGGACCAGAGAGAATGGCTTGATTGCCACTGGCTTCATAACAGTTTGCTTCATCTATATATAGAGACAAAGCATCTTCAAAACAGTCATCAATAGTTGGTAATTCCTCTAATAGTACATTGTCATCAAATAACTCATCATCTTCTCGAATAAACAAGGCCAACATAGCCCTTTTTTCAGGCAATGAAAGGTGTTCATCCGATATCACTGAGAAAAATGTGGATTTTAATGAATCGATCTCTCTTTTAAATTGGTTACATACTTCAATTTTAGTGTTGGTTATGTTGCCGTCGGTTACGAGATTTTGAATGTAGTTGTCACTAAAATAGGAAAGAAAACATGCATGATCCTTGATATATTTTCTTGCCTTCACTAACAAATCAATTGGGTTGTCCATTCGGTGTTGTCCAACACCCTCTCTCTCCATAATATACAAGTATGTATGAGATAAAAGATAATCGGTGAAAAAGTATTTGTCAAACCATAGTGCGGAGATTCCGAATGCTGTTATATCGGGGCGAGAAAAATCGGTCTGAGGAAACACATCGTTGAATTGCTCCGTTGTTAATAATGCAAACTCTCCTAAAATTTTGATTAGGGTATTTCGGTCAAGATTCAGGCCGATTCCATTTAAATTACAGTTCTGCAGTAAAAGGAATCGATTTATTTTTTCTGAATCCTTATATTCAATCAGTTGTGTTGCATTAGACTTTGCATTTTGAGAATATTCCGGGGATCTCCTGATTAAGTCATGCTCTTCAGCAGTACTTGTACAAAACACTTTTGCAATATCATCGGCCAATCCATAGACATCAATTTTGAAATTTTTATTTGAAGATTTACTCCAGCTGATGATTTTGTTTATTTCGTGAATTACAGAATCAACATAAAGTTGCGCATAGATACATAGATATAGTTCATCTCCATAGTCATCCTGATTGGCAATATTAATTATATTATCATGTAATTCTGCAAGGTAGAATGCTCCTTGTTCATCGTCTTCCATCGACATTGAAGGCTGATTTTTACCAATGATTCTAATAGTTCTTATTTCATCATTGTTTTCCCAACAGAAAATATGAGCATAGTCTATAGTTCTTCTGCCGAGTGCAGTATTAGTGCTGTGTAGTCGCAAATGGCGAGAGATGGCCTCTGCAATAGAGACCATCTCGTCGCCAACAAATAGATGTATGGAGTGACGCATTAATTTTAATTATTGAATATCAAGGTTATTTAAATATTCTATCTCGATTTTAACTAATTCTGCCACACCTTTAAGTAGCGGATCCTTAAGTTCTTGCTTTGTGTAGCCGATTTGGCCGTATTTATCAAAATAATTCTTTTTTGCATCCGATATTCTTGCCAGAACATGGGGTCTTCCGTTTTCTACTTCGAGTTCGGAGATTCTCCTGTTGAATTGGTCAGCAACAGATCCCAGTACATCTTCAAATTTGCGGAATGCATTATCTCGGTATTTATCAAGTTTGACCCAATAATCATCGTAGAAATCTCCATTTTCTTTGTCATAGTATTGGTACATACCGTCTTCGTTTTTTACGAAGCCAAAGATGAATCCTTTTACCCAAATCTCGATACTGTCATTAGAAACGCCGCCAGGTTCCATAGAGTATCCCTGTCTTCTCATCTCATTTTTCCAGTTGCTGTCAATATGGAAACTGATTGGCTGCTGAGGGTTTTTATATTCATTCCTGCACTGGTCCATTGAGTGGATGGCGAATGGCGGTATAGGATTCATTTGGCTGAAAATGATGAGTCGGTCCTTCATTCCGATTTTAGAGAAATTAACATCGGCTGCATCTTGTATATTTTTCTTGAAGTAGTCATTCTTTTTGAGGCGAGACAACTCAAAATCACTCACGCCAATGTAATAGTTGACACCTGGTTTACCATTCCTATATCCATGGAAATCGTGCGGCAAAAGGGGAGATGCCTTGGTGACCAATCGCCTGACGAGATCGTCAAATTCTTTCTCGCCCATTGCGTTAATGATGTCGTTTATATCCTTGTTGCCAATCTCAACTGCTTTGGGTGTGTTATAGGAGAATTCAAGGAGATATTTCCAAACTGTTGAAGTTTCCATCTCTGAGAAATCAAAAATCATATTTCCAGATAATGAGTTAATAAAGTCGGAAATTTGAATCATCGACTCGTCAATGCTTGTTTCATTCAATACTCGAGATGTCAAATCGTACTGGAACATTTCTGTGTGTCGGCCTATCTCAGAGCGTATCTTTGCTATGGCTTCGCGGCTGCTTGTTGATGAGGTGGACAATTTTTCACGAATCTGATGAATGTTATCGTAGTGGTTTCTTAACCTTGCAAGCAAGTCATTGAAAAATGTAATCGCTTTGTCGTGTCTTGAAATATCGCGTTTGCAAGTTGCTAATTCTGTTGCAAAGTTACATATATCCTCGGTTAAATCTTTCTTTTTCTGAGAATTGAATATTGAAAGTGCACTTTTGACTGTGTCTCTCAGTTCTTGCGATTTGATCTTCAGGATGTGTTCGTACTGAGTTGCCTCGTCTTTTAGCGCTTTCAGCTCGTCATTCATTTCTTGCAGATAGATTTTGACTTGGCTTTCAATGCCGTTCACTACCTCTTCTGCTGCGCCCACACCGGCACCTTGTTTTCGGTTGATTGTTGCAATGATAAATTTTCGGAGTTCATCTGATACTTGCGCAATTTTGAATTGAAGCTTCTCGTCCAGAAATTCTGGTTGTGGCTGTTGAGAGGCTACATATGCATTGATTGCTCGCATGGCATCTTCATAGTCATCACTATCAAGTCCTGGCATGGGTGTCGGATTCTTTGGAAGTAGGTAATCCAAAAGATCATCGGCATCATGCTCTCTGATTTTTACCGATGGCGAGTCTATCCATTGCAGAATTTCTGCAGTCATGTCAACGGGCTTGTTTTGAAGATTGTTTGCTAAATAAATAGCCACATTGTGCGCATAGATTTTGCGTAATTCATCAGTGCGAATCAAGGCTTCACAAACTCCCATACCGCTTGCCCAGGCTGCTTTACTTTCTATGTTAAAGTCACCGCATGCTGATGTTACTGCCAGATTGTCTAATACAGATGTGTTTTCAACAGACAACTCTCCCACTGAAGTCATGAGTGAGAGTGCAATCATCTCTTCTAATTGAGCATTGTCGCCATAGACATCATTGTTTCGATTCTCGTTATCAACAAATATCACAGCATCAAATGGATGGTCTGTGGTCTCTGTATATCTGCCGTCTTGGATTGGAAGTTTTATTGGACTGTTGTTCCAGTCTCGGCACATCAGCCAATCCAGGTCTTGCATTGCGCCATACCCATTGGGTAGCACTCTTTCCATTCCATTTGTGAATTTTGTGCTAAAGACTTTAGGCAGTAGACCGAATCCCGCAATTTTACAGTTTGAATTGGACGAACAACGGCGCAAAAGATAGGCCATGTCAATAAATGTTCCACATCCTGTTCCGCCACCCAAAGAGAAAATAAGATAAATATCTGTTTTTGAGTCAATTAATTCGTAATTAGGATTGTCGACAGTCTCAATGCGTGAAACGCGACTTAGAGAGTCTCTTACTTTGTTTTCAACTTCAGCACTATTGCAGATTAATGCGAAACGCCCATTTGTGCGTACTTGTCCGGCCCCTGTTGTCAGAGCGATTAAAGTTCTTACATTTTCGGGGGCTAACCAATCAAAGCTATCCTTGCGTACATTGTAAATGTCTCGAGGGTTATTGACTGTGATTTGCATTTGCTCAATGGGGTCTAGCTTTACAGTGCGGCTTGTTCTTGGGGTACCTTTTACAAACAATTCTGTTTCAGTCTCATCGTTATGAAGCATAACACCAATATTGTTCAAACTTCTGGGTTCTAATTCTTTTGTAAACTCACCCTTGTCTGTATCAATACCAAGGAAACCGATCATCGGAGGGACTTCACCGTAAGTATCAATAAAATATTTTTTTAAATACAACAGTGTTCTCATTCCTGTGCCACCAAGTCCTACAAACAGACTGCGACGAATTTTTGTACTCATATTATGTTATAATTTTATGGTTATTTTTTCTTTTGTATCTTTGTTAATTAAAGTGTACTCGTGTAATATCTCAAATTCTGATGAAATTGGGTTTACCAAGTAATTGCCATGAAGATTTATTCTGCCAACTTTCTTTGATCCTTTTGGACGTATCTCCCATTGTTTTGGCCATACATTTTCGTTGGCAATATAGACTATCTTGCCTGTGAATAATTTATTCAACCAACTTTGTTTGTCTTTTTTAGGTCCAATGACAACTAACCGTGCACTATTGATTCGTTTGTTTTCGTAATAGTTAAGGGAATCGCATTTTAACTCAATTCTCTGTAAACGAATGCGCGGATAAACAAATCGCTTAACAAGTAGGAACCAGGTTGCGAGACAGGCTGCGATGATTATTGCAAGCCACATGAGTCCCATGGCTAGGGGATTCATGCACTTTTCATAGGTTAGGGTCCACTGGAATACATCTGCGGTTTCTCCTGGCGCAAGCGGTTGGTTGTCCAGTCTGTCGATGTTGTGGCTGACTAGTTTTAGATATCCTTGGTGCTTGCCTGATGGTGCATCGGGTGAAAAACGGAATGTCACAGTTGCTGACTTTGTGTTGCTGGAGATACGGAAACGGTTGTTTGCGGCTTCTGTTCCGTCAATTGAGACTTGCATCACATCGGTGCTGATTGCCTTCCCGTCGTTATCTAAAAATTGAAACTCAGCAAAGGAATTGTTGTCGTTTTGTGCATCCTCGCTAAAATCAAACTCAAATGTTTTCTTGGCGGGTGATAGATATTCATCTATCCAAAGGAAACTGGGGTAGTACTTTACGTCTCCCATAGAAACTTTGTTGTCGCTGCAAGATGTGCACAACAAGACGGTAAGGATGGTAAAAAAGAATTTTTTCATTTTACTTTGATTTTTAATACCCGTTCTGGTTTGCACTCGCATGTGACGGTTATTGATTCTGTAACAAGGAAGTCATATTTTCCAAGGCCGTTGGCTTTGATTTTCAGGGTGCAGCTTTGTGATGCTGTGGGAGTCTGTCCTGCTTTGCAAGATACGTATACTCTGAGCTTTTTGTTCTCTCGTATCACTTTATCCACTTTGTAGGGCACCGTTTCGTTGAATGATGCGGTATATTTCACTCCTTTGTCGTTACCGTAAACCGTTAAGTCAATGTACTTGTCCGCTTTGGCATTAAAGACAGCCTTGTTGTCTAGCCTAATCAAGTTTACGTTCACATCAGCAGTTTTAACCTCCCACAAATGTGGCTGCTTGGCAATTATTTTAGAGTAAGTTGGGTTTTTTGCCGCCTGATCTAAGACCACGTAAAAGCCAAATATGTTTTTGTCTCCGTATTTTTGTCCCCAGCTGCTTAGCAGACCAGGCATTGGATCGGGCTTTTGTTCGTTTTGCCCATCGGTCATAAAGAACATATAAGTGACCCTGGCAGGGGCTATCCTGTTGTTCATGAAATCGTTCATTGGGATGCCCAAATAGGTCATTGATGTGTTGTTGGGTACAATTGTGTTGATTTGATTAACTAAAGTGGCCTTTCCCTTTTCGGTGGCAACATTCGAGAAAACCTTAGTCGTGCCATTGCTGTCTAGAGCAAAGGGGATGACAATAAGTTCGGTTGTTTGGTCCGAAACATCATTAATGGCTTCAATTAAACTGCTTTTGACTTTTTCCCAGATGCCGTTGGGGGATACCATTGAATAAGAACAGTCCAGATAATAAACCCGCCGTTCTTTGAGGATTTGACCATTTGTCACAAGGGAAATTGCCACAGCAAGTAGAGATATAAGTGCTTTTTTCATTGTTGCCTCTCCTCTGTTCGTGATGATATAAATCATTTATTTCCGCTGGCTGCCGGGGCGGTGGTAAATTTTGTGTTTTTTACATGTACAAAAAAAGAACGTGGAGCCTGACTTGTCGCCGCTTCACGATTACAAGGCTCCGGAAATTGACCAATTAATTCTAGCGAGCAACGCTGAAAACCCCACGAAGATGTTTGCTTATATGTATGCACACACACCCTTTTGAATAGGGCGGGTCCACATGTAAATATATACATCTTAATGAGGCGTCCTCGTTACTTTGTTTCTGGGTCAATTGTTCTTGAATTTTCCGGATTCTTGAATCGCCAAATGCAAAGCGTACAAGATACGCCCTATTTATGTCAATGTTGCTACAAAAAGTGAAATATGAAACACTTTTAATAACAATTGCAAAGATACATTTTTTTTCTGATTAAAATCAATAGAAAATTTGATTTTTTTTAAAATAATCAAAAAAAGTAACTCATCCGTTACCCACATATATACTAATAATTCCCGAAACTCCCACAATATCCCCGACTTTTTTATAACAAGCATCGCGCCCGCATCTCCTTTTTGAGGAGAAATGCGGGCGCAAATGTCTTTGTGGGGGTGTTTGAATTTTTTTGGAATCAGTGTCCCTTGTCGTTGCGGGTGGGGCAGGTAATCTTGTTTTGGTTAGATGGAGAGGCGGCGCAGGGTGTCGACGAGGTCGGGGTCGACGGGTTTCTCCTTGTGGATGGCCTTGGAGAAGGGGACGTAGACGATCTGCTCGTCGGAGTCGCCGATCATCACGTTGCGCTGTCCCTCGATGAGTGCATCGATGGCTGCGGCACCCATGCGTGAGGCGAGGATGCGGTCCTGGGCTGTGGGCGAGCCGCCGCGCTGCAGGTGTCCCAGGATGGTGACGCGGGTGTCATACTGGGGGTACTCGGTGCGCACTCGCTCGGCCAGTGCCATGGCGCCGCCGGTGCGTGGGCTCTCGGCCACGAGTACGATCGATGAGTTCTTGCTCTTGCGGAATCCGTTCTGGATGAGCTGGTCGAGCTGTTCCTCGGGTGTGGATATCTCGGGGATGATGGCTGCCTCGGCTCCGCTGGCGATGGCACCGTTGAGGGCGAGGAAACCGGCGTTGCGTCCCATCACTTCGATGAAGAACAGGCGCTCGTGGCTGGTGGCGGTGTCGCGGATGCGGTCTACGCACCACATGATGGTGTTGAGCGCTGTGTCGTAGCCGATGGTGTGGTCGGTGCCGTAGAGGTCGTTGTCGATGGTGCCGGGCAGGCCCACGATGGGCACGTCAAACTCTTGTGCAAAGATGCGCGCACCGGTGAGCGAGCCGTCACCGCCAATCACTACCAGGGCGTCGATTTCGTGCTTGCGCATGTTGTCGTAAGCGATCTTGCGTCCCTCGGGGGTGGTGAATTCCTTGCATCGTGCTGTCTTGAGGATGGTTCCGCCCTGCTGGATGATGTTTGATACATTCTGGGTCTTGAAATCTACGATTTCGTTGGTGATGAGTCCTTTATAACCGCGGTAAATGCCTTTTACCTTGAAACCGTTGAAGATTGCCGCACGTGTCACCGCGCGAATTGCTGCGTTCATGCCGGGTGCGTCTCCACCTGACGTGAGAATGCCGATTGTGTTGATTTGTGCCATAATTGTATAAACCTTAATCTGATCTTTGTGCTATTGACTAGTAAATTTCTATGTGGCAAATTTACAAATAATCTTGTAGTTTGTCACCACGGTGGAGCTAGTTTTAGCTTTGTTAACAGTTGCGCGCGGTTTTTGGTAGCAATTGCGCAATGGGGTTATCTCGCGCAGACATCTCGCGGAACTCGGGGGCTAAAATTGTTTTTTTGACGCATGAAGCGGTCTCGTGCAGAACTTGTGGATGACACGGAATGAAGAAAACAGCCTGCGTCTGGTTGTATTAACGGCTGGCAGGCATGTGTTCAAGAAGACATGAATGCCTGCCAGCCGTTGTAGTCTTGTCTATTGTGGACGTGTGGTGATGCTCGCTTGTTACATGTAGTAAGAGTAGCGCTCGTTCTTGTCGGCTATGAAGTAGGTGCCGTCGCTCAGGAACTTGATGCGGTAAACGTTAAGTGATGTCTCGCTGAGTTTGTTCTTGAGGTTTTGGGGCACGTTGCCCAGGTATTTGTAGCCGCGTTCGTAGCACAGTACCAGCGCGTCGTTGGTGAAATGGGCTGCCCACAGGTTTCCGTACTTGTTCATTCCTTCCCTGATGAAGGCGTTATATCTCTCGTCAGATGCGCTCCAGTGCTCGGTAGAGATGACGAGCCAGTCGCCATTGTCGTTGAAGGTGACAGAGGTGACTACTTCCTTGTCGGCATTGTATCGGCGCAATGTGCTTTCCAGCGAGCTGGAGATGCCGTCCCAACGGAAACCGTTGTTGCCGTAGAGGATGAGCCAGCTGCCATTCTCGGTGAGCTGCACGTCGTCGATGTATGAGCCCTCGTCGTGGAGCTCGCGCAGGGCCTTGAGCATGTCGCGGGGGATGCCGTCGCTGGCATATCCGTTCTTGCCGTACAGGGCTACGTCCCCGCCGTAGAGTGTGAGTGCCACGTTGCGGCATTCTCCCCATTTTTCGATTTGCTGTTTAATGTACTTACGGCTGTTCTGTGCTTGTGCTCCCAGGCATCCTATCAGCAATAATAGTGTCAGAGCAAAAATGTTTTTTTTCATAATGTGTTTGTTTTAGTTTTTATATGGTTATTTTTTTTGTGAATCAGTGGTGAAGGAATGGGGGTGGTTAGTCGTCGAAGTAGGTGCCGGGAAGGCGGCGCATGTTGTACTGGCTGGCCATGGACTCGCCGTAGGCTCCGGCGCTGCGCAGGGCGAAGATGTCTCCGCGGTGGCTCACGGGGAGCCGCTCGTCCTTGCCGAATACATCGCTCGACTCGCATATGGGCCCCACGACGTCGTAGGTGTCGCTGGCGGTGTCCTGTGAGGTGAGGTTCTGTATCACGTGGTGTGCCTCGTAGAGGGCGGGGCGTATGAGGTCGGTCATGCCTGCATCAAGGATGACGAATTTCTTGTTGCGGTTTTCCTTGACGTAGACTACGCGGGCGATGAGCGAGCCGCACTGGGCCACGATGGAACGCCCCAGCTCGAAGTGAAGTTCCTGGCCTTCGCGCAGCTTGAGGTTGCGGCGGAAGGTGTCGAAGAAGTGCTGGAAGTCGGGGATGCGGTTCACGTCGGGCATGTCGTAGTCGACACCGAGTCCGCCGCCCACGTTGATCATCTCGAACGAGATGTCGTGGCGGTCAAAGTAGTCGAGCAGCGTGTTGACGCTCTCGCACAGCATGGCGAAGGGCTTCATGCTAGTGATTTGGGATCCCACGTGAAAGTGCAGTCCGCGCAGGTGTATTGCCGGTAGGTTCTTGGCGGTTTGCACGGCATGGGCCAGCATCTCGATGTTGATGCCGAACTTGTCCTCGGCGGTGCCGGTGGTGATGTATCGGTGGGTGTGGGCGTCGATATCGGGGTTGACGCGTATCGACACTGGCGCCACGAGGCCGCGCTGCTGTGCCAGCTCGTTGATGACCATGAGCTCGGGTATTGACTCCACGTTGAAACTGTAGATGCCTGCCTCGAGGCCCTGGATGATCTCGCGGTCGGTCTTGCCCACGCCCGAGTAGACCATCTTATTGGGGTCGAATCCTGCGCTGAGCGATGCTGTGATCTCGCCTCCGCTCACGAGGTCCACGCCCAGGCCGTGTGCCGCTATGGCTTTGAGGATGCCGGGGTTGCCATTGGCCTTGACAGCGTAGTGGACAACGTAGGGATCGTCCTTTGTCTCTTTTTTGATGGCCTTGATGGTAGCGTCAAGCAGGGCCATGTCATAGTAGTAGAACGGAGTTTCAAGTTGCAGGAACTTGTCAAGCGGGAATCGATGTTTCATCTTAAAAGCAAGTAAAGTTATATATATGGTGCAAAGTTAATAAAAAAAACGGAGCTTGCCAAGCGGGTGGTGTATTCTTTTTCTTTGATGCGGTGCAATATTGCGGTGCACGGAGCGCACCGCCACCTGGACGCGCCGTCGCTGTTATTGCGGTGCACGGGGCGCACCGCCACCTGGGTGAGGGGGTGTTAATGTTATTTAAAATTGTGTTAAATCTGTTAACATTTGGGGCGGTATTTCCAAAAATTACTCAACGGGGCTCAATTTATGGAAAAATTTCTTTAATATATGAATAATAATGCTTTACTTTGCAGTCGATTTACAATTTTTAGAAGAGAAATATTATTTAATAACAACAAAAAATTACAACTATGTCAGAAATTGCTGAAAAAGTAGTAGAGATTATCGTAGACAAACTGGGCGTTAGCGAATCAGAAGTAACTCCCGAAGCAACATTTGCACAGGACCTTGGTGCTGACTCACTCGACACTGTAGAGCTGATCATGGAGCTCGAGCGCCAGTTCGACATCCAGATCCCCGAGGACAAGGCAGAGGGTATCCAGACTGTAGGTGACGCTATCAGCTACATCGAGGCTGCTAAGGCTTAAGAAATTACTCAATCATAATCTTTTAATTTCCACTTTCACTCTATATGGAATTAAAGAGAGTAGTGGTAACAGGTCTTGGTGCAATCACACCCCTTGGCAACGACGTTGAGACCGTATGGAACAACGCAGTCAATGGTGTGAGTGGAGCAGGGCCTATTACTAATTTTGACGCATCGCTGTTCAAGACACAGTTTGCATGTGAGGTTAAGGACTTTAACCCCGCCGATTATCTGCTGAACCCCGATGATCGTCGTGAGTTGAAGGACTTCAAGAAGTATGACAAGTACACACAGTTTGCTCTTGCCGCAAGCAAGCAGGCTGTTGATGACTCAAAGTTGCTCGAGAGCGACGCTGACCTCAACGAGGTTGGTGTTATCGTGGCATCAGGTATCGGTGGTCTTCACACCTTTGAGGAGCAGGCCGGTTACTATGCTACCCACCCCGAGTTGGGTCCCAAGTACAGTCCCTTCTTCATCCCGACAATGATCGCCGACATCGCTGCAGGTATCATCTCGATCAAGTATGGTTTCCGTGGTCCCAACTATGGCGTTGTTTCGGCATGCGCCACATCGACCACCGCAATGATCGACGCTTTCAACCAGATTCGCATGGGCAAGGCAGTCGCTATGGTCACTGGCGGTAGCGAGGCTTCGGTTTATCCTGCCGGCGTTGGTGGTTTCAACTCAATGCACGCTTTGTCAACCCGCAACGATGAGCCCGAGGCTGCATCACGCCCCTTCAGCGCATCGCGCGATGGTTTCGTGATGGGTGAGGGTGCTGTGGTCCTCGTGTTTGAGGAACTCGAGCACGCTCTGGCCCGCGGAGCTAAGATCTATGGCGAGGTAATTGGCGGTGGCATGAGCGCTGATGCTTATCACCTGACAGCAACCCACCCCGAGGGTCTGGGTGCAAAGCTCGTGATGAAGCGCGCCATCGAGGATGCAGGCATCAAGCCTGAGGATGTGGACTATGTAAACGTACACGGCACATCTACTCCCGTGGGCGACGTCTCTGAGGCTAAGGCAATCGCCGACCTCTTTGGCGAGCACGCTTACAAGCTCAACATCAGTTCTACCAAGTCTATGACAGGCCACATGCTGGGTGCTACCGGCGCTATGGAGGCACTGTTCTGCATCAAGGCTTGCCAGGACGATATCGTACCTCCCACCATCAATCACAAGGATGACGACCAGGACGAGAAGATTGACTATAACATGAACTTCACCTTCAACAAGGCTCAGAAGCGCACTGTCAACGTTGCCCTGTCTAACACATTCGGTTTTGGTGGCCACAATGCCAGCATCATCGTTAAGAAGTACTCGGAATAACAACCAGTAATGGTGTTTTCCAATCTCATATCACTCATAAAGCTCCTTTTCATCAAGGATAAGGAGCTTTATGTTTTTATTCACCGCATCAGCGGATTTTATCCCACCGACATCAACCTGTACAAGCTGGCTCTCGTGCACCGCAGCAAGCCGGTGAAGCTGCCCGACGGACGGTGGGCCAACAACGAGCGCCTCGAGTTCCTGGGCGATGCCGTCCTTGACCTGGTGGTGGCCGATTACCTTTACGAGATATACCCTGACAAGCACGAGGGATTCCTCACGTCGACACGCGCCAAGATTGTTCAGCGTGAGAGCCTTAACCGCATCGGCAAGCTGCTGCACGTGGAATCACACGTGGTGGCTTCCCAGCACTCCTCGTCACATAACAGTTATATCGCAGGTAACGCCGTGGAGGCCCTGGTGGGCGCCATGTACCTTGACAAGGGATACCACCGCACCCGCGATTTCATCATCAACCGGCTCATCAAACAATACTTTGACATCAACGACCTGGTGATGACCGAGCAGAACTTCAAGTCGCGCCTTATCGAGTGGACCCAGAAGTATCGCGTCACCATCGAGTATGAGCTAGTGGACACCTACAACGATGTCGACAACAATCCTGTGTTCCGCACAGCCGTGATGCTGGGCGGCATCTATGCCGGCGATGCCATCGGCTACAGCAAGAAGGAATCTCACCAGGGAGCGTCCAAGATTGTGCTGGAGCGTCTCAAGAACGACCCCATCTTCCGCGAGCAGGTGCTCTCGACCGTTGCCTCCTGATTGCCGGTTGCCTGACGCCCCTTTGGGCCAATCATGAGAGTGACAACGTGTAGATAGCCGCCCGTGTGCGGCGTTTTTGTTAATTATTGCAACATTTGCGTCATATCTGGCCCTGCTTTTTGAGTAACTTTGCAAGGAAAATATTAACTTTGCATACTGTAAACTCAAGATGAAAGAACTCAAACCCTATAAATTCCACAGATTGCTCAAGAGCGTGCTCTGGGGCGGTGACTCTATTGCCGGGTTCAAGGGCATCGACAGTGATGCCGACCATGTGGGTGAGAGCTGGGAGCTCTCGGGAGTGGAAGGTAACGAATCAGTTGTGAAAGGCGGCGATGACGACGGTCTGACACTGTCTCAGCTCATCGAGCGCCATCAGGACCGCCTGGTGGGTAAGGCCGTGTACAGCCAGTTTGGCAACCACTTTCCATTGCTAGTAAAGATTATCGATGCCGGTCAAGACCTCTCGCTGCAGGTACACCCCGATGACGAACTGGCACGCAAGCGCCACAACTGCACCGGCAAGACCGAGATGTGGTATGTGCTAGACCACAAGCCCGGCGCACGCATCCTCTCTGGCCTGTCACAGGCAAGCTCCCCCAGCGACTACGAGCGCCGTGTGGCCGACGGTACCATCCTCGACATCGTGGCTTCCCACGAGAGCCACCAGGGCGACGTGTTCTTCCTTCCCTCGGGCCGCATCCATGGCATCGGGGCCGGTAACCTCATTGCCGAGGTTCAGCAAACGTGTGACATCACTTACCGCGTCTACGACTATGACCGCCGCGACGCCAACGGCAACACCCGTGAACTCCACGTGGAGCAGGCGCGCGACGCCATCAACTATGAGGTGGCAAGCGACTATGTGCTGTCCAACCCCGGCGATAAGCAGGGTGACGCCCCGCTGGTCAAGTGTGAGTACTTTGACGTGCACCGCCATGTTCTCAATGGCGTTGACACCATCGACATGAACGGTAGTTTCCTCATCGTGATGTGTGTTAAGGGAGAAGCGGTCATTACCGACAACAATGGAGCAGACACGCCCATCCACCGTGGTGAGACCATCCTGGTGCCCGCGTCGCTCACGCGTCTCCACCTCGACGGCCAGGCGATGTTTATCACTGCCACCGTGTGATGGAAAGTAAACTTTAGTTATAAAGAGAGACACCCTGCATACAGCGAGGTGTCTCTTTCCTTATAATTGGTTTTTTCTAGGCTTTCTAGGTTTTCTAGGAGATAGGCTACATAAGCCACATAGGCCACATGGGCTGTCGATTAACCTTTTATCCTTTTTAACCTTTTAACCCTTTATACCGTTACTTCTTATCTTCCTTCGGCTTCCCACATCCATTTGCGCTCGGCCCATACTTCGCCGGTGGGGCGGATGTGGCACAGCGAGTCGGCATACTGGATGATCTCGAGGA
>JAZQPG010000135.1:0-8358 GCA_045628365.1 Sodaliphilus sp. | reverse complement strand
CCTTGAGGCTGGCAAGACCTACCAGATGGTTGTCAACACCTCTTGCCAAGTTCCCTCTTATCCCGAGCGCATGGAACTCGCTTATGGCGTTGCTGCAACCGCTCCCGCGATGAAGAAAAACATCCTCAAACCCCTCGATGTGAACTTCAACACTGCTACCGATGTGGAAAGCAACCTGTTCACTATCAAGGAAACCGGCGACTACTACATGGGCGTGCACTGCATCAGCGACAAGGACACGTATGCGCTGCGCGTCTATAACATCAGCGTGGTTGAAATCGAGGTGGGCGGCATTCCCGCTCCCGCTCAGAACCTCCACGTTCAGCCCAACGCTATGGGCAAGCTCGAGGCTGAGGTTTCTTTCGACCTGCCCACTACTTTCTATAACGACGATTCCATCACCTCTGGAACTACTCTCAGCTACGCAGTCACACGCAACGGCGAGGAAATCAAGACAGGCACCGGCGCTGCTGGCGCTCACGTGCAGTTCATGGACTACGTTGACGAGAACGCCCGCTACAACTACAGCGTCGTAGTGAGCAACGGTGAGCTCACAAGCCTGCCCGCGGAATGCGCTGTCAACATCGGCGTTGACATTCCCGGCAAGCCCAGTAACCTCAAGCACGAGTTCCTCAATCCCGGCATGCGTTTTACTTGGGATCCCGTGACCAACGTGGGTGAAGGTGGCGGTTATGTAGATCCTTCAAAGTGTACTTATAGATTATATACACTCTATGAGAATGGCGGTCAGCTCTATCGTGACGTTCTGCTCAATGACCCCACAACACCCAATGTCACTAACTGCACATTCCTCGGGAATGACTTTGAGGTGGGCGAGCAATACCGTCAATACTACTCAGTATTCGCAGTGAATGAGGTTGGTGAAGGTGAAGCTATCATCAACTCTTTCTTAGGCGGCGAGAAGTACACACTCCCCGTTACCGAAGGCTTTGCCGAGTCAAGGTCCCACTACTTCTGGGACTTCATGGCCGATGATCCAAGATTTACTGCTGCAATCGTTCACGATGATTCTTCCGATAACGACAACTACTGCTATGAGATTCAAAACTGGTATGACTGCAACTACGTGATTATGAGCAGTGGCAAGATTAGCCTTGAAGGTGCAGTAGCTCCCAAACTATCATTTGATGCTCGCTCCCTTGGCTACGACACTGTCGGCATCCTCGTGATGGGCTACAAGGCCGACGGCACTGGCGAGGTACTCGCACAGAAGGTACTCGCACAGGAGGTTCCCTCTTCTTCTTTCGAGCACTTCGAAATCGACCTCAAGAACTATCTCGAGACCGACTGCCTCTACCTTGAGTTCTACGGCATATTTGATAACGCAGGCACAATGCGGATAGACAACATCTCCATCTACGACGGCGGCCAACATGACATCCCTGGCGATGTCAATGCCGACGGGGTGGTTAACGTTATCGACATCAACTGCCTGGTGGAAGTGGTACTGGAGTCAACGCCTGCAAGCGAGTATGACGGCCGTGCCGACGTCAACAAGGATGGAATAATTGACATCCTGGACATCAACGCAGTCGTCCTGAAAGTAATTAACGAAGACTGAGCCTATACGCAGAACCTAGGTTCTGCCCATAACCCTGTCCTGACTGAGCGAGGGCGAAGGCAGGGAAAATGATACGCTATACTGCGGTTGAAGACCGCCACCTTGTAAGTCTTGAGGTGGCGGTCTTCGACCGTTATTATGTCACACTTTACGCCTCCCCACCGGCAGTCGTTTCACTCCCTTCGGTGGGCGTTATGTGCCCAAAGCAACGTTTTGCCCGGTCACGGGTAGCATGGACGACACCCCCGTGTCGTCCGTAGCGACCGCAGGACGCTATAACGCAATGGTTTATGCTTTAAATTGTGTTCATTCCGAGCATACGGATGACACGGGAGCATGAAAATAATTCAGCGAGTTCTCCGACTTCTGCGCGTGAGAATACCATAGCTGAGTAGTTATCATTTTGCGACACCCTCCACACGCCAAGCCCCCTCTGATAATTCTTAATACATATTGTTAATTATCAATGAGTTCTGCAAATTTTCGTTATTTTTACCGGACAGCAATAATTTTCTTTTTTACCGGACACTAATAAAAAACTTTGATCACAACTAATAGAACCACCCCTCAGGGCCATCGGGTTCAGTCATGCTTCAGTCATGCAATGGTTACTTGGTGAAGTACCAGGGTTCGTCGCCGGCGTAGGTGGCGGGGATGATGGGGCGGGGTTCGTCGCTCAAGAGGCGGAAGAGGGTGGGGCTCTCGAGGATTTCCTTGATGTCCATCTCGCGGCCGTCGACCGTGCAGGTGCGGCTCACGAGCCTTACGCCGTGGCTGTAGTCAACATAAAAATTTCCGTGCCTGATGAAGGTGGGCTGCTGGGCGTGGCCGTCGGGATGGTGCCAGCCGTAGATGGCTACGTTGCGGCGGTAGCGCGGGTCGTTCTTGAGGCGGCAGGTGAGGATGATGTCTTTCTTAAGGCCGCTCACCATCATGCCCCAGTGGTATCCCTTTGCCTTGAACAAGGCGTTGATGGCGTTGTTGCTGTCGTGAAAGGTGTAGGGGCGCATGTTGCGGTCTCCCACGGGGCGGAAGGGAAAGATGTCGACGGCCCCTTGTGCCACGTCGTTGATGCGGTCAACGATGTAGGCGGTGGGGAGGATGCAGTCGAGCGAGTCGGCAATCTCTTGGGCAGCGAGCGGCCCCATGGGCATGCGCATGAAGTCCTCGTCGTTGCCTATTGCCAGGTAGTCGCACGCTACCCACAGCTGTATCTTGTGGGGCTTGCGCAGTACCTCCACGCTGTCGACGACGGGCGTGGAAAACTCAATCTGGTGCAGGGTGCGCAGCGAGTCGGGCACGTTGCCGTGCAGCACCTCGCGCACTATCACCTTCTCGCGGGGCCAGAAGTCGATGGTGTCGCACATGGCAATGAAATCGGTGCCGTTCAATACGCCTGCTGCAGGACGCGCCGGCAGGTTGGCAACGGCTCGAGTATTGCCAGTGAGCAATGCTTTTTGTCCCGAAATGACAAATGTAGAGATTGCGATGGCAAGTGCAAGTAGGAGATGTCTCATAGCGGTAGTTTTGTGTTTGGTGCTCAAAGTTACATCTTCTTTTCCAATTTCCCAAATTTTAGTGAAGCCTATTACCAGTGCGGTGTACAGATGATGTCCCTAGGGTGGGAACAAATGAAAAAAAGGAGCCCGTTGCGCGGGGCTCCTTTGTGAAGTAGCGGGTTGAGTGCAGTGGCATGCATCACTTGCCCAGCACTATGTCTATTGCGATATTGGCGTCAGCGATGTCAATGGTGCCGTCGCCGTTGAGGTCGGCCTGCTTGGGGTCGTCGGGCTGATTCAGGATCATGTCGATCAGGATGTTGACGTCGGCAATGTCTACCACGCCGTCGCCGTTGATGTCACCCTTGATGCCGTTTCCGCTTTGTTGTATTGTGTAGACGAGTTTCGCGCCCGGGAACGACAGCTCCACTTGGGCGGCGCGGTCAGCGCCGGGGTTGGCGCTCAGTTTGGCGTCGAGGTGTACGATGCCTGACCCTACGGGGTTGCCCCAGGGGTCAACCTGGTCCTTCAGGCTGAGTGTGAGCCACTGGGGCGCCTGGCCGTCCATGAGCACAGCACCGTTCTTGTCGACCTCGGTAGCCTTGATGCTTATGTTTGCTGCCGGGAGGTAGCTGAAGATGTCCACGATAGAATCTCCGCCCTCGACGGGTGCATCCCACGAGCCGGTCTCGTCGGCTTTGTTGTACTCGAGGAAGCGGCGTTCCTCGTCCAGGAGAACAGCGGGTGCTGTGTGGCAAGAAGGAGAAAGGTAGCTGCCGCGTATACCCACGAAGACGGGCTTGCCGCCCGAGACGGCCTTGATGTAACCAATCTCTCCATGTCCCTCATCGTAGAAGTCGGAGCTGTACACCGAGCTGAAATTGGCGCTCATATCGGCAACGTTATAGCCTTCTACACACACCAGGATGGCGCTGTTTACCTCGAGGGGCTCGGGCAACGCAAAAGGCAAGATGCCGTAATAACCGTCAGAGAGCTTGTATTGTTCGCGCTGGCTAGCAAGCCAGGAATTGTTGACGTTGACAGTCACGGTGGCTAGTACCTCGGTGGGCTCGCCCATGATGACGGGTGTGCCGTCGCTGGTGTAGGCGGGAATCGATTCGAGCTTGTAGATGGTAGCGGTCATGGGCACCGATACGCCGTCGGCAAGCTGGAGGCACTGGTAGCGCAGGCCCACGCGGTTGATCACGTAAGGATGCTCGGGTGCCTCGGCTGCGATAGCCATGCCGTTGAGGTTGAGGGAGTTCTTGCCCATGAGTTTACCGGCGGGCTGTCCGTAGTTGTCGGTCACGCTGGCGGTGTAAGCTCCGGCAGACCTTGTGCCGTCGCGGTTAGTCTCGCCGCCAAAGAACTTGGGTGAAGACCAGAAGTGCTGTGCCGATCCCGGGCGGTACTGGTTCACGTAGCCGCTGTAGGAGTTGATGAAAGAAGCATATTTGGTACTGCCCGCGGCGTTGTAAGCCTGTGGGGTGTAGACGCTGGCATTGCCGCGGCCGTCACGGGTGGTGAGGACGGGAATGGTGTCGGTTCGGCATCCCCACTGCGCGGTCACGCTGGGGGTGGTGTAAGTAGTGGCTTGCTTGCGGTAATAAACTTTCCATTCCTGAGACGCAGCGTCGGTAGCTTCGCTCACAAATGTCACGTCCCTCCATGGGTTGACGTGAAGGTAAGGTGCCATGCAAGCCTGGAAAAATGCCTTGCCGTCGGTGGTGATATAGGTTTGCCACATTGTGCCCACGGGGCGGTTGTACCATGCGTCGACGCCTGCCATGGGAGCAACTTTGTGCTGGGCCTTAGCCTCGGATGCGGTGAGAAGATGCAGAGTCTCGGCACCGACCACCTCGGATGTGACCACGGGCATGGCGGCAACATTCTTTGCCATTTCGCTTTTGGTCTGAGCACCAGCGGTCAGCGCAAGAGTTGTTGCAGTAACAAGGAATAGAGTCTTTTTCATAAAAATAAATCTATGAGTAAGTTTGTATGAATGTATTTGATAATTTGCTAAAATGATTACAAAGTTAAATAATTATTGTAACAAATGCAAGAAAATGGTATTGAAAAACGCATGCGTTTGTCTGTGCGTTGACGTTTACGTTTGCGCTGGCGTGTCGAGAATAACCCCATGCCCGGTCGTGAAACGGTCGTGGGGAGGTATTTGATGAGGCTGACGTTAGGTCTTTAATGAAAAATTTTGTAACTTTGAACTTTGAAAAAAGTAATAGTGGTATCCGGTTTAAGTCCCGAGGTCTGTTCTCATTTCTCCAAGCATTGTCTAATGCGACACTTTGGCATAGCTTGGGCTTGGTTAGAAAATAGATGAAAATGACCTTTGGGGGTACTATGGCTCACTCCAATAAAATGGTGGACTCTGTCCACAAAATAAAATACTCTATCTATGATGTGATTTCCTTTTGCTTGCGGAGCAAGCCGTTTTTTTAGCGAGGCATAAAACTACAAAGAAAATATTTATCGGACAACAATATAAAACAACTTGTTATGGTATCAAGCACAACACCCCCAGACATACACGACTCCACTCGCGAGGAGCGCGAGCGCTACGTGCGCGAGAAGTGGCGTTGCCTTGCCAACTGTGAGATATGCGGCAAGTGCAGCATACTTCACGGCCGCGATGCCGAGGAAGTCTATCGCGACTACATCGACGGCATCCGCACCTACATGGAGGTCTCCCTCACCAGTCGTCAAAATAATTTGTAAATTATCCCAAGTTGTGTATGGAAATGAGTGTCAATGCGTTCGTCAAGAAATGTCGCCTCTTGCAAAGCGTTTATAGAGAAGAACTCTCCGAACCTATGGGGGTGGGTCCCTGGCGAACTTCAAAAAATAAGCAGATAAACATGATAGCTGATGGCGAAGTTACAGGTAAGAACTTCGTTAATGAGTATGCGTTTAACTATGCCAAGATGCGTGTCGCAAACAAGATGCCTAATGAGACAATTGACGAGTACCGCTTGTTTAACAATTTGCTGTCGAGTCAGCCTATGGCATTTAACCTCTTCTGCCCGCTTATTTCAATGTTAGATAGGGGATTGCAAGGTGCTGTTGATGCAATAGTGAGGGCTATATTTCCCGATTTTGATATTTGTACAGTAACAGAAGTGGGACTGGAGTATCTTCATACCGACGCTGAAAACTATTTGGGTGACAAAACTGCGATGGATGCGATAATACGATATACAGATCGCGACGGTCGCCCTTGTTTTGTCGCAATTGAGACTAAATATACCGATGTGTTGGGTTTAAATAGTGCACGAAATACAGCAAAGCAAAAGACACTTATTAAGGAGCTGGGATATTTCAAAACAGACTCTGAAGATTCGTTGTTGAATGGCGATAAAGAAATAAGCCAGATATACAGAAACTTCTTGCTCGCGGAGTGCTATAGAATCAAAGAACCTGCTCATGAAGCTTATTCGGTAGTTTTGGCTCCTGCTGAGCATCCAACTACTATGGAAGAAGTTTCCTCGCTTAAGGAAGAACTTAAACCTGAATATCAGTATAAACTGCGATCTGTCACACTTGAGCATTTTATTGAGAAAGCAATTCAATATTGTCCGGATGGAGAAAAGCAGGTGTTTGAAGCGTTTTATAACCGTTATCTTGCGTTTGAAAAGCTTCCATAATAACAATACTCTAACTATTAGGTGATGTTATTTTGCTTGCGGAGCAAGCCATGTTCTTAGCGAAGCATAAAATTACAATAAAAATATTTTCTTTTTTACCAGACACTGCTAAAACGAAAAAGTAATAATAAATATTTGGAATTATGAAGAAATCACTTAACACTGCTGCGGCTCCGGCCGCAATAGGGCCTTACAGCCAGGGTATCGCTGCCGCTGGTACAACTTATTATCTGTCGGGTCAGCTTCCCATCGACCCTGCTACCGGTGCTTTTCCCGAGGGGGGGATTCGGGAGCAGACTCGCCAGTCACTGCTTAATGCCCAGGCAATCCTTGCAAGCGAGGGACTTTCGCTTGCAAGTGTGGTGAAGACCACCGTGCTGCTGAGCGACATTGCCGACTTTGGACCCATGAACGAGGTGTATGCTCAGTTCTTCGAGCAGCCTTTCCCCGCACGCTCAGCGTTTGCCGTGCGCGACCTGCCCAAGGGGGCCCTTGTGGAGATTGAGATGGTTGCCATAAAGTGACAATTAGTGTGTATTGAGAGATGTTTGCGAGAGGGCGCGTGATTTACTGGCGTCCTCTCGTTGTTGTGTGCTAAAGACATGGCCTGGGGTTTGCTCTGCTCCCTGGAGGGAGGTGTATTTTTTTATCGTTAACAATAAAAGTTTGTGTTTTTGCGTTATTATAAGTAATTTTGTAATTTGAATTGCTCCACGTAGTGGAGAACTTTTTCTATCACGATGACAATGAAACTGAGAAATACCTTTGCGATGATAGCCGTGGTGCTGGCTCTGGCTGCTAATGCCCAGATCCAGTTTACCGGCAACGACCGTGCAGTCTATGAGGAAGAGCCTGCTGCCAACACCGGCCTCAACAAGCTGTACGTCCTGTATGATACCAACGGGGTGGGGATGACCTACACGGCCGACACCGAGAATCCCGTGACGTGGTATGTCTATGGCGAGCAGGGCGGAGGCTATGCCGAGGAACTTGAGGGCGTGCAGCACGACGGGCTCACCACGTCCATCGACCAGGTTGTTCCCAACAAGGGATACATCATCGAGGAAGGCACCAGCCGCCTGTACCTGTGGGTGACAAACTATGCCGACTACCGCCTGCACCTTGGATCGGCCAGCGTGGAGAGCGACGGCGACTGCGGCTCGGTCACCATCAACGTCGAGGGCTCAGGTCCTGATATCGTTTATTACACAATCACCGGCCTGCGCAAGGTCCTGGACCGTGGCATCACGCTCAGTTACAACAACCTAGTGTGGAGTGGTGACCAGGACGAGGACGAGGACGAAGACGAGGACTATGGCGACGTGGGCGGCTGGATAGAAAAACTTGTCGAGGAGAACCAACCCTCGTTCAAGACAGCCATTGCGATTCCTGCCCCCACGATGAACACCACGTTCACCCTGAGCGGTGACAAGTTCCTGAAGCTGTGGGGCGAAGAGATGGCTGTGGAGAGCAACACCTACAACACGGCAGCCATCGACGTGCGTACGGTTGTGGTCCAGGAAGACAAGCATCACGACAACGAGAAGAAACTGGGCGGCGAGACCCTTGGCGGCTCGGCGCCGGCCCACATAACCTTCACGGGCCACTGCACCCGCGC
>JAZQPG010000134.1:0-13955 GCA_045628365.1 Sodaliphilus sp. | reverse complement strand
CTGCCACACGGTCATCTCGGGGTTAGCGGTCTTGAAGCCGCTTGCCACGGCGCCGCCGCGGCCGTGGATGGTGTGGAAGGCATAGGTGCTCATGTAGTAAGGCAGGCGCGAGCTGCAACCGATGCCCGAGATGACGGCTGTCATGTGGGGCGGGATGCCCAGCTCGGCCATGGAGCGATGAAGCACGTTGAGGATGGCGTGGTTGCCGCATCCGGGGCACCAGCGCACTGTCTGGTCGTTCTTGTAGTCGCGCTGCACAAAGTGCTGCGCTGCTTGTTCTTGTATATTCTTCTCGTCCATGTTATTCGTCCTCCATTACTTTGTTTATCTCGTTAACAATCTCCTGCACCATGAAGGGCTGGCCCTGTGTCTTGTTGATGTGGCAGATGTTGAGCGATGGAATCTTTGACTGCAGGTAAGATGCAAACTGGCCGTTGTTGAGTTCGGCCACGATCACTGTCTTGAAGCGGTTGAGCACGTCGGCAGTGTTCTTGGGCAGCGGGTTGATGTAGCGGAACTGTGCCATTGCCAGTTTCTTGCCCTGGGCGCGTACCTCGCGCACGGCGTCAAGGATGTGGCCGTAGGTGCCGCCCCAGCCCACGATGATGGTGTCGGCGTCGCGGTCGCCGCGCAGCTGCAGCTCGGGGATGTCGAGCGCCACGTTGTCAACCTTGTGCTGGCGTGTCTCTACCATCTGTGCATGGTTAATGGGATCGTTGCTGATGATGCCGCTGTTGTAGTCCTTCTCGAGGCCACCCACGAGGTGCTCGAGGCCCTCGGTGCCGGGGATAGCCCAGTAGCGCACGTCGCGTGCGTTGCGCATGTAGGGTTTCCACACTGCCTTGGGCGAGTCGGGCACGTAGTTGGGCTTTATCTCGGGGAACTCATCCTCCTCGGGGATGCGCCATGCGCTCGAGCCGTTGGCAATGAAGGCGTCGGTGAGCAGCACCACGGGAGTCATGTGCTCGATGGCGATGCGTGCTGCCTCAAACGCCATGTTGAAGCAGTCGGTGGGGCTAAGTGCCGCGAGAACCACGAGGGGACACTCGCCGCTGCGGCCGTAGAGGGCCTGCTGCAGGTCGGTCTGCTCGGTCTTGGTGGGCAGTCCGGTCGAGGGACCGCCGCGCTGCACGTCGATGAGCACGAGCGGAAGCTCGGCCATCACTGCCAGACCCAGCGCCTCGCTCTTGAGCGACAGACCGGGGCCAGAGGTGCTGGTAACAGCGAGGTTACCGGCAAACGAAGCGCCGATAGCAGCGCAGATGCCGCCTATCTCGTCCTCCATCTGGATGGCCTTCACGCCCAGGTCGCGGCGCTTGGCCAGCTCGTGCAGGATGTCGGTAGCGGGGGTAATGGGATATGAGCCCAGGAACAGGGGGCGTCCGCTCTTCTCCGATGCCATGATGAGTCCCCATGCCGTTGCCTTGTTGCCGTTGACGTCGGTGTAGATGCCGGGACGAGGCTCGTCGGTCTCGATGCGATAGGTCGACACGCTGGCGTGGATGTTGTGACCGTAGTCATAACCGCCGCGTATCACCTTCTCGTTGGCCGCCGCGATGGCAGGCTTGCTGGCAAACTTGTTGTTGATAAACTTGATGGGAGACTCCATGGGGATGTTGAAGAGCCAGCACACGAGACCCAGGGCAAACATGTTGCGGCACTTCATCTGTGCCTTGAAGTCCATGCCTGTGTCCTCGAGGGCAGCCTTCACGAGAGATGTCATGGGCACCTCGACCACCTGACCGCGCAGGTTGATCTCGGTGTAAGGGTCGTCGGTTGTGAACAGCGCCTTGTCCAGGCCGCTCTTGTTGAAGGTGTCGACATCGACAATGCAGGCGCCGCCCTTGCGCAGGTACTTGGCGTTCTGCTTGAGGGCCGCGGGGTTCATAGCCACGAGCACGTCGCACTCGTCACCAGGCGTGTGCACGCCATGCCCCATGTGTACTTGGAAACCCGACACGCCGTTGAGGCTTCCCTGCGGTGCGCGCACCTCGGCGGGATAGTCGGGGAATGTAGAAATCTGGTCGCCCAGTCCGGCGCTCACATTACTAAAAATAGTGCCTGCAAGCTGCATACCGTCGCCGCTATCGCCTGCAAATCGCACTACAATGCTCTGCCTGAACTGGACCTTAGCTTTTTCGTCCATTACGTTTATTTTGGTTTATAATTTCCCTATTTGTCGTGTAACCGCTCAGCAATGGAACTATCTCGCGCAGATCTAGCTCTAACTGACAGAAAGAAATTAGAATAAATTTTTACTTCGTGTTCTTTTTGTAGACCAAAAGAACATAAAAGGACTCGAATTTTAATTTATATTTCTTTTAATTTCTGTCTGTTTTAAGCCAGTTTCTGCCAGTTGGCTCACATTGGTGTATAGTTACATTTGTCGTTGTGGCACGTCGCCATGCCGCATTTGGGTGCAAAGATACAACTTTTTGCCGAAAGACGGAACACTATCCCCCAAAAACTTTACCCTCTTAGATGCAACTCAGCGGCAACTCAACGCTGTCCGGGTAAAACACAGTCAAAACGGCGACACAGGCGGCACGTCACCCCACGGGGGAGGGACATGCCGCCTGTGCTATGGCGTTGGGTGATGCATCTCGATGATGCGGCAATGATCACTTCACTGCATCGACAGCCTGCTGGATGCGGCCAAAGATCTCGGCGATATCGCCGGTGCCGGGGATTGCCTGGTACAGGCCTTTCTCCTCATAGAAAGCCTTGAGCGGAGAAGTCTGGTTGTGGTACACGGCCAGGCGGTTCTTCACTGTCTCCTCGTTGTCGTCGCTGCGGCCGGTTTGCTGTCCGCGCAGGATGATGCGGCGCATCAGCTCGTCCTCAGGAACCTCGAGGCCCACTACAGTGCTCACTGCGGTGCCACGCTCCTTGAGCATCACCTCCAGAGCCTCGGCCTGGGCGATGGTGCGGGGGAAACCGTCGAAGATAACGCCGGGGGCAGCAGCCTCCTTGTTGGCGTCGAGCACGCTGGCCAGGATATCGATCATCAGGGCGTCGGGGATGAGCTGGCCCTTGTCGATGTAAGCCTTGGCAGTAGCGCCGAGTTCGGTACCGCGCTTGATGTTGTCGCGCAGCACGTCGCCTGTCGAGATGTGGAACAGGCCGTATGTCTTGATGAGATTGTCGCTCTGAGTGCCTTTGCCACTACCGGGAGCGCCGAAAATTACAATGTTAAGCATAGTCTAATGTATAGTTTTTATTCAGTTTATGAGTTTTAAAGTAATCGTTTTTTACTTGTTTTCCTTGAGGACATAGATCTCGTCGAGGTTGCGGGCAGCGCCGTCGAGGTCAAGACCGAAGCCCAAGATAAAGCGTGACGGGATGCTGAAGCCTACATACTCGGGAGCCTCGCCGCCCTTGAACGAGTCGGGCTTGTAGAGCAATGTCGCCATCTTGACCGAGCGGGGCTGGCGCTCCATGAGCACGGCGCGCAGCTGCGTAGCGGTGATGCCGGTGTCAACGATATCCTCGATGATGATGACCTCGCGGTCCTTGATATCCTCGTTGAGTCCCATGATCTCCTTCACAACGCCTGTTGTGCTTGTTCCCTCATAGCTCTTGAAGCGGATGAAGGTGATCTCTGACATGGGGCGGTCGATGAGGCGGAAGAGGTCGGCGGCAAAGATGAATGCACCGTTGAGCACACACAGGAAAATGGGATTGTCGGTGGTGAGGTCTTTGTCGATTTCGCCTGCTACACGCTGAATCTGTTCAGCAATCTGTTCACGAGTGATGTAAGGCTCAAATGTCAAGCCGTTGATAGTGATATCTGCCATCTTGGGATAATAAAAATTGCAACCGGGGGAACGTTCCCCGGTTTTCAATGCAAAATTAGGAAAGATTATTGTCCTATCCAAATAATTGTATGATTTTTTCTAGTCACACTCCTTGCCAGGCATGTGCTTTCCTGTTTTTCACCGGGCACCGGCAGCTCATGCAGGCAGCGGGTGGGTGTCGCTTTGTTTAGCGCCCAGGTCGATGAGTTTGCGTGCCGTGGTGTTGATGCTCTGCCCCCCGTCGGTGATCTTCTTGCGGCCGTTCTCGTAGGAAGCGACTGCCTGCTGCAGGTTCTTGCCCATCACCTCATAGTGGGTCCAGAACTGTCCCACGCGGGTGAGCATCTCGGTGGCCAGGGCATAGACGCGCTCGTGGTTCTGGGTCTGTGTGATCTGGCGCCAGGTGAGGTCCACGATGCGCAGCGCGGCATAGAGCGTCTGCTCGTCGGCGATAAACACGTTTTGCTCCATGGCACGCCGCCACAGGTCGGGACGTGCGTTGAGGGCTGTCCACAGGGCACCGCTGTGGGGCACAAACATGATGACATAGTCCACGCTCACCCTGGGAGGCTGCACGTAGCCCTTGTAGTTCTTGCGCGACAGTTCCTTGACATGGCGCATGAGGCTCTCTACATGGGCGTTGAGGTGCTGCTGGCGACGCTCGGGGTCGGTCTCGCCCACATAGTCGATAAAGGCGCTGAGCGACACCTTGGAGTCGATGATCACATCGCGCTGCTGGTCCAGGTGCAGTATCACGTCGGGGATGAGGCGCTCGCCGTTCCCGCCTTTCACCGCATGGCCGTCGGCATCGCGCATCGATGCCTGCACGTCATAGTGCACACCGGGCGTGAGACCCTGGGCCTGGAGCAGCTCGTTGAGCACCGTCTCGCCCCATGAACCCTGCACCTTATTGCCAAACTTGAACACACGCGTCAGCTCGTCGGTGCTCTCCTTGGCGGCCTGGCTGTGGCGCATCATTGCCTCCATCGTTGCCTTCATCTCGCTGGTCATTGACGACTGCTTCACGGTGTTGTCGGTCATGGCCTTCTTCATGTTCTCGATGGTCTCGCGCAGGGGGGTGACGATCTGGCCCAGGTCGCGGTTGCTCGCTGCCGCCCACTCCTGCTGGCGCTGCTTGAGCATGGCGTCGGTTGCCGTCTTGGCCTGCTCGGCTAGCAGCCGGGACATCTCGTTGAAGCGGCGGTCTTGCTCGGCCAGAGCCTCGCGATGCTGTTGCTGCAGCCGTTCCAGGTCGCGGGAGTGCTCGGCCTGCATGTCGGTCCGTGCGGCCGCGGCCTGTTCCTTGAGCATGGTATTGCGCGCCTCGAGGGCAGCGGTGCGGTTGCGTGCCACGAGAAACCCTATGGCCACACCTGCAATGATTCCGATGATGAGAAAGAGTATTTCCATAATAAAGAGCTGTGTATTTTTTGGCGTTAACTGTTTTTCTGCACAAAGGTAATGATTTTTTCGTTAGTGTCCGGCAAAAGCAAAGAAAATATTTCATCTATGGTTTTATGTCCGGAGGTCTAGGAGAACTTGCGAATTTATCACATTATTGGGGACGGCGGTGGTTATTGTCAATAATTATTTGTAACTTTGCTTTGTCATTTTAAAACTCAGAGTAATGAAGCAAAGATTAATACTGCTGGCCGGCCTGATGACGATGGTTGCATCGCAGGCTGCAGCCGAGACCCGCGAGCAGATTGCCCAGATAGGGCAAAACGTGGGCGTGGAAGGCAACTTCAAGTACTGGACCCCCGACAGCAAGCCGCTGGCTATGCTCAAGGAATTTGTGCAAAACGTGACCAATCCCCAGAGCGAGGGCTACGTGCCGCAGCAGGACCGCGTGGCGGTGTTTGACCTCGACGGCACACTGGTGTGCGAGACCGCGCCGTCCTACTTCGAGTGGATGATGTACCTGTACCGCGTCTTTGACGACCCCACATTCCACGCCACCGAGGAGCAGAAAGCTACGGCACGTGTCATCAAGGATGCCGTTTATGCCCGCAACGTGCCCGGTGACATGATGTGGACCGAGGCCATAGCCCAGAACGAGGTGTTTGCAGGCATGACTCCCGAGCAGTACCGCGACTACTGCCAGATGTTCATGAAGGCTCCCGTGGAGGGCATGAACGGCATGAACTGGGGCGAGGCCATCTACCTGCCCATGGCCGAGGTGGTCGGCTACCTCGCCGCCAACGGGTTCACCACCTACGTGATCTCGGGCAGCGAGCGTCAGGTGACCCGCACCTATGTCGACGGGGCGCTGGCATTTGGCCGTAACCACATCATCGGCAGCGACATCTACACCTATGCCACCCAGCAAGGCGACAAGGAGGGGTGGGACTACACGTTCCAACCCACTGACGAGGTGGTGCGCGGCCTGATGTATGTCAAGAACCTCAAGATGAACAAGGTGAGCGCCATGGTGCGCGAGATAGGCATCAAGCCCATCCTGGCATTTGGCAACTCGAGCGGCGACTTCAGCATGTTTGAATACTCGGTAACCGGTAACCGCTATCCCAGCATGGCGATGTGTGTGCTGGCCGATGACCTGGTGCGCGAGCGCGGCAACGAGGCCAAGGCAGCCAAGATGAAGGCTTCGTGCGACGCCAAGGGATGGCCCACGATATCGATGAAAAATGACTTCAAGACCATCTACGGCACCGGGGTCACTGTATCTAAATAATCGGCTGCGGGCATCTCGCGATAAGGTAGAGTGCCCGTGGTTTTCTCTTTAGGCGGCATAATTAACAGAACCCACCCTTGACAAGATTTGGCATTACGGGTCGAAACACTAAAATAGTGTTGGATTCCGTGTAATTTCATTATTTTATTTTGCGTTTCGTGATTTTTTGTGTAGTTTTGCACTAAGAAATTATTTTACACGATGATACAAGTAGCCAATCCCATATATGACATCGTCTTCAAGTATCTCATGGAAGACGAGCGCATCGCCCGAACCATTCTCTCGGCACTGCTTAAAAAGGAAGTTGTGTCAGTGGAGCAGCGTCGCAACGAGTATACCAACAGTTCGCGCAACGACCTGTCCATTTTCAGGATTGACTTTGGTGCTTATGTCAAAGAGGAAAACGGCGACACACACTTGATTCTCATCGAGCTGCAGAAGACATGGCTTGAGACCGAGACACTGCGATTCCGCCAGTATCTAGCCACCCACTATGCCAACCCCGAGAACATCATCAAGGAAGACAAGCAAGGCCACGCTATCCCCATGATTACAGTGTACCTGCTGGGCCACAAGGTCGGAGACATCGAGGAACCTATCCTCTACGTCAAGCGCAAGGCGGTTGACTATGACGACAATGAAGTGACCGTGGGGATTCCCAACCCATTTGTCGACAGCTTGACTCACGAGAGCATTATCGTGCAGATACCTCGTCTTCACGGCCGTGTGAACAACCGCCTGGAACAGCTGCTCAATGTGTTTGACCAAACGCGCAAAGACCGCAACCACCAGACGATCACCATTGACGAGGAGGAGTATGCTGGCAATGACGACATGCTGTATATTTTGCGACGCCTCAAAGAAGCCGCCAGCGATCATCAGTTGCGCCACGACATGAACGTCGAGGACGAATATTTCAGTGCCATAGAAACGCGTGACACCGAGATCCTGATGCGCGACAAACAGCTGGCCGAGCAAGGAGCACAGCTGGCTGAGCAAGAAACACAACTGGCCGAGCAAGGAGCACAGTTGGCCGAGCAAGGAGCACAACTGGCCGAGCAGGGAGCACAGCTGGCCGAGCAAGAAACACAGCTGGCCGAGCAGGGAGCACAGCTGGCCGAGCAAGGAGCACAGCTGGCCGAGCAAGGAGCACAGCTGGCCGAGCAGGGAGCACAGCTGGCCGAGCAAGGAGCACAGCTGGCCGAGCAGAAGGCTCAACTTGAAACCGCTATAAAGCTTTTGCTGGACAATGGTGTTGCCCCCGCAATGATTGCGCAGTCGCTGAATGTTGACATTGCATTGGTTGAGAGTGTCATAGGCTCTGGCAGATAGTAGACCTGCTTCATCTCTCTCATGTCTACACACCCCGCTTTTGCAACTCGGTTGCAAAAGTTTTGTTGTAACTTTGCAGCGTTAACAGATTTTCTATACACTATAACCTGATTCCAAAATGAAGAAAAGCTATAAGATCGAAGTTGATTGCGCCAACTGCGCCAACCTCGTGGAGGCTGAGATACAAAAGATTGACGGCGTTGCCAGCGCTTCAATCTCGTTCATGACCCAAAAGATGAAAATCGAGTATGCCGAGGGTGCCGATGTTGACGCCGTGCTTGCCCAAGTAATCAAAGTAGGTAAAAAAGTAGAGCCAGACTTCGAGGTTCTGTCATGAGGATCCGCCTGACCACTTTATTAGCGAGAGTGACAGCATGTGCCGCCCTCGCTTTCGGTTTATTACCTGTGGCCGGTTGCGGCAACAATGACCACGAGCACGAGGGCCACGAGCACGCCGAGGAGGCTGAGGACCATGATGAGCACGAGCATGCTCCGGGCGTGATAATCATGGAGCCCGATAAGGCCGAAGCCGCCGGGGTGGAGACTAGCACCGTGGCGTTCTCGACATTTAACGACGTGATACAAACCAGCGGCAAGATCATGGCCGCATCGTGTGACGAGACAACCATCGTAGCGACAGTATCGGGCGTAGTGACCCATGCCCAGCACATTGCCGAGGGCATGCCCATCGCCAACGGCACTACCCTCTTCTACGTGCGCAGCGACAAACTCAAGGACGGCGACCAGGCCGCCCGTGCCCGCATCACTTATCTGGCGGCAAAGCGCGAGTATGACCGCACGCTGCCGCTGGTCGAGGAGCACCTCATCACCGAGGCCGAGTTCAACGCCATCCGCACCGAGTATGAGACCGCCCGCGTGGCCTACGAGGCACTGAGCAGCAACACCACCCCCCAAGGTATCACCGTCAAGGCCAACGCTGGCGGATATGTGGCGCAGTGCAAGGTCAAGGACGGTGACTACGTGGAGGTGGGCACGCCGCTCATCGTCATAACCAAGAACCAGCACCTCAACCTGCGCGCCGAGGTGCCCATGCGCTATTACTCATCGCTGAGCAAGATACAGTCGGCCAAGTTCCGCACCCAGTACAGCGACCTGCTCATCGACATGAAGAGCATCAACGGCCACCTGGTGTCGTCGGGCAAGAGCGCCGAAATGACCTCGTCCTATGTCCCCGTCACCTTCCAGTTTGACAACAACGGCACGATCATTCCTGGCGCTTATGCCGAGGTATACCTCATCACCGGCACCCGCGAGGGAGTGCTCAGCGTGCCTGTCACCGCCCTCACCGAGGAGCAGGGCGTCTACTACGTGTATTGCAAAATTGACGACCACAGCTACCGCAAGCAAGAAGTCACCTTGGGTGCCAGCGACGGTGAGCGCACTGAGGTGCTCACCGGCCTCAAGGGCGGCGAGAGCGTGGTGGTTAAAGGTGCCATCAACGTGAAGCTAGCTGGAGCCAGCAACGCCATCCCGGCCCACACCCACAGTCATTGATAAGGGGTTAATGGGTTAATGACCTGTTCCCCGGCAAAGCCAGGATATCAATATCTATATCGACAACAACAATGCTTAACAAGATAATTCGATTCTCCCTCAATAACCGCCTGCTGGTGCTGCTGGCAGCAATGCTGCTCATAGCGGGCGGATTCTACACCGTGCGCCACACCGAGGTGGACGTGTTCCCCGACCTCAACGCCCCCACCGTGGTGGTGATGACCGAGGCAGGAGGAATGGCCGCCGAGGAAGTGGAGCAGCTGGTCACCTTCCCCATCGAGACCGCTATGAACGGGTCCACGGGTGTGAGGCGCGTGCGCTCATCGTCCACGATGGGTTTCAGCGTGGTGTGGGTCGAGTTTGAATGGGGCACCGACATCTATATCGACCGACAGATCGTGAGTGAGAAACTTGCGGCCGTGGGCGAGAGCCTGCCGCAGAACGTGAGTCAGCCCACCATTGGCCCGCAGTCGTCGATCCTGGGCGAGCTGCTCATCGTGGGGCTCACCGCCGACTCAACCTCGATGCTCGACCTGCGCACCCTTGCCGACTGGACCGTGCGGCCGCGACTGCTGTCAACGGGAGGCGTGTCGCAGGTGGCTGTGCTGGGAGGCGACATCAAGGAGTACCAGGTGCTCTTTGACCCCGGCAAGATGAAGCACTACGGCGTGTCACTGCAACAGCTGCTGGCGGTGACCCGCGGCATGAACCAGAATGTTGACGGAGGCGTCATTTATCAGTATGGCAATGAGTACATCGTGAGGGGCGTGGTCTCGACCGATGACGTCGAGAAGATATCCCACTCGGTGGTGAAGATGGAGGGAGAGACCCCCATCACACTGGCCGACGTGGCCGAGGTGCGCATCGGGGCACAGGTGCCTCGCCTGGGTCTGGCATCGGAGAAGGGCAAGCCCGCAGTGCTGCTCACCGTTACTAAGCAGCCGGGCACAGGCACCGTGGAGCTTACCGAAAGGCTCGAAGCGGCACTAGCCGACATCAAGAAGGACCTGCCCCACGACGTGAAGGTGTCGGCCGACGTCTTCCGCCAGTCGCGGTTCATCGACAGCAGCATCGACAACATCAGCACCTCGCTGCTCGAGGGCGCGCTGATGGTAATCATAGTGCTAGCCATCTTCCTGGCCAATGCACGCACAACAGTCATCTCGCTCGTGACCATGCCTCTGAGCCTCATCGTGGCAGTGATGACGCTGCACGCCATGGGGCTGAGCATCAACACTATGAGTCTGGGAGGACTGGCGATTGCCATCGGCTCGCTCGTGGACGACGCCATCGTGGACGTGGAGAACGTGTGGCGGCACCTGCACCTCAACCGGCAGCTGCCTGCCAGCGAGCGCAAACCCGTCATCAAGGTGGTGTATGAGGCATCGCGCGAGGTACGCATGCCCATCCTCAACTCCACACTCATCATCGTGGTGAGCTTCACCCCGCTGTTCTTCCTCAGCGGCATGGAAGGCCGCATGCTAATCCCCCTGGGCATCGCCTTCATCGTGGCCCTGTTTGCATCGACAGTGGTGGCCCTCACGCTCACTCCGGTGCTGTGCTCGCTGCTGCTAGGCAAGGACAAGAAGAAGAAAAAGGGCAAGAACGCAGGCGGCGACCAGCGCGAGTCGGCCATCGTGCGCTGGCTCAAGCGCCACTATGAGAGGCTACTGGTCATGGTGCTCAACCACAAGCGCGTGGTGCTGGGGGCTACCGTGGGACTGTTTGCAGCCACCGTGATGGCGTTCCTCAACCTGGGCCACAGTTTCCTGCCCCCGTTCAACGAGGGCTCGTTCACCATCAACATCAGTTCGCTGCCGGGCATCTCGCTCGAGGAAAGCGACAAGATAGGCCGCAAGGCCGAGGAGCTGCTGCTCTCCATCCCCGAGATCAAGACAGTGGCCCGCAAGACCGGACGCGCCGAGCTCGACGAGCACGCGCTGGGCGTCAACGTGAGCGAGATCGAGGCGCCTTTCGAACTCAAGGACCGTAGCCACCAGGAGGTGCTCGATGACGTGCGCAAGAAACTCAGCGTCATCGTGGGTGCCAACATCGAGATAGGCCAGCCCATCAGCCACCGCATCGACGCCATGCTATCGGGCACACAGGCCAACATCGCCATCAAGCTATTTGGCGACAACCTCAACCGCATGTTCACCCTGGGCAACGAGATCAAGGAAGCCATCGAGGACGTGGACGGCATCGCCGACCTCAACGTGGAGCAGCAGATCGAACGCCCGGAACTCAAAATCACGCCCAACCGCGAGATGCTGCAGCGACAGGGCATCTCACTGCCCGACTTCAACGAGTTTGTCACCGTCAACATGGCGGGTGAGGTGGTGTCGCAGGTCAACGAAGGCGGCAAGAGCTTTAACCTCATCGTGCGCGCCAGCGACGACAACCGCAACACCAAGGAGCACATCGAGAGCCTCGTCATCGACACCCAGGACGGACGCAAGGTGCCACTGACCGACGTGGCCGAGGTGAAGTCCTCGATGGGGCCCAACACCATTAACCGCGAGAACGCCAGCCGCAAGGTAGTCATCAGTGCCAACTGCAGCGGCCGTGACCTGGGCAGCGTGGTCGAGGACATCAAGCAACGCGTTAACGACAAGGTAGAACTCCCCGAGGGATACCACATCGAGTATGGAGGACAGTTCGAGAGCGAGCAGGCTGCGTCACGCATCCTGCTGTTCACCTCCATAGTGAGCATCCTGGTGATTTTCCTGTTGCTCAACGCCCAGTTCCGCAACGCCCGCGAGAGCGGCGTCATCCTGCTCAACCTGCCGCTGGCTCTCATAGGCGGAGTGCTTGCGCTCACGTTCACCAGCGGCGAGCTCAGCATCCCCGCCATCATCGGCTTCATCTCCCTGTTTGGCATCGCAACGCGCAACGGCATGCTGCTCATCACGCAGTACAACCAGTTGCGACGCGACGAGAGACTCGACGTGCGCCACAGTGTGCTGCAGGGGTCGCTCGACCGCCTCAACCCCATCCTGATGACCGCCCTCACCTCGGCACTCGCCTTGATTCCCCTCGCCCTGCGCGGCGACCTGCCAGGCAACGAGATCCAGAGCCCCATGGCCAAGGTGATCCTAGGCGGCCTGCTCACCTCTACCTTCCTCAACGCCTTCATCATCCCCATCGTCTACGAGTGGATGCACGGCAACAAGAACAAGAACAAGAACAGGAACGAGGACAAAATTGCAAACTAAAAGCAGTGTACCCGGGCTTTCCCAAGCCGGGAAAAACAATAAAAGAGAAGCAACAATGAAGAAACTCTTAACAATAGCAATACTCCTGATGGCCTGCACCGCCGGCGCCCAGAACCTCGACGCCATCCTCCAGGCCGTGGAGCGCAACAACACCAGCCTTGCCGCCCTGCGCAGCGACAACTACGCCACCGTGGAGCAACTCAACAGCGAGGCGTCAATCGTGGGTCCCACCAGCGTGGAGTACAGCCCGTTCTTTGGCGGCTCGTCAAGCGGGCTTGCCAGCAGCGAGCTCATTGTCTCGCAGGAGTTTGACTTCCCCACGCTGGGCACCATGCGCCGCAACAGCAACCAGGCCCAGCAGCGAGTGCTCGACCTGCAGTACCAGCAACTGCGCCGCGACGTGTTGCTCGAGGCCAAGAAACTGTGCTACGACCTGTCGAGCGCCGTGCAGACCCGCAACCTGCTGCGCCTGCGCGAGCACAACAGCGACTCGTTGCTCGCCGCCTACGAGACCAGCATGCAACGCGGCAACGCCACCATCATCGACGTGAACCGCATCAAGATGGACCGCATGGCCGTGCACACACAGCTCGTCCAGACCCAGGGCGAGGTGAACACCCTGCTCACACAGCTGCAGAGCCTCAACGGCGGACAGCCCATCGACTGGTCGCAGGACCTCATCCTGGAGTGCGAACGGCTCGCCAGCGTGGATGGCATCACCCTCGAGGAGAGCGTGGCACAGGCAGCCTTTGACGCCACACGCCACGACATCAAACTGGCCGAGAAGAGCTGGCTGCCGTCGCTCACCGTGGGCTACCGCCGCAACACCGAGATGCGCGAGGCAACCAACGGGTTTGTCGTCGGGGTGTCCATGCCCCTGTTCTCACGCTCGGGCAAGGTGAAAGCTGCGCGCGCCCGCCAAGTTGCCGCCCAGGTGCAAATCGACAACGCCCGCAACGAGGCCCAGAGCCGCACACGCGCCCTGATGACCGAGGTGCAGCAACTGCAGGCCACCATCGACAGCTATGACATGCCACTGATGCAACAAACGCTTGCCCTCATCAACCGAGCCATCAGCAAGGGAGCACTCACCATCCCCGAGTATTACAACCAGACCGACCGCATCTACGCCGCCATGCAAGAGCTCATCGAACTCGAGAACCGCTACAACAAACTCATGTGCGACCTCAACCGCGACGCGATGTGACAGCCCCGACGGGACGCCTAGCGCAAACGATTGCACTAGTTTTTTCGGGCATTTACACCTAAATGAATAAGCATCAAGCACGCAATTGATTTAATTTTGCAATAGAATAACAACTTTAAAACTGAGAATAAGATGAAAACCAAACCAGATTTGAGCTTCAGCAAGCTCAAGTCGGAGGCCAAGCGGTCTTAGGAAGA
>JAZQPG010000133.1:0-16678 GCA_045628365.1 Sodaliphilus sp. | reverse complement strand
GGCTTCCTTCAGATTCCATCTCGCGATGGACACCCTTGCCTTGGGCTATGTGATTCCCGCTATCAGGGCTCACTCGGGACTTGCACCCGTTAGACAATGCTCATGCCGAGCGTACTACAGATGACCCCGGGGCTAGCTATTGCCCCGGGGTCATTCTTCTTTTCTCGATCTGTCACTAAGAGTTCACCTCCTACCCATCACATGTCTTTAAGATAATCATTGACCACTGCGGTGAACTGGCGCCAATAGCGCTCGGTCTTGGTCTCTCCCACTCCATATATAATGCCAAACTCGGCCTTGGTGCGTGGTTTCTCGTTAGCGATTGCCCACAACGTCTTGTCGCTGAACACCATGTAGGGAGCTATGCCACTGGCACGGGCAATGGCAAGACGAGTGTCGCGCAGGTTATCAAACAACTGCTTGTTTTCGTCTTTAGCAACGATGACAGATGTAACGGCAGGCTTCTTCTCCTTGGCTTTGCCACGGTTACTGAAGTCTACCTCGGTAAACTCAACACGTCGTTTTCCCTTCAGTACATCATATCCCATATCGGTGATCCTCAAGTGCTTGTTGTCGTCATAAGCAACATCAATGAGTCCAAGCTGCAACATCTGCAACACATAGTTGTTCCACACCGAGAAACTGAAGTCTCGCCCCACACCGAATGTGGGCAATCGGTCATATCCCGCAGCCTGTATGTCGGCCTTGCGTGACCCCTTAACGATATCAATGGCGGTGGTCATACCCACGTTTTGACCAGTACGTGCCAGAGCACTTAGAAGCATCTGCGACTGGATGGTACCGTCAATGCGCTTGGGAGGATTAAGGCACACGTCACAGTTGTTACAGTCGTGGTCAAAGGGTTCGTTAAAGTAGTTGAGTAGGATGCGGCGACGGCACACACCTGATTCGGCATACTGTTGCATGCGGCGCAGTTTGTCCATGTTGAGTTGGCTCTGCCCTGACTCCTGGGCAAAAGAAGTGAGTTGCACCACGTCGGCATAGGAGTAAAACATCAACGTGTCGGCCGGCATGCCATCGCGACCAGCACGCCCGATCTCTTGATAGTAACCTTCAATATTCTTGGGCATATTATTGTGTATAACCCATCTCACGTTACTCTTATCAATACCCATACCGAAGGCGATTGTAGCACATATGATCTGGATATCATCGGCAATAAATGCCTTCTGCACCTGCAGTTTGGTAGCGGTGGATAGTCCTGCGTGGAATGGTGCGGCATTATAACCAAGGCGTGTTAACTCGGCAGCAAGTTTCTCCGTGTTCTTTCGGCTGAGGCAATAGATGATTCCGCTTTCCCCCTTGTGCGATTCAAGGAAACGGACCATGCGTGTCATCTTGGCACGTCCTGCTGTGTTACATACTACATTAAGTGAAATATTGGGACGGTCAAAGGAGTTGATAAACATCTGCGCACCGTCTATCTTGAGCTGTTTCCTTATGTCGTCCCGGGTGATACGGTCGGCGGTGGCAGTTAGTGCCATGATGGGAGTGCGGGGAAACCGCTCTCGCAGTATAGCCAGCTTGGTATACTCTGGCCTGAAGTCATGTCCCCATTGTGAGATGCAATGTGCCTCGTCAATAGCTATGAGGCTAATATTAAACGAGTCAGACCACGAGTCAAGCTCGGCAAGTAATTTCTCGGGTGAGATATATAGTAACTTTATATTACCACTGTATACGTTCTCGATGATGGTCTTGTTCTGAACATCACTTTGCTGGCTGTTAACGGCTGCGGCAGGTATACCATTGGCCTGTAATGCGCTCACCTGGTCGGTCATCAACGCCAGTAACGGAGAAACCACAATGGCACACCCCTCGCTCAGCAGGGCCGGCATCTGGTAACACAGTGACTTTCCGCCGCCGGTAGGCATCAGCACCACGGCATCCTTGCCTTGCATCACGTGGCTGATCGCATCCCACTGCAGCGGATAAAACTCATTATAGCCGTAGAAGCGCTTGAGCAACTTCAGGGCATCATTCTTCAACTCATTAAGATCCATCAATCAATAAGCGTTTTTGTCTCCTTTAACCACATTAATAATTGTCAGGAAAATTATCTTCAGGTCAAGCATGAAGTTCCAGTTTTCGGTGTACCACACATCACACTCCACCCGTTTCTCCATCATCCACAGCTCGTCGGTTCCCCCGCGGTAGCCTCTCACCTGGGCCCATCCCGTGATTCCTGGCTTAACCACGTGCCGCAGCATGTACTTATCTATGAGCTTACGGTATTGCTCGGTGTGTTGTTCCATGTGAGGCCTTGGACCAACGATGGACATGTCACCGATCAGTACATTAAAAAACTGTGGCAACTCGTCAATGCTGTAATGACGCAGGAACCGGCCCACTCCTGTCACCTTGGGATCGTCTCTCTTAACCTGTTCACCATTATCACTATTAACTTCCATGGTGCGGAACTTGAGGCAATTAAAAGCCTTTCCACGATATCCGGTGCGCCGTTGCTTGAACAGCACTGGTCCACGTGAGGTGGTCTTGATTGCAATAGCAACAGGAATAAACACAACCGGAGAAAGGATGACAGCAATAAGCGACACCACTATGTCAAAGGTGCGTTTGGCTATACGGTTCAGTACATTGTGACTAGGTATGGGACGGACCGATAGAACCGGCACATTACCGAAAGGTATCAACATGAAATTGCGGGTGACAGTGGGGCCTAACTGTGGCAGATAATAGAAATCAATGGCATTGTCCTCGGCAGCACGAAGGATGCCCGACATCCCGTTGGAATCATTGTCGGGGATGGCACAGTAAACCTCATCCACCTCACGGGTCAGCAAATCGTCGGCAAAGTTTTCAATGCCGCCATGCTCTAGCTCGGGATGGAAATCTTTGTCACATCCATAGAGCCCAACGATGCGGTAACCATATCCCATATCGCCCAACACCTCGTCAACAAACCTTTTGACAACCGCACCGTTACCAACAACCACGATGTTGCGATAGTTGAAACCACGGTTACGATAGGCCTTTAGTATCTTGCGAGAAACTATCCACCATAACGTCAGTGCCATGGTGAACAACACATAGAAATACAGCATTTCCTTGTAAGGCAACACAATACCCAGGAAAGCCAAAACGCTGAACACACAACCAGCATGCAACAACGCCGACTTGAAGGCATGCATCGCAACGTGGTCGGCATACATCACACGCCTCTCGTGAATGTCGAGCCTGAAGTATAAAACGACAAGATAAGAGAAATTGAGGATAAGCCACACGAGTCTCAAGTGTGAGGTCATGTCACCTCCCATAGGCAATGCAATAGCCAAGTAACAACCGTTGAGAATGATGAGGTCCACCATGCCCAACAGCCATTTAATCAACTGCCCATATTTCGCTTTTCCTTTCACTATACAATATAACGTGAATACCCTCGCCGATATTGTCTATTCTTGTAAACATTACAGAGTTTGTATCTCTAGGTCTACGATAGCCTTCGCTCACTCCCTACCCCTCTGTAATAACTTGCTTAAATCACGGCTAGCGACATAGGTGTTTCCACTTTCACGCACCTCTACGCATCATCGACAAAACCGGTTGGGCTCAGTCGAAAAAAGGTGGGGAAGGGAGGAAAAAGCGTAAGTAATTGTAACAGCGTGCCGCAAGGTACGCTACGCCAAACCTCGTCTTGGCTAATAACCCCGTACGTGCGCAAGGAGCGCAGCGACTGGAGAACGTGCGGGGTTAGAACAATGGGGCGAAGCCCTACCGCTCTCCTCGATAGAAGGTTTAAAACACCATCATAATCCATGGTCGCCGGTAATTAAGTTGCTTACGTTTTCAGAGGTTCTCCTATCGAGGCACGGACTTCGTCGGCTATGTAAAATTTAAGCTGGAGGTGACAGCCCTCTCCCACAGCTTTTTTCTACTGAGCCACCGGTTGTCCCGCAAAAATGACATTCCCATCCTGTAGACCACAAAAAAAAGGCTTCCCGGGCAGTCTCTCCTTGAAACAATGCCTGGGAAGCAATTAGGGATATATCAAATGTTGATTACATCTTCTCGTCAATCATCTTGATCTTCTGCTTGAGCAGAGCGATATCTTCCTTGATACGTTCGATCTTACGCTCCATTTCCTTGATGAGCGAGTTACCTGACTTAGAACGTGCTGTGAGGAATCCCATGTTGTTCTCATAGGTCTTCAGTTCATTGCACTTATTCTCGTAGGTACGAACGAGACGGTCACGTTCGTGTGCAACCTTGTCACCGCCGATCTGGTTCAGGTTATTCTCAAAGTTGGCCAGATTAGCCCTTGAGCCCTTCATGTCAAATTTCTCATAGGCCTTATCAACAGCCTCGCGATACTCAGCGTAGATTTTATCTTTCTCCTTGAAAGGAACATGACCAATGCCCTGCCACTTACTCATGAGTTCTCTCACAGCGGCAACGCCCTCCTTGCCATCTTCCATCTCGAGGGCTTCGTTAAGCTTGGCGATAACCTCTTTCTTTGCCTTGAGGTTCTCATGTTCAACGGCATGAACATTATTGTTAAGCTTCTTCTTAGCCTCGAAGAATGCGTCACAGGCAGCATTGAAACGTTTCCACACTGCATCACTGTGTTTCTTGACAACAGGACCGATAGTCTTCCATTCCTTTTGCAGAGCAACGAGCACGTCGGTGGTCTTCTTCCACTCGGTAGAGTCCTTCAACGCCTCAGCCTTCTCGCAAAGCTCAACCTTGCGGGCAAGATTGCCTGCTAATTCTTCCTTCATGTTCTTGAAGAACTCGGCCTTCTTCTCGAAGAACTCGTCACATGACTTGCGGAAACGGGCAAACAGCTGCTTGTTAACCTTAACCGATGCAAAACCAAGTTTCTTCCACTCGTCCTGAAGGGCAATGATCTGCTTAGTGGCTTCGTCCCAACTTGCATAGGACTTGAGTTCGTCGGTAGAGATTGCTTCGATTCTCTCACACAATGCTGTCTTAGCATCGGCATTCTCTTTCTCCTTGCTCTTACGCTCCTCAAAGAAAGCCTGGTGTTTCTTCCTGACTACCGAAGAAGCATTCTTGAAACGCTCCCACAGTTCCTCGCGGATTTCCTTGGCAACAGGACCGGTCTCGCGCCAGGTCTCATGGAGTTCCTGGAGTTTCTTGTATGCGGCAACGACATCCTCCACTTCGTCGAGACCTTCGGCCTCGGCACAGAGTTGTTGCTTTATCTCAAGGTTCTTCTTGAAGTCATAGTCACGCAATTCTTTGTTTATCTTGAGCAGGTCATAGAACTTTTCATTAACCTGCTGGTATTCCTTCCACAAGCCAGTTTCACTGGTAGCGGGGACAGGGCCCACTTCCTTAAACTCCTGCTGCAGTTGCTGCACGGTGCTGTAGTGGCGGTTGATATTGTCGGCATCCTCGGTGATGGCAACGATCTTGTTGATGATTTCCTGTTTCTTTGCCAGGTTCTCATTCTTTATTGCTTCCTGCTCAGCAAGATGCTGTGCCCGTTTTTCTTTTACAACGTTAAGCAATTCCTTGAAACGCGCTTCCTGCTCGTCGTCCATGGCGGCAAAAGCGGCTTCCTCGTTACCCTTAGCCAGGAACTCAGCCTTTTCTTGTTCCACCTCGTTTTTCCTGATCAAGGTAAACGCAGCCTTCAAGGCCTGCACGTTCTCCTTAATCTCTTCAACAGGTTTTTCAACGAGCTCCTCCAGAGCACCAACCAGTTCTTCCTTAGTCATACCGGCATATTTGTTCCCCTTAACGGGAGCGTCGGCAACTTCATTGTTTTGTTCACTCACAACAACTTCCTCTGCAGGCTGCTGAGCAGCTTCAGGGTTCAAGGTTACATCCTTCTCGAGTTGTTCCATCGATTCAGACATTTCACGCGATTCCATAATTACTTTAATTAGATTTGCTACCACAAAACGTGGCAACGAGTTACAATTTCCCCCAAATTTACACACAATTTTTCACATGCCAAAGAAAATATGTTATTTTTTGAAATTTGAGGTTATTTTTTTTGTTTTTTAGTCCGCACGGTCCCCTGTAGGCACTTCATTTGCAACATAATGAAGCACCGAGCGGTTGCAGGGCGCAAACAAGCGACATGCCACGTCCCTGATATCATCACAAGTGACAGCGCGGTAACGATCCACTTCATTATTAATGAGACCTGCGTCGCCCATCAGCTCATATTCACACAACTTCTGAATTTTCTCTTGATATCCGATATTGTCAAACACCAGGCTTGCGTGGAACTTGTTGACACACTTTTCCAGTTCCCTGTCGTCAACACCATCGTTGCACAACATGGCGAGTTGCTCCTCAATTGCCGCCTCGGCCTGTTCAAACCCGACACCATCACTGAGCCTGCCTCTCACCATGAACAACCCTTCCTCGATTGTTCCCTCCACTGCAGCGTCTAGCTCGGTAAAGAGTGTAGTGCGGGAAAGAACGTTCTGATAAAAGCGGGCGCTTTTGCCATTGGCCAGGATATCGCTCAACAGGTCGCATGCAGGATAACCCTTGTCAGCACGCCCCGGCATGCGATAAAGCATCACAATCGTGTCCTGTGGAACATCACGATGCACCGTGAGTCTACGCTCTTCGGTTTGTCCCGGTTCTGGAGCAATCACAGGACGAGATTTCCCGGAAGGTTCTATATCACCAAACCATTTCTCAGCCAGTTCAATAGCCCGTTCAAAAGTCACATCCCCCGAGATGCCAAGGATCAGATTGTTCACTGAGTAATGAGTACGATAAAACTCATTTATCTGTTCAGCAGTGACATTTTCGATGTGTGACAGTTCCAGGCCGATTGTTGGCCATCTGTAAGGATGTTTTTTAAACACCAAGGAATGCATCAAGTGGCTCATGTCGCCATACGGGACGTTGAGGTTGCGTTGCTTGAACTCCTCCATCACGACGTCTTTTTGAACACGGATGCACTCGTCGGTCAACGACAATTGCATCAACCGGTCACTCTCGGCCCACAGCGCAGTCTCGATGTTATGGGCAGGCAACGACTCGTAGTAGTTGGTCATGTCACAGCTAGTCCAAGCGTTGCTGTTACCACCGGCAGCCTGTAACGCATCGTCAAAGCTGGGCACATTGGCCGAACCACTGAACATCAGATGTTCCATCAGGTGGGCCAAACCAGTATGCTCGGGGCTCTCATGCTTAGCCCCTACGTTGTAAAGCAAATTAAGCGCCACCATCCTGGTAGCGCTATCTTGGTAATGAATGAGCCTAAGCCCATTATTCAGTATATGCTTATTGAACTTGATCACAACACCTTTGCTGAAATGATTTTAATATCATCAACAGGGCGGTCATGGCCATCGGTAGCCACGCTCTGGATTTTATCAACAATCTCAAGACCCTTGATCACCTCGCCAAACACAGTGTACTCTCCATCAAGATGAGGAGTGCCGCCAATAGTTGAGTAAGCCTTGCGCTGCTCGTCGGTGAGCTTGGCAGGACTAGCGGCATACATGGCCTCGACCTGCGGAATGAGTTGACGCTGCAGGCTGTCAAGACCGGCCTGGTCTCCTTGCTGCTGCATCAGCATGATGGCTTCACGATGCTCCATCGCAAGTTGGTTAAATATACTCTGTTTTTTGCTATATTCCATGCGTTTTTCCATCATGTCAAGCTCGTAGTTATCCATCACACGGCCGGTGACGATGTAGAACTGAGAGCCCGAGCTAGCACGCTCAGGATTCACCTGGTCACCAGTACGCGCTGCAGCCAGAGCGCCTTTCTTGTGGAAATACCGGGGATAAACAAACTCGGCGGGAATGGTGTAGTTGAGGTCTCCGGCACCAAGCATTTGGTCCTTTGTCGCATTCTTAGAACTACCGTCGCCGGTCTGAATCATGAAGTCTTTGATAACGCGATGGAAAAGGACGCCGTCATAGTATCCCTCCTTAACAAGTTTAACAAAGTTATCACGATGCTTGGGTGTCTCGTTGTAAAGCACAACGACAATGTCGCCCAGCGTAGTCTTAAATTCTACTTTAGTAAGATTGCTATAGTCCACGTTTTCTTTATTTTCGGTTTTGTTGTCATCGTCGCCTGGACGGTTCGTCATAGAGCACAGCCCTATCGCAACCAGCAGAGCAACCGACAGAATGAGTATTTGTTTCTTCATTACAGTGTTTATTATAACCCGGCAGGGTACAAACGTTTATAGATGCGCCTGAAGTTGTCATCCTTGGAACTGAGTTCAACAGCGTGCTCGGCATAGTCATTACCCCAAATCGATGAAGCAAGCGATGCCAGGTACACGTGTTCGCGGTCCTTAGCAATGGCAGCCTTTATCAGGCTGTCGATGGCACCGCTGTACTTCTCGCTGTTGATAGCATTGAGATAGCGAGCTGTACTAACCACAAACTGTCCAGTGCGGTCCACTTCCATCATGTTCTCAATGAGTTCGTCCAGCATGGGGTCGATATCATTGATGTTATTAGCAATAAACTCATAGGTGGCCAGTCCGTTACTGTCCTCCTTTAATTTTTTCTTTAATGCTTGGTCCATTATCTTCACAATTTACGATTTTATCAATACCTGTCTTGATGCATATGTCTTTAAGCAGAGCAAACTCCACATCCTCCTGTTTCAAGTCAGCGTCCATGATGCTGACAACGAGTTTGGCAACCAGTACTTTCTTAACTTCACTCATGCCCTTAACAACAGAGATAGCATAGTCATAGCTCAATTGCTTGCCCGCTTCAACCACATCCATGGGGATGTGGTACTCGTCGACAATGCGTTGGAACTCCACAATCTCCTCTATTGCGACTTTGTTGTCCACATTGGCCATTTCAACAAGCAAGCTAACAAGCGCCGCCAGTTCACTATTATTAAATTCTTTCATATGCACCATATACATTTATGTTGCAAAGGTAACTCTTATTCTTGACAAATAAAAATAATTTGACTGCAAACTGCTACCACTTGCACAACAAGGGCAACAAGGGCACCCTTCAAGACTCGAAGGATGCCCTTAGTTATTTTTATATACCTATCTATGGCATTCACCCGTTGAAGGGAGGTGGAGACTGCTGACTTGAAGCCGGGTCTCCCGCCACAGGTGCACTTGCACCATCAGCAGGAGCGGGAGATTCTTTATCTGATTCGGCAGAATCACCAGTGCCGGCTTGCTCGCCAGCGTTTTCCTTTGCCTTTGCTTCTTCGGTGGCACGCATGATTTCCTCAGTGCGTGATGCCCACTGGCGTTTACCGAATATGCGTTCAACGTCCTCGGTGAAAATCACCTCGTTAGTGAGAAGCAAGTCGGCCAGTTCGTGATGTCCCTGGCAGTATTTATTGAGAATCTCTTTAGCACGTTCATACTGGCCGTTGATAATCTCCTGAACCTCTTCGTCAATACTCTTGGCGCGCGACTCACTGTAGGGCTTGGTGAACCCATAAGCCTGACCGCTTGAGTCGTAGTAAGAGATATTGGGCAATGTGTCACTCATGCCATAGTAAGTCACCATTGCATATGCAATCTTAGTGGCTCGTTCCAGGTCATTGAGGGCACCGGTGTCGATGAATCCAAGGAACATATCCTCGGCCACACGGCCTGCCATGAGCGAGCAAATCTCGTCCAGCAACGCCTGCTTGGGCTCTATCTGACGTTCCTCGGGCATGTACCAAGCTGCGCCAAGGGCCTTCCCACGGGGCACGATGGTGACCTTGATGAGCGGACTCGCGTAACGCAGGTGCCAGCTAACAGTGGCATGACCTGCCTCATGGATAGCGATCGAACGACGCTCCTCGTCAGTGATAATCTTGGATTTCTTTTCCAAACCTCCGATAATGCGGTCAATGGCATCCATAAAGTCTTTGCGCTGAACAGCCTGTTTCTTGCGGCGTGCAGCAATCAGGGCAGCCTCGTTGCACACGTTGGCAATATCAGCTCCTGAGAAGCCCGGAGTTTGACGGGCAAGTTGTTCAACGTCCACGCTTCCGTCAATCTTCACATTGCGCAGGTGCACATTAAATATCTCTTTACGGTCACTTAGTTCAGGCAACTCTACGTAGATCTGGCGATCGAAACGTCCGGCACGCATCAGCGCCTTGTCAAGGATGTCGGCACGGTTTGTGGCAGCGAGAATAATCACACCGCTGTTAGTACCGAAACCGTCCATCTCTGTGAGCAACTGGTTGAGGGTGTTCTCTCGTTCATCATTTGAATGCATGCTGGCATTCTTGCCACGGGCACGTCCCACGGCATCGATCTCATCGATGAACACAATGCACGGGGCTTTCTCCTTGGCCTGCTTGAAAAGGTCACGCACACGAGATGCACCAACGCCCACAAACATTTCCACGAAGTCACTACCCGACATAGAGAAGAATGGCACCTCAGCCTCGCCCGCAACAGCCTTGGCCAACAATGTCTTACCGGTTCCCGGAGGTCCCACGAGCAAAGCTCCTTTAGGTATCTTACCGCCCAACTTAGTGTAATGATCCGGATTTTTGAGAAAATCTACAATTTCGGTAATCTCCACCTTAGCCTCGGCAAGACCGGCTACATCTTTAAAGGTAACGTTTGTACCATTGTTTTTATCAAAGAGTTTCGCCTTGGATTTGCCCACGCTGAAGATTCCTCCAGAACCTCCGGCACCACCCGACATGCGTCGAGAAATAAGCACCCAAAATACAATAAGCAAGATAATAGGGCCGAATCCCCAAATGATATTGGAGAACGTTCCTGTTTTTTCATATTTCACCTTGCCCTTGAAGTAGCCCTGCTGACGCCAGTAGTCGATTTTCTCGTCAACACCGGTCTTGGCACACTGGGCTTTGATTGACGGCTTATAGCCTTTCTGGGGCTTATAGCCAGGATACACCTTGCTAGCCAATGAATCACTGAGGAAGGCTTCCACCTTGTCCTCATCACTGTAAACCACGATGTTTTCAACACCGCCTTTCTTAACCCAGCTCTCAAAGTCACTCCAGCTCACCTCCTGGCTAGTGGTGGTGTCGCTAAACAACCACACACCAAGTATCATGGCCAGCACGATACCGTACATCCAGTAGATGTTGAATCTCATTTTCTTAGGATTTTCGTTTGACATAGATCAAATTTAAATGTGTTTCAAGTTTCAATCTAAGTCAGGGATGATCTCTACCTTTGCGTCGCTCCACAACTGCTCCAGCCTGTAACGCTCCCTGAACTCAGGTAAAAACACATGTGCATAAATCGTGCCATAATCGATAACAATCCACTCACCGTTCTGGTAGCCGTCGTAATTATAAGGCCTAACACCTATCGACTCCTCAACGTAGTCGCGGATGCTGTCGGCAATAGCCTCAACCTGCATGCTCGATGTTCCCTGACATATCACAAAACCCTGAGCCGCAGCATATTCAATGTCGCTCATGTCGACACAAACAATTGATTTACCTTTTTTCTCCTGTATACCCTCCACGATGGCCTTTACCAGTGTGGCATTGTCTATAACGTTATTCTTCATAATCTGTCCAAATAAAATGCAAATTTACAAAAAAAGAACAAATCCACCACATTGTTAACAATTTTTCTAAAATTATTACCTGAAATCACAATGTTTCCAGGTAAAGTTCTATACCGGGAAAAGCACCGCCAATCATGTAAAAGAAATTCACTATCACATACCCTTTAACCGTTAACAAATGTACCATCAAATGTACCATCAAGGCCAGAGAGTTATTATTTTATAATAAAAGATTTTGCCACCACAGGATTTTTTACTAATTTTGTACGATTATAAACTGTACATCAAAACAAAGGATTCATGATATTATCAATGACAGGATTTGGCAAGGCCGTGGGTTCTCACAACAACAAGAAGATCACCGTCGAGATCAAATCGCTAAACAGCAAACAAGTGGACATGTCGATGAGACTGCCACAACCCTACCACGAGATTGACCTGGAACTGCGCAACAAGATCGCCACATCGCTGCAACGAGGCAAGATTGACGTCACTATCACATGCGAGACAATGGACGGAAATGCACCCATGTCTATCAACGTGCCGCTTCTCAAACAATACAAGGAGCAAATAGAACAAATGTCGGCCGAGCTAGGCATCGAAGCTCCCACCGATTGGTACGCGACATTGCTGCGACTCCCCGAGGCACTGAAGAGCGAGGCCAACGGCAATGAGGTGACCGACGAAGAGAAATTGGTTGTAAAAAGCACTGTGGACGAGGCTATCAAAGCCCTCACTGAGTTCCGCACCCAGGAAGGACGCCGTCTCGAGAGATTCTTTGAAGAGAAAATCAACAATATCCAGGAACTGCTCAACGAGGTCCCCAAGTACGAAAGTGTGCGCGTGGAAAAGGTGAAGGCTCGCCTGCAGGATGCGCTGGCCAAGCTTGAAAACATCACAGTAGACAACAACCGCTTGGAACAAGAACTGATTTTCTACATCGAGAAACTTGATATCACCGAGGAGAAGATACGACTCCAGAACCATCTCAACTATTTCCTTGATACGCTCCACAACGGTGAGTGCCAGGGCAAGAAACTGGGATTCATCAGTCAGGAGATGGGACGCGAGATCAACACCACCGGCTCTAAGGCCAATGAAGCCGAGTTGCAAAAGGTGGTTGTACGCATGAAAGATAATCTGGAACAAATCAAGGAGCAGGTTCTTAACGTGCTCTAAACATCGTCAACAAGTATGGAAACAGGAAAACTCATTATCATCTCGGCTCCGTCAGGCACCGGTAAGTCGACCATCATTAACGCCATCATCGATGACCCGGAACTCAAGTTGGAGTTCTCTGTGTCGGCAACAACCAGATCACCGCGCGAGGGCGAACAACACGGAGTCAACTACTACTTCCTCACTGTTGAAGACTTCAAGCAACGCATCGAGCAAGGAGCGTTTGCCGAGTATGAAGAGGTTTATGCAGGACGCTACTACGGCACTCTCAAGAGCGAAATCGAGCGCATCAACTCGATGGGCAAGAACGTGATTCTTGACGTTGACGTATTGGGCGGCATCAATGTAAAGAAGATGTATGGCAGCCACGCGTTGTCAATCTTCATCCAGCCCCCCAGCGTTGACGTGCTGCGCAAGAGACTCGTGGCACGTGCCACTGACTCGATGGAGGAAATCGAGAAACGCATCAGCAAGGCCGAGTTCGAGATAGGACACGCTTCACAGTTTGACCAGGTTGTGGTAAACGACCAGTTAGAGAAAGCTGTTGACGACGTGCGCAACCTTATCAGTGAATTCATCAAGTAACACAAACACGAGCAAGATGAAGATAGGAATAATGGGTGGTTCGTTCAACCCCATTCATGTGGGGCACGCCATCATAGCCAACTACATCAGCCAGCACACCGACCTAGACCAGCTATGGCTAATGGTGTCGCCCGAGAACCCGTTCAAGAGCGGCATGAAGATGGCTGGCGAGATGCACCGCCTGCGCATGACCGAGCTGGTGACATCAAGGCTCGATAACGTGGTGACATCGGCATTCGAGTTCACCCTACCCCGCCCTTCCTACACAATCGACACTCTAAATACCCTGCAGCAAAAGTTCCCTGACGACGAACTGTACTTGGTAATAGGCGCTGACAACTGGGTGGCATTTGACCGCTGGCGCTCTCACCAAGAGATCGTTGAGAAGTATCATATCATTATCTACCCACGCCAAGGCTACGAAGTAGCGATTCCCGAAGAGTTGAAGAGCCGCGTGCAACTGGTTAACGCACCGCTCATCGAGGTGTCATCAAGCTACATACGCGAGCAACTAGCCAATGAGGAAAACGCTTGCTTCTATGTCCCTGATGAGGTAATGGCCTATATCGAGAGACATAGACTGTATATAACTGAACAAACTGAATTAACGTTTTAAATGGATAAAAACAACAAACTGTCAAACAACACGCTCACGGTCATAGCACTGGCCAACGAGTACTGCCACTCGGTAGAACACTGCGCCGAGGGTACACGCGACATGTTCGTAGCCCGCATGCTCAAACTGCTTCCTCGCGTATACATCGCCATCAGCGACGTGGAGATCGAAGGCGGTTACGGCGACTACTACCTGGAGCAGATCCTCGACGAGGTGGCCTACGACCAGGTGCGCTCGCTTGTGGCCCAGGTGATGGGCAGCGAGGACTGTTACCTCGAGGTGTTTGTTGAGGACATGAAATATAGCGACACTCCCATCTCGGCTTTCATCAGCGAGAACCTCGCCGACCTGTACCAGGAGTTCTACAACCTGGTGCAGAGCGTGCATGACGCCCCGGCCGAGGACAGCACGCTGCTGGTGGAACAATGCAAGGAGAACTTCGTCTCTTACTGGGGCCAGACCCTGTGCAACGTGCTCAGGGCGCTCAACAACGCATTCTATAACACCGATCCCGAGTATTAATCACTAATTAATATACAACACTATGGCAACAATCAAATCATTACTGGAATTCATGGACAGCAGTCCTTGCAATTTCCTCGCAGTGAAAACCATCAAGGGGATCCTTGACAACAACGGTTACACTGAAGTCATGCTTAAAGATAAAATCACTGCCCAGCCAGGCGACAAGTTCTATGTAACCAAGAACGACTCGGCAATTTTTGCATTCAAGATTGGAAAGAAACCCATCACCGAGACCGGGTTCCGCGTCGTGGCAGCCCACAGCGACTCGCCTTGCTTCCGCATCAAGCCCGCAGCCGAGATGTGCTGCGAGGGCGGCATCGTTAAACTCAACACTGAGGTTTATGGCGGTCCCATCCTTTACACATGGTTTGACCGTCCTCTTTCTATTGCCGGACGCGTCATCCTCAAGGGTGAAGATGCGCTCAAGCCGGTATCAACAACAATCAAGATCGACCGTCCGCTGCTCAGCATCTCTCACCTGGCCATCCACTTCAACCGTGCGGTCAACGAGGGTAACAAACTGTCTAAGCAAAAGGACATGCTCCCCATAATCGCAAAGGTGAACGACAGACTCGAGGCAAACAACATGCTGCTCAAGCTCGTGGCTCAGGAACTCAACGTGGGCACCGAGGACATCATCGACTTTGACCTCATGCTCTACGATGTAGAGAAGGCTTGTACATTCGGCCTCAACAACGAGTTCATCTCGTGCGGACGCCTTGACGACCTGAGCATGGCACATGCGGCTATCACCGCCATCGTGGAATCAACAGGCGAAGACGCAACCTGCGTTGCAGCAATCTTTGACAACGAGGAGACCGGCAGCGGAACAAAGCAAGGTGCTGGTTCGCCTGTACTGGCCAACGTGATGCGCCGCATCGTAGAAGCCCAGGGCGGAACGTTCGACGATTTCTCTCGCGCCGTGGCACAGTCGTTCATGATCTCGGCCGACAATGCGCATGCATTCCACCCCAATTATGGTGAAAAATATGACCCGACCAACCATCCCCACATGGGGGACGGCCCCTGCATCAAGATCAACGCTAACTGCAAGTACATGAGCGACGCTCACTCGGCAGCAATCTTCAAGAGCCTGTGCATCGAGTGCGGTTCTCCCTACCAGTACTTCGTTAACCACAGCGACGTTGCCGGCGGTTCAACACTAGGCAACATCCTCACCTCGCAGATGGACATCGAGGGCGTGGACGTGGGCAATCCGCTCCTGGCCATGCACTCGGCACGCGAGACTGCATCGGTCGACGACCACCTGAACATGACAAAAGTAATGACCCATTTCTTCAGCAAATAATAACAATTTAAAAAACATAAATTAAACTATGGCAGACGAATTATTAATCAAACAAGTAACAGAGAAAGCACAGGGTTGGCTCACAGCAGGATATGACGAAGCCACCCAGGCAGCAGTAAAGGCCATGATTGAGGCCGAGGACAAGACAGAACTTATCGAGTCGTTCTACAAGGACCTTGAGTTCGGTACCGGCGGTCTGCGCGGCATCATGGGCGCAGGTAGCAACCGCATGAACATCTACACCGTGGGTTCGGCCACACAGGGTCTTGCTAACTACCTGAAGGAAGCATTCAAGGACCTGGAGCAAATCAAGGTTGTGGTTGGCCACGACGTGCGCAACAACAGCCGCCTCTTTGCCGAGACTGTTGCCAACATCTTCTCGGCTAACGGCATCAAGGTATTCCTCTTTGAGGACTGCCGCCCCACCCCTGAGGTTTCTTATGCAATACGCAAACTGGGTTGCCAGAGCGGTGTGAACATCACAGCTTCTCACAACCCCAAGGAGTATAACGGTTACAAGGCTTACTGGGACGACGGTGCACAGGTTGTATCGCCCCACGACGTAAACATCATCGACTACGTTAACCGCATCAAGGATGTAAAGGAAATCAAGTTTGAAGGTAACCCCGAGCTCATCGAGATCATTGGCGAGAACATCGACAAGCAGTACATCGAGGAGATCGCAGCTCTCTCTCTGAGCCCCGAGGTTAACAAGCGTCAGCACGACCTCAAGATTGTCTACACTCCCATCCACGGTGTAGGTCGCTATATCCTTCCCCGTTCAATCGAGCGCTGGGGATTTGACAATGTCATCCACGTGCCCGAGCAGGACGTGATGAGCGGTGACTTCCCCACTGTTGACTCTCCCAATCCCGAGAACGCTAGCGCAATGGCACTCGCAATCAAGAAGGCTGAGGAGGTTCAGGCCGACATCGTCCTGGCTAGTGACCCCGACGCTGACCGCATTGGTCTCGTTATCAAGAACAC
>JAZQPG010000132.1:0-14810 GCA_045628365.1 Sodaliphilus sp. | reverse complement strand
GCTCGATGTAGTATCGAGGCGTTTTCACTTGACGGGGTCGAGGACGATCACCGAGGCAACGTTGGTGCCGCCGTTGGTGCCGTTGTCGTTGTAGTTGCCCCACACCTTGTAGACACCAGCCTTAACGCGCTTGCCGTTCATGTCCTGGAGGTTCCAGGTGAAAGGCATCGCGGTGGAAGCGGCGGTGTAGACGAGGTTGCCCATGAGGTCGGTGACATAGACGTTCATCGCGGGCATGTTGCTGGTGGCGGCTGCTGTGATTGTCGCCTGTGTGGTGGCTGGCAGTTCGTTCACGTTGATGTTGATGTTGCTGGTGTTGCCCACGAAGAATGAGATGGTGCGTGATGCAGAGTTGCCGGCAACGTCATGGACGGTATAGGCCAGTGAGTGCACACCCTCGCTCAGTCCGTTCAGGGGGTAAGCTACGGTGAGCTGCTTGCCGTCCTGGGTGATGGTTGCGTTCTCGGTGATGTCATAGTAGGACTGCTTGCCGCCGTCGAGCACGAGTCTCATGCTGTTGCCCATGCTTGTCGACTGGTTGTTGAACGCCAGGTCGTCGGTGGCATGGATGTAGAGTGTCGAGTTGGGTGCCACGGTGCATCCGTCGTTGAATGTCTCTTCCTCGTTGAGGAACATGCTGGTGATCACGGGTGCGTTGTCGTCGGTCAGTGCTGAAGTGGCACTGTACTGGTTGAGCATGAGGTTGTTGAACTGGGCGTTAACCATCTTGTCGGTGTTGTCCTTGTGGGCATAGATGCGTATCATGCCGTTGTTGCCCATGCCGCGGATGTAGCGTGGCAGCACAGCCGAGCCGTGGAACACGCCGTTGACGACGCGTCCTGTGACTTGGGTGAGGATGTCGCGCGGATAGTTTACGGTCTGGGTTGTTACGGTGAGCGGAATCTTGCGCTCGTAGTCATAGATGGTGAGCGTTGCGTCGCCGTTGAAGTTGTTGTCGGGGTTACCCAGTTCGTTGTATACCTGCGCGGTGACGGTGACTTGCTGCATGGGAGCTGTCTCGACGGTCACTTCCTCGTTGTCAACGGGGGTGCCGTTGACCTCGGTGATGCGCATCAGGGGCACGGGGTAGGCGAGCTGCATGGCGGGATCACCCAGGAGCACGAACTTGAGCTTGTTGGCATTGTTGGCTGTTCCGAATCCCTGTTTTGCCTTCATCATGGCATAACCCAGGGTGGGGATGCCGTTGGCCTGCCAGTTGAACATGGCCTTTGAGAAATACTGGTTGAGCAGGTCGTTGCTGTTGGCATACACTTCGCGTGTCGTTGTGATCATCGCGATGCCACCTCCGTTGGGAAAGTGGAACATGTGCTCGGCGATGCCACGTGTGTCGCTGTCATATCGTGCCACGTTGCAGCACGCGGTGAAGACGATGGGGAGGTGGGGATAGGTGGTGCTGAGCGCATCCTCGGTTCGCCACAGGCGGCTGTTGGTGAAGGTCTTGACCGTGGCGTGTCCCACGTAGGTGCCGTAGTATTGACCTCGCTTGAGCAGCTCGATGAACGAGCGACGTGCCTCGGACGAGGTGCGGTTGGCCTCGCTGGGGATCTGTGGCTCGTTGACGGCGCGCGGGAACATGTCGACATAGACCTTGTTGATTTCCATACCGGTCTTGATGTTCTTTTCCATGAGGTTGGCAATGCCCTCGGCCTGAGTGATGTGCAGGTCCTTGTCGCCGGTCTCGGCCATGTAGAACGTGCTGTTGCGCCAGGGGCCGTAGTCGGGTGTGAGGACATACTTGACGAGCTTGTCCACGTCGCTGGTGGCTTCCTCTACTGACGACGATGGGAAGCGACCCACTCCCAGTTTGATTGTGCTTGAAGAGATTGAAGTGGCCTTAGTACCGGTGTTGTCGTCTAGCATTGCAAAGAAGTCGTCGCAGGGATAAGAGTAGTCCTCGTCGTTACTCACGTCGGTTTGGTAGGTGATGACGCGGAAGTCCTTTTTGCTGGCCAGGCCGCGGTTGTCATATGATCCCTCGCCCATCATGAGCAGGTACTTGAACTTGGTGTTGCTGCGGTCATAGAACATCTTGCACATGAGGCGCACGCCCATGGCGTCGGGGGTGCCGCTGGAGAACTCGTTGAAGACCTGCTGCTGGTCGAGGACGGCCACGTTGAGGCCATCGGTGTTCTTGTGGAGGTCGGCGATGCGCTGTGCCTGCTCGATGAAGGCTTTGTTGGCAACGATCACCATGTCGGGGGTTGCCATGCCGTGGATGTCCTGGTTGTCGACAGCCTCATGGCCGGCGATTTTCATCAGTGTTCCCTCGGGGTTGAATGCCACCCACTTGCTCACGGCATTGATGGTTCCGGGCGAGAATCCCATGCCCTCGTCGCTGGAGGTGAGGTTGGCCTGGGAGGGTGTGTTGGGGTTGTCGATGTTCCACACCACTGCCGCGCTTGGAGCTCCGGGCAGTGCGATGACGTCATTGTCAGTGACGGGCTCAAAGGCCATGCGTGTCTGGCTGTTGTTGCCGATGACGTTGTTGTGCTGGTAAGTGATGATGATGTTGTCGAGCGCTCCCTTGGTTACCGTTGTTGCCATGGCGCCGGTATAGTCGGCGGTGGCACCGAAGTTCAGGTTGATGCTGCCGCTAGCCGCGGGCTCGGGCAGTGATAAGCTGGCAACGGGTGCACACGCGTTGTAGTAGTTGTAGGCGTTGCCTGCCGTGGGAGCGTTGATCTTGGATGCTGTTGATACAAATGGCGCGTTGACCGATGCACCGCCGGCGTTGAAAGTGGCCCGGAGGTAAACGCTACCCGACTTCACCTTTGCGCCAGCGGCAATTTTCACTGCCATGTCGCCGCTCGCGGGGTTCTCGAGCGTGAAGCTGTGGTTGCCGCCCTGGGTGATGTCCTCGCCCAGCATGTCCTTGCCGCTGAGGCCGAATGAGAACATGTCGCTCTCGTGGTAGTAATAGTCATAGCTGGTGGTGAGCATGGTTTTGCCCAGTGCTGTCTCAGCGGCCTTGGCAACCGTGAGTGGAGACTTTCCCTCGGTGAGGAAGTAGTATCCCATGGTTGAGTAGGCGTTGATGATGCGTGTGAAGTGAGTGGGCGTGGTGCCTACTGCCGGCGTGAGAGTGAATCTCACCGGTCCGTTGGCATAGAAGATGAGCTTGCCGGCGGTCACCATGGTGGCAACCTGATTGAGGTCGTCGGCAGCTGTTCCGTCGAGTTGCTCTTTGATCATGTGTCCGCCTTGTCCGTAGACCTGCACGTTATTGATATCGGCAAATCCCATCTCGTGGAGCTCTTGCTCGGTGATTTCATAGACGCCATCGGCGGGTATAGCCACCTTTACCCACTTGCCCTGGGCCAGGACAGAGTTGCTGGCATACTTGGTCGCGGGGAATGCGGAGGCATTGATGGCGAGTGCACAGCACGTTGCCGCTACTGTGCCCCGCATGATGCGTGAGAATATGGTTTTCTTGTGAGTCATTCTTTTAAGTAGATGCTAATGTGTTATTTTGTTGTGTTGCTAAGGGGGTCGATGACGATGAGGTCGGCCACGTTGGTGCTGCCATAGGTGGTGCCGTCATTGTACATTGCGAAGACCTTGTACAGGCCGGGCTTCACGCGGTTGCCGTCCATGCCCTTGAGGTCCCATGTGAAGGGGAAAGAAGCAGCCTGGGTTGTGAACACTAGGTTGCCCTGGGGATCGGTGACCTTGATGGTGGTGCCCATGTTGTCGTCGCCTTGCATGTTGATGGTGGCCTGTGTTGTGGCGGGGAGCTCGGCAACCTCGATGGTCTTCTCGCTGGTGTTGCCCACGATGAACGAGATAGAGCGTGTGGTCGAGTTGCCTGCGACATCAAAGACGGTGAACGAGAGCGAGTGGGTGCCCTCGCTGATGTCGTTGAGCGGGAATGCCACGTTGAGCACTGTGCCGCCCTCGCTGGCTGTAGCGCAGTTCTTCACCAGCGGGTAGGTGGTCTTGCCGCCGTCGAGCGAGAGCTTCATGGCGTTGCCCATCGATGCCTCCATGGTGTTGATGCCCAGGTCGTCGGTAGCGCGGATGTAGAGTGTAGCACCGGGAGCCACCAAGCTGTTGTTGCTGAACTGCTGTTCGTCGTTGATGAACATGCTCTCGATGACGGGAGAATTGTCGTCGGTGAGCGCAGTGTTCTCGTTATACTCGGTGAGCATGACGGCGTTGCTCTCGCCGTTGACCATGTTGCTCGAGTTGTCCTGGTGTGCATAGACGCGCACGAGGGCCTGCTCGTTGAGTGTCTTCTCGTGGCGCGGCACGATGATTGTTCCGGTGAAGTTGCCGTCTACCACGCGTCCCTGGATGCGTGCCAGGAGGTCGCGCGAGAAGAAGATGTCGCGTTCCACGTCAACCACGCCTTCGAGTCCGTGAACGGTCTTGAGCAGTCTCTTTGAGCCGTAGAGCGAGAGTGTTGCGTCTCCGTTGAAGCCGGTGTCAACGCCCTGTCCGTCCTCGCGCATCACCTGTGCTGTGACGGTGAGCTGCTGCATGGGTGCGGTGTTCACTGTGTTGCCCTCGGTGATGTCGGTGCTGTTGATGGTGGTGATGTTGAACAGGGGCTTGGGATAGTTGCACTTGATGGCGGGGTCGCCCAGCAGCGAGTAAGAGAGCTTGTTGCCGTTGGTCGCGGTGCCAAAGAGGGTCTTCATGCCGATGTAGGCCTCGCCCAGGGTGGGCATCATCCCCTTGGTGTTATAAGAGAACAGGCTCTTGACGAAGTTCTTGTTCATCAGGTAGTTCTGCTCGTCATAGGTTTGACGGGGAGTGGTGATCATCGCGATTGCACCGCCATTGGGGTGGTGGAACATGTGCTCGGCGACGCCACGGGTGTCGCTGTCATATCGTGCCACCTCACAGCATGCTGTGGTCATGATGGGCAGGTGGGGATAGGAGGTTGACTGGGCTGTTGTCGAGGGCCACAGGTTGGAGAGAGAGAATCCGCGGCTGTCGGCGTGTCCGGTGTAGGTTGCGAAGTACTGTCCGTTCTGGAATAACTCGAGCAGCTTGCGGCGTCCCTGCAGTGAGGTCTGCTTGCTGTCGCTCTCGCGCTGGAACATCTCCACGTATACCTTGTTGCTCTGGAGCTGTGTGGCCTGGGTGCCTTCTACGATGTTGCACACGCCTTCCGACTGGAAGATGTGGGCGTTCTTCTTTGAAGCAGGGTCTTTCTCGTCGGAGTCGGCCATGAAGAGCACATCATTGCGCCAGGGGCCGTAGTCGGGTGTCGTTACATACTTGATGAGCTTGTCCACGTCCTTGCGTGCCTCTTCCACGCTGGCCACGGGGTAGCGTCCCACGCCGATGCGCACGATGTCGCTGTAGAGAGTGGAGGTGATGCCCGAGTCGTCGTCGAGGAATGCGTAGAAGTCATCGCTGGTGTAGGTGTTGACCTCGCTGTTGCTTGCCTCGCTCTGGTAGGTGAGGATGCGGTTGGGCTTGTTGCTCACCAGGCCGCGGTTGTCGTAGGAACCCTGGCCAAAGAGCAACAGGTTGCGGAACTTGGTCTTGTCGCGGTCGTAGAACATCTTGCACATGAGGCGTATAGCCATGGCGTCGGGTGTGCCGCTCGAGAACTCGTTGAAGATCTGCTCCTGGTCAATGACATGGACGGTCATGCCGTCGATGTTGCGGTGCAGCTGAGCCACGCGTTCGGCCTGCTCCATGAAGGTCTTGTTGGTGACGATGACCATGTCGGGGGTGGGCAGTGCGTGGATATTCTGGTTGGTAACGGCCTCGTACGAGTCGATTTTCTTGAGCGTGTTGCTGGGGTCGAAGATCACGTAGTTGGCCTCCTTGGCGCTTACCCTGGGGGTGAACTCATATCCTGCCATCTCGCCGTCCTCGCCCACGGTTGCAGTCAGTTCATACTGCACGGGGTCCTGTGCGTCGTCAACGTTCCACACCACGGTGCCGGGTGCCACGTGTGGCAGCATGATGCAGTCGCGCGATGTGAGCGCGGGGATGCCCATGATGCTCTGCGAGTCGCTGCATCCTTCCAGGTTGTTGTGCTTGTTATAGGAGATGATGCAGTAGTCGAGCTTGGCCAGCTTGGCCTCGGCCAGCTGGTAAAAAACGTTGGCATTTATAGAGCCCTCGTTGTAGACGGTGTCCAGGGTCGCCTTGCCCACGGGAGACGCGGTGTTGTAGTAGGTTGAAGCGTCGACGGGGGCATAGATGCGCGCTTGGTTGTCGGGGAAGGTGACGCTTGCCGAGGTGCCTCCGGCAGTGACTGTCGAGCGCACGTAGGAGTAAGATGCGCTGCAGTTGAGTGCAACGGAGGTGTTGACGGTGATTGTGGGCGAAGCGTTGCCGGGGAGGTAGAACGGGATGTCAAAGCCGTTCTTGCCCAGGTCTTCACCTAGGAAGCTCTTTCCCGAAAGGCCTATCGAGATGCGGTCGCTCTCGTGCAGGAAATATCCCAGGCCGGTGGTGCGTTCAATGGAACCGCGCGACGATGCCTCCTGCTCGTAGACCATCTGCGGGTCGGCAGTCTCGGCCAGGAAGTAGTAGCCCTTGGTCGAGTAGGTGTTGTTGACTCTTGTGTAACGCGGAGTCTCGGTCCTGGAGTCGACCATGGTCATGGTAGTGGGTCCCAGGGCATAGAAACATAGCTTGCCGTTAAAACGTGCCATGCTGACGGGTTGCAGGTCGTCGGGGTAGACGCCGTTGAGGGTCTCGCTGATGACGTTACCGCCCATGCCATATACTTGAACGTTTGCCGGGTTGCTGAATCCCATCTGCAGCAGTTCCTCATCGGTGAGTTCATACACGCCGGTTGAAGAAACGGCAATTTTTACCCATGTGCCCTGTGCCAGCCTTGACGAGGAGGCAAAGTGGTTGACGGGGAACGCCATCGCTGTGCTAGCGGTGAATGCTGTGGCGAGAACCAGGCTCGCATATTTCTTGATAGCTCTATTCATGAGTTTCAAAGTATAAAGTGTCTTATATAATTGTTCTCTCAGTTGTGTCTTACTTGATGCGGTGGTCAAGCACCGTGGTGTTGTCCACCGTGGCCTGCAGGCGCGTGTTCATCACGAGCGGGCTCGGCGGGTTGCCGGCGGCGGGGATGCACACGATGTCGCCCATCTTGAGCGTGCAGTATTGGCTCAGGAACGTGACGGCGTCGTGAGGGTCCACGATGAGGTCATCGCCGGTGATGGTCCCGGTGGCGTCGGCGTTGCTCCAGGCTGTCGCGGGCAGTTGTGCCGAGGTGTCGACGGTAGTCCATTCTCCCATCAGCAGTCCTCCGTCCAGGGCTGCCGCCATGCCGTGGCAGTCGAGCGGAGTGTTGTTATCGTCGAGCGGCAACACGATGAATGCGGGGCTCAGGGCGTCGATGTAGCGGTGTGCAAAGCGGCGGGCGATGCACTTGCCCAGGCGTCCCACCCTGAAGGCTACCACCGGCAGCGCGCCGAATCGTGGCGCGTGGTCGGGGATGAAGTATGGCTGCCGGTTGCGCAGGAATGCCGAGTCGGCCATGAGCGTGACGCTCATGTGGTCGTTGTCGGCGGCGTTGTCGCTGCAGCAATTGTTGTTTATTACCATTATCTTCATGTTGTCGTGTCGCTTTAATAATATATATATAGGTGTACAAGTGGTTACTTGCGGGCGTCCATCCTGTTAAAGATGATTGCCAGGTGGGAGTAGATCGACGTGTTGGCTATCACGATGTTGGCCGGCGCCTTGATGCGGAATGGAGTGAAGTTCCAGATGGCCTTGATGCCGCTGTCGATGGCGGCGTTTGCCGCGTCCTGGGAGTGCTCCACGGGCACTGTGAGGATAGCGATGGCGGCGTTGAGCTCCTGCTGGCGTTGCTTGAGGTCGGCCATGTCATAGATGGGCATGCCGTCCACGCTGGTCCCTATAATGTCGCTGTTGACATCGAATCCTGCCACGATGTTGAGTCCATATTGTGACAGACCCTTGTCTTGCATCAGTGCGGCCCCGAGGCTACCGGCGCCTATCACCACAGCGTTGTGCTTCTTCTTGAAGCCAAGGAAATCGGCCAGTTCCTTGACAAGCTTGTGCACGTCATAGCCGATGCGCGTTTTCCCCTTGATGTTGAGGAAAGAGAGGTCCTTGGCAATCTGTGACGCGTCCACGTTGAGCTCCTTGGAGATCTGTGTGGAGGAGACGTGCTCCACGTGCAGGTTGTCAAGCAGTTTCACATAGGCAAGATACCACGGCAGCCGCCTCAGCGTGGGCTCAGGCAGTATGGCACGTTGTACAGTCTTTGTTTCGTTCATTATTCAATTAAAAGTGTCGTTATCAACTCACAAAGGTAGTGAATTTTTTTGTTAACTCAAAATTACTCGCCCGTCACAGCCAGTTTCTTAGACTTGGTTGCTTCTCTCACACCGTCGGTCGACACCGTTGCGCGGTACACATAGATACCCTGCGGCACGCGGTTGCCGTTGAGGTCGGTGAGGTCCCAGGTCACGGGGAACGAGGTGTACATGTCGCTCTGGCCGCTCTGCTGTGACTTCCACACGAGGCGCCCCATCAGGTCATAGACCTCGAATCCCACGTTGAGCACCGCGTCGGGGCGGTTGTGCTTCACGTAGAAGGTGGTCTCGTCGTTGGCGGGGTTGTTGGTGGCATATACTTCGCTGATCTCGGGCTTGAGGCCGTTGACCACGTTAAAGTTCACTGAGAACTCGCTCATGTTGTTGAACACGTCCCACACGCGCAGCCTGAGCGAGTGGTTGCCGTTGCTCAGCCCCTTGAGCGGGTAGTTGATGGTGCCCTTGTAGCCGTTGCCGGCGAGCACGGGGGTGTAATACTTGTTCACGTCGGTGTACATCACCTCGTTGTCGAGGATGAGTGTCATCGCGTGGCCTATGCCGGCGTCTGAGAGGTTGATGCCGCTGTCATCGGTCACGGTTGCAAACACGTAGGGGTCCTCGTTGACTGTTCCTCCGTTCTTGAAGTCCTCGCCGTTGAGGCCCAGGTAAAGGATCTGGGGGCCGGTGGTGTCTTCCTTAGCGTCCTCGTCGTAGCCATAGATGTAGAAGTCCTCGCTGGCGCCCTGTGCATCCACGTTCTGCTTAGCGTCGTAGGCATAGAGGTTGATGAGCGACGGCGTGAAGTTGTCATAGGAGTAGATGATCTCGCTGGGGATGGTCACCTTGATGCTGAACGTGCCGTTCCTTACCGAGTCGCTGGTGAGCGCGATGCGGTTGCTGTGCTCCTGGTAGGTGTACTCGATGCCTTTGTCGCCATATCCGTGGGTGGTCACCGACTGCTCGCAGTCATAGAGGTTACCCTGTATCGAGCCGTTGAAGCCGTTCACCTTGTTGCCCTTGTGGTCCACGATGGTGCCGGTGAAGGTGATGGTCTGGCGAGCCTTGAACACGGGCTTGTCCTCGGGGTCGATGGCCTTGCCGTCGATGGCATCGATGCGTGCCGAGTAGCGCGGTATGGCAAGTCTCATGGCGGGATCGCCCAGCAGCGTGTAGTTGACGTTGTTGGGAAGACGGTAATCGTTGCTTGCCAGCCTGAAGGCCTCGCCCAGGCGCAGTGGCAGCCCGTCGTCGTCGCGAGTGAACACGCGCTTGAAGAAGTTATTGCCCAGTAATGCATTGTTGTCCATCAGAGCCTGTCGGTTGGCGCTTATCACGGCGATGGCGCCGCCGTTCTTGTTGAGGAACATGAGCTCAGCGCCCGATTCCTCGACCTGGTCATATCGTGCCAGCTCGCAAGTGGTGCCGAACATGAGAGGCAGGTGCTTGTAATACATGCCGCCGATGAAGTCGTTGCGGCGCACGAAGTTGTGTGCCGAGATCACGTTGGCGTTGGAGTGGCCGTTATAGGTCCACATGAGCACACCGTCGGAGAGACCATTGTACAGGTCATCGCGGGCGCCGGGATAGTTGCGCGACGAGCCCACGCTCTGTGCCTCGTAGGCGTCGAGATAGACGCGCTTGAAGATAAAGTCCTTGCCACCGGTTGAGCGGGCATGGTCAATGTAAGCGTCGCTCTGGATCATGAACACGCCATTCTCCTCGTCGTCGGCACTCACGATGATATTGTTGCGCCAGCTGCCGTAGTTGGGCGTGGTGACATACTTGTAGAGCTTGTCAACGGCGATGCGTGCCTCCTCCTCGCTCTTGACCGGGAAACGTCCCACAGAGATATCGAGCTTGTTGCGCCCCCAGTTGTTGTCGGCGTTGTCCTTGAGTATAGCCAGGCACTCGTCGGTGCAGTATGAACCGCTCTCGGTGTGCGACACCTCGCCCTGCCAGGTGAGCAGCGCGGGGAATGCCGAGCCCTTGAACTCGTTGGATAGCTGTCGGTTGTCAAACGAGCCGTTACCCATTAACAGCACATACTGCAGGTGGTGACGGCCGTCGGCCTCGTGGTCATAGAAGAACTTGCACATCTGGCGCAGGGCCATCATGTCGGGCGTGCCGCTCGAGAACTCGTTGAACACCTCCTCCTGGTTTACCACCAGCACGCGCATGCTGTCGAGCTGCTCGTGGAGGTCGGCGACGCGCTGTGCCTGGTTGCGGTAGCGCGGGTGGGTGATGATGATCATGTCGGGCACGGGCTTGGAGTGCAGGTCCTGGTTAGACACGTGCTCGGCCATCTCGGGAGTCTTGAAAGTGGCCGCGGGATTGAAAGCCACATACTCGCGGCGCCCTTGGGCAAAAAGCGCGCATGTGGTAGTGGAGGCGTTGTGGGAGGTGTTGAGCTGCACGGGCTGGTAGGGCGTGGTTACATCCCACACGAGCGTTCCCTCGGGGCTCTGGGCTATCGCCATGGCAGTGCCCTTGGCTGTGCCCACGACTGTGCCCCAGCACAGCATGCCGCCGTCCAGTGCCAGCTGGCGCTCATAGTTCACGGTGACATAGTTGAGCTTGGCCAGGCTCACCGACGCGTTGGTATTGGTGTACTTGATTGTGTAGTTGAGCTTGTCACTACTGGGTACAAACGTCTTGGGCATCGACTTGACCGTGTAGAACAGGTATTTAGTATCGTCAAAGGCAAAGCGGTCGGCCTTCTCGATCTCGAGGTTGGTCCCGTTGTGCTGGAACGAGAAATATCCGCCACCGCCCGAGCTGTTCTGGCGCACTCCGGCCTGTGTGTGGGTGTACACGTAGCTACCGGGCACGCGGCCTTTGAGGTCAAAGGTGAACTGCATGGTGTTGTTCGACAGGAAATCCTCTCCCAGGAGCACACGGCCCACCTGGCTGGGGCTGGTGATTTCCTTCTCATGGAACAGACGCTCAGAGAACGTCGTCACGGGGGTGCCTGTCACGGGAGTCTCGTCGCGTGAGGTCTCGATGTCCTTGTAAGACTCGTCATCGGTCACGAAGTAATAAGCCTCGGTAGAGTAGGGGTGCTGCACCTGCACGAAGTCAACAGTGCCTATCGGCCTCCACGTCAACGGACCCTGGGCATAGAACAGCAGCTTGCCGGCCTGGCGCACCACGGGTACCTGAGGCAGGTCGTCAGGGGTGTCGATGCTGAGGGTCTCGCTCATCGGGGAACCGCCACGGCCAAACACGTGTAACGCCGCGGCGCTCGAGAAGCCCCAGTTGCGTGCGTCGGCATCAGTGATCTGATAGATGCCACTCTCGCTGACCTTGATTTTTACCCAGTTGCCGCGTGCCAGTTTAGACGACTGCGTGTAGTGGGACATGGGGAATGCCCATGCCTGGTTGGCGACCATTGATGCAACGGCGATGATGCCGGCAATCGCTATGCGCTGTATGATGGATTTCTTCATGTTCATTGAGATTACAAACTATATCTAATCTATATAAAAACGCAAAGTTACGCATTTTATTGTGAACGTGAAAGAAAATCTTTTAATTTTATATACGCGCGAATAAACATTGTGTAGCCAAAGCCACGTGCCGTGAACAAGCATCAAGAAAACCACCCTCCGTTTTTAGCTAAAAGGGACGGTTCTTTTTAGCTAAAAAATCCCTCGTATTCTTGCATGACTGCCCCGTTTTTTTTAGCTAAAAGGGACGGTTCTTTTTAGCTAAAAAATCCCCCGTATTCTTGCATGACTGCCACATTTATGATATCTTTGCAACAAAAACATTTTATTATGCCACGCAAGAATAGAAAAATCAGTACTACAGGCGTTTATCACGTGATGCTGCGCGGCATCAACAAGAACGCCATTTTTACCGACGAGACCGACTGCTTGAAGTTTGTCAAGATCCTTAACAGTGTTGTCTCCCCCGTGGATAGACAAGGGAAACCGTTGCCCCCGCTTTGCCACATCCATGCTTATTGCCTGATGAATAATCACGTCCACTTGCTGGTTGCTGAGGCCGAGGCAAACATTGCATCGGTGATGAAAAGCATCGGTGTCGCTTATGTGAGTTACTTTAACAAGCGTCACGATCGCCTAGGCCCGCTTTTCCATGACCGTTTCCGCAGTGAGCCGGTTGAGGATGCCGGATACTTCATCACTTTGCTCCGTTATATTCATCAGAATCCTGTCAGGGCTAAGATTGTTGCTTCGCCAGATGACTACAGGTGGAGCAGTTGGCACGAATACAACTCGGACTGTCCTCCTGTGCTTTGTGCCGATACATTGCCTTTTTCGGGTATGGGTTGGGACGAGGTGTGCGAACTTGTCAAGCAAAATAACAGGTCTGATGCGGGTCAACATGACATTGCCAACCGTCGCTTGTCGGACTCTGAGGCTAGCCAGATGCTGTCGCAACTATGCGGTGAAAAGCCCTTGGCCGAGTTTTCGAAAAAAGAGAAGCAAGGTATTATACGCCAGTTGATTGGACAGGGGGTGGCAAAGAACCAGTTGTCTCGATTGACGGGCATCAGTTATGGCTCGATTTCCTATTGCGTAAAAGAGAAAATTAGCTAAAAAGAACCGTCCCTTTTAGCTAAAAATGATGTTGAGGTGAATTTTTAGAATTATTGTTTTACGATAAAATTTTACTGTTTTTATTTGGTGGTTTAGGAAAGTTGTTATATCTTTGCACCGAAAATAATTATCGTTTATCAATAACTATTCTAAACCACGACATTATGGACAAGACAATCATCAAATCGAGCAAAAAGGCTTGTTACATCGCGCTCACGCTGTGGAGCCTGTGGGCACTGTTGTTCGTGTTGCGCGTGCTGCGCTTCGCGGGCATTATCACCTTTGACTTTTATATGGGCATAGACATCGCTCCCGTGGCGTGGATCGACGATCCCGAGGTGGTGCCAGTGCAGTGGGTTGAACTGCTGGGCTACATCGTCACCACTGCGGCAATGATAATACTGTCGTTTATCTTCATCCACAAGAGCCTCAAAGGGGTGTCGACCGACTCGGTGTTTAACCGCGCCAACGCCCGCCTGCTCAACATCATGGCAGTGACATCGTTCTTCTTTGAGCTGTTTGATACCAACCGCCAGATAATCTTTGGCTGGCGCGAGGTGGTGATCAACAGCGACGTGTTTGTGGTGCCACTTATCATCCTTGTGGTGGCGATGTTCTACCGCCTGGCGCTCAGCGCCTATGAAGACAGTAACCTTGCAATTTAAACCTTTATGAGTATAATAGTCAATGTAGACGTGATGATGGCGCGTCGCAAGATGTCATCACAACAGCTTGCCGAGAAGATCGGCATTACCCAGGCCAACCTGTCGATATTGAAGACCGGTAAGGCTAAGGCCGTTCGATTCTCAACCCTCGAGGCCATCTGCAAGGCCCTTGACTGCCAGCCGGGTGACATCCTGGAGTATCGCAGTGACGATGAGGATTGAGATTGTGCCGAGACAAATCGGTCGCTGGTGGCAGCAGGTCGGAAATTAGCTAAAAGGGACGGTTCTTTTTATCTAATTTTGTCTGGTTTTAGCTAAAAAGAACCGTCCCTTTTAGCTAAAAATGGGATTTTTGGGCCGTTGATGGCGGCTATGTCCCGAAAAATGTGTAATATTGCAATATAAAAACTAAAACTGAATATAAGAATGAAGAAGTCCAGCTTTGCTAAGATTGTTGCAGCCGCTGTTGTGGCTGTGGGCGCGGCATCACAGGCCGACGCATGTACCAACCTGCTCGTGGGCAAAAAGGCGAGCGCCGATGGGTCTACCATCATCTCCTATGCTGCCGATGCCCATGTGCTATATGGCGACCTGCAGTACTTGCCGGCTGCTGATCACAAGCCTGGCAGCATGCGCAAGATCCTTGACTGGGACACAGGTATTTGCCATGGTGAGATTCCTGAGGCGGCACACACCTATGCCGTGGTGGGTAACATCAACGAGCATCAGCTCACTATCGCCGAGAGCACCTGGGGTGGACGCCCTGAACTTGAGGACAAGACTGGCATCATAGACTATGGCAGCCTCATCTACATCGCGCTGCAGCGTTGCCGCACGGCACGCGAGGCCCTGGAACTGATGACAAGCCTCGTGCAGCAGTATGGATACTGCAGCGAGGGCGAGTCGTTCTCTATAGGCGACCCCAACGAGATATGGGTGCTCGACCTCATCGGCAAGGGCGACAAGGAGAAGGGCGCAGTGTGGGTGGCCCAGCGCATCCCCGATGACTGTATCGCCGGCCATGCCAACCAGGCCCGTATCCACAAGTTCCCCCTGAACGACAAGGCCAACTGCCTGTACTCCAAGGATGTGATTTCGTTTGCCCGCAAGATGGGTTACTTCAGCGGCAAGGATGCCGACTTTGACTTCTCGGCTGCCTATGCTCCTGCCGACTTCGGTACCCTGCGTGGCTGTGACGCGCGCGTGTGGTCTTACTTCAACCGCTTCAAGGCCGGCATGGACAAGTATCTGCCCTTCATCAATGGCAAGAAGGGTGCCGAGGTGAT
>JAZQPG010000131.1:0-5360 GCA_045628365.1 Sodaliphilus sp. | reverse complement strand
CGGGACCGCACGGAGTGGATGGCGGGGGACAAAGGGGGCGTGGCACGGGGGAGGGACGACACACAACAAGGGTGCAGCAACCAACAACATTAACACGGCAAAGTTCCCTAAAATACAAATGAATTTCACTTTATAATATACAATAATGTAAAGACCCAAGCTTTTCATGGCCAAAAACTAGGTTTATCAAAAAGTTTTTACTATATTTGCAAAACGAAAACAAAGCTTAAAGAAATGAACATCCAAAAAATCATAATAATGTTGTGCCTGGCTACGGTGTCACTAACATCCAACGCACAATATTTCACCCAATATGAGGCACCCAACCCGGTTTTATTCATGCCCGGTCCTCCTTCGTTGCAAGACAGCCGGCAGTCATATGACTTCAGGCAATATTTCAAAGGCAAGGACCTGCGCACTAATCCGAACGTCAAGGCCAGCATCACCGCCCGCGCTTACTACGGAGCCGATGTCGTTGCGTCCATGGTCTCGGACATCATGGGAGTAAACATATCGGGAACCACAACCATCAACACATGGCGTCTGCTGAGCAACGGGTTCTTGACCTCGGGGTATGGCACGACCAAAAAAAACTATTACCTGCGCACCCGACCATGCGTTAGGTTCAACGAAGAGCCAGGTTCATATGTTGTCAACGTCGAGACCCTGAGCATCCTGAAACGTAGCTACTCCTACCCGTCGTCACACACAATCACCGCATGGAATAGCAGCTTGCTGATGGCGGCAATAGCACCGCAGTTCCAGGACACACTGGTCAACTTTGGATATGACTACGGGCAAAGCCGCGTGATAGGCGGTGCCCACTGGCAGAGCGACGTGGACGACGCGCGCACGATAGGCACGGCCTGTATAGGGCACATGATGGCAACTGACCTTTTCAAGTCACACCTGCAGTTATCGCGCAACGAGCTGGCAAAGATGCTGGCCGACTCCCTGGGTATAGAAGCGCCCGACTTTAATGCCGAGAACTACTATGATGCTGAGCACATGCCCAATCCGTTAAAATACCTGCCGGCACCACCCTCGCTTGACGAATCAAACGTGGGACTGGCCTATGACATGGACCAATATGTGTGGGGCAAAAGCTTACGCACCAGCGACCGCGGCATCAAGGCGAAGTTTGACGTCAACAAGGACTTTGACATTCTCGTTAACGAATGCGCACGTGCGGTATCACACGACATCAGCCAGGAGAGGAGTCCGGCCGTGTACAACCTGCTGAAGCTCGCCGTGGAGGCTTCAGAGGCAGGATGCGCCAAGGCCCAGGAATACTACAAGCGCAAACACCCGTTTGAGTTTTTCAACGAGGATGCATTAACCTTTGAGAACCAAAGCGAGATTGCCAAGACAGGCTCATATCCCTCTGTAGGGGCGGCACGCGCATGGACCGCAGCCACCATCATGTGTGCACTTGATCCCGAGAAACAGGACACCATTCTCAATGCCGGATACCAGCTGGCGATGAGTAACGTGATTGCGGGCATCAACTGGCGCAGCGATGTCGAAGCAGGCTTCCTGGTTACAGGCGCCACTATCGCCCGCCTGCTGTCAAACCCCAATTTCATGACAGCGCTTGAGGCAGCGCAACAGGAATACGCACAAGGGCACAAGCAGCTCACCACCGACGAAATCGACGTTCCTGTCGACAAGACAATGGACGAAGACACCCCCATGTACACTATAGACGGACGCCTCGCCACGGAACAGGACCGGGGAGTATTAGTGTCAAAAAACAGAAAGATTCTTAAGAGATAACGAGGGCGAAACGGGAAAAAGGCTACTCGCCGCTTGCCAAGGTGATTTTCATCTCACAGGCCGAGCAATCGCAATGCACCTCGAGCAACACTCCACTGCCGCGCAGGAACAACCTGTGTGGCAGTTTTTTTGCACCTTTATCGAGTCTACAAGCCCCAAGCTCACGCCTCAAACAATATCGAGTGTGCACGAGAACGGGGCGTTGCAATGCCTGGTCCTCATCGGCCCAGGGTGCGTAATCCAGTTCAATAGCAGGCACAACGTGTTCCACTCCGTGGTCACGATAGAGCTGTGCTGACAAGTGGTTGGCAACATTGTCGGCATGGACAAGGCTGCCATATGGAGCCTGAGCATCCTTGTTCTCGCGACGCCTCAAGTCACGTGTGAACGCGACACCATGTGCCCTGTCGAGCAAAGCCAGCGTTTCGCGCCTGAGCTGAGCAAGCTTAGAAACCGGCACAAACAGGTGTGAAATGTCGTTAACACAATCACGTAGCCTGTAAATGGTATCACCCAGTTTGGCCAGGACGTCCCGCTGGCGGTCGTCCTGCGAAGAGCGGGCCTGGTCAAGCTCACCCATGTCCATAGAATGAGATACCGAGTTACCACGGTCGTCACGCAGGCGCAGCACCACTGCCCCACCCGCCTGATACAACCAGGCATCAACCGGGACGGTCCTTTGGGCCGAGGGTCGCGACATCACGTCGTCAAAGAGTTTGTCGGCCGTGCGGTACAAACGGGTACCCGGAGCGATGCGTACCGGGTCACGCAAGACGAGTTTGTCACCTTGGGCCACATTAACGCGAATACCAGTGAAGACGTTATCCTCGTAAAAATAACTAAGCCCGTCACCGTTGGCCAACGGTTGCATCGCCTTCACCACGAGCGTGCGCCCCCGGGAAGCGACCACAGTCGCCACGGGCTGTCCCATGGACTTTGGTGTGTGCAGGCTAGCCATGCGAAGCGAGCTGTTGCATCCAATTATAAAATAAGGTGTAAACGACCTGTTGAACGACCGCTGAGGATCGGGATCAAAGTCCAATTGCACTTCACCTGCCGACGCTTTCCTATAAGCTCCATTTCCATCGGCTATGGCCCTGTCAAGGACCTGTCGATAGTGAGCAACAATATTCTTCACGTAGGCCACATCCTTAAGGCGGCCCTCGATCTTGAAAGAGGACACACCGGCCTGCAGCATGGCTGCGACGTTTTCGGTTTGGTTAAGATCTCGCAACGAGAGCAAGTGCTTGCCAGTGAGTATCTTGTTGCCAGCTTCGTCCTCGAGGTCATAAGGCAAGCGGCACATCTGGGCACACTGGCCACGGTTGGCGCTGCGGCCTTTCACCACCTGGCTCAGGGCACAACGGCCACTATAACTGACACACAGGGCACCATGGACAAACGACTCCAGAGGCACCTTGACCGCCTTGTGTATTGCCGCTATCTGCTCCAGCGAGAGTTCACGTGCTAGGACCAGCTGAGAAAACCCAAGCTGTTCCAGGAACTTTGCCTTCTCGGGGGTGCGAATGTCACACTGAGTGCTGGCGTGAAGTGCAATGGGCGGCAAGTCCATGCGCAGCACACCCAGGTCCTGGACAATGAGCGCATCCACCTGGGCCTTGTATAGCTGCTTGATCAGCGACTCGGCCCTAGCCAGTTCATTGTCATAGATAATGGTGTTTACAGTGGCATAGACACGTGCATTGAACCGGTGGGCATAGTCACACACCCGGGCAATGTCATCGACCGGGTTACCTGCCAACGCCCTGGCCCCAAAACTGGACGGCCCCATGTACACGGCATCGGCCCCATGGTTTATCGCCTCAATGGCAACCTGGGCATCACGCGCCGGCGCGAGCAGTTCTATGATGCGAGAGTTTTGTTTCATGCTCTGTCACTGGCCCGGGGCGGCATGCACTATTCCATAAGCGCGCAATGCTAGTCCCAAACCGAGTGCAAAGTTACACAAATAATGCTATCAATTCAAGAAAAAAGCGGTCATTGTGGCCAAATAACACTATTTAATTGTTGAAAAAACTAAAATTTGGCAGCAATCATTTGTTATGTGGTGAATTATGCGTATCTTTGCAAGTTGAAACCACCATAGTATATATGAAAAAGGAATTACTCATAGTCATCAGCACCGCTTTCATGCTCACCTCGTGTGGCGAATATAACAAGGTGCTCAAGAGCAATGACTACAACTATAAGTATGAATATGCCAAGCGCGCATTTGAAGAGCAGCGCTACACCCAGGCATACACCATCCTCGAGGACTTAGTGCCAGTGTTCAAGGGCACCGACAAGGCCGAGGAGTCACTTTACCTGCTGGGGCTGTGTCACTACGAGAACAAGGACTATGCCAACTCAGGTTCATACTTCAAGAATTACTACCAGCACTATCCCAAGGGACAGTATGCCGAGCTGGCAAGGTTCTACTCGGGCTACGGCTACTACCTCGACTCTCCCGAGTCACAGCTCGACCAGACCGACACCCGCAAGGCAATCGAAGAGCTGCAGGCATTCCTTGAGTTCTTCCCCAAGAGCGACAAGGTCTCAATAGCCCAGAACGCGATCTTCGAGCTTCAGGACAAGCTTGTGTTCAAGGAACTGGAAAACGCCCAGCTCTACTACAACCTGGGTAACTACATGGGCAACAACTACGAGAGCGCGGTGATCACAGCCAAGAACGCTATCAAGGAGTACCCCTACAGCAAATACAAGGAGCAGCTCGAGATGCTCGTGCTCAAGTCGCGCTACCGCGAGGCTGTGGAGAGCGTTGAGGAAAAGAAGGAAGAGCGCATGCGCACCGTCATCGACGAGTACTATGCATTCATCAACGACTACCCCGACAGCAAGGACCGCAAGGAAGCTGACAACATCTTCAAGGTGGCCAACAAATTTATCAACGGAAAATAATAACGCAAATATATAAAGATTACAATGGATTACAAAAAGACAAACGCACCTCTCACCACTACTGTCCACGACCTTATTGAGCTGGCAGAGCAAACAGGCAATATCTATGAAACAGTGTGCATCATCAGCAAGCGCGCCAATCAGATTGCTGCCGAGATGAAAAGCGACCTGGAGAAGAAACTGCAGGAGTTTGCCTCGATGAACGACAACCTGGAGGAGATTTCAGAGAACCGCGAGCAGATTGAGATTTCTCGTTTCTACGAGAAACTCCCCAAGCCCACCCTGATCGCTACCCAGGAGTACATGGAGCACAAGCTTGCCTTCCGCAACGCCGCTAAGGACAAGGACAACTTCTAAAAGAAGAATCCAGTTTGACCAAGGATTAAAACCGCTTGCTACAACCAAGTAGCAAGCGGTTATTTTTGTTGCCCGCAAAAAAACGGAGACGTGAGAGCCTCGGAGAGTCTCACTATGCGTCCCACCCCATGCAGGCAGCCACGAAGAGGTGCGCAGCCCAAGCGCCATCTCCCACCCTACCGTAAGGACAAAGGAAAGTGACAGAGCAGATTAAACCCAGAAAGTGCATTAGGAACAATTGCCAATATTTTGCTTCTCATAGCCATGATTTGCACTATCTTTCGCTTATATAGGAGCCCCTATGTTCG
>JAZQPG010000130.1:0-7490 GCA_045628365.1 Sodaliphilus sp. | reverse complement strand
TTATAGGTGTCTTATGGATTCATATCTCGAATGGAATCCAAAATAGGAACCGCCGTATGCCGAACGGCACGTACGGTGGTGTGAGAGGTCGGAAAACGAAAGTAGGAAGAAAACTACTTCGTTTTCCTCCTACTCGATTAGCCTGGTGGCTAAAACTAACTAATAACCAATTTCTTAATAACCTTAAAAACTCTTGACGCTCCTTAGTTGATAGCGATCTGCTTGGCTTCGCGCTTCTCCTCCTCGGGATTGACGCGTGGGAGTGTCACTGCGAGCACGCCGTCGTGGGCGGTGGCGCTGATTGCGTCCAGGTCAATGTCCTCGGGCAGGATGAAAGTCTTGGTGAACTTGGTGTGGGTAAACTCGCGGCGCAGGTAGCGGCCGGTGTTGTTCTCGTTGTTGTTCTCCTCCTTGTTCTCGGTCTTCTTCTCGACCTCGATCACGAGCTGTTGCTCCTCGTTGAGTGTCACCTTGATGTCGTCGCGGGTCATGCCGGGAGCGGCGAGTTCCACTACATACGAGTCTTTGTTCTCGATCACGTTGATTGCGGGTGTGTTGTTTGCCACGGTGCGAGGCATGAAGAAATTGTCGTTGAACACTTCGTTAAATACCTCGGGTAACCAGTTGTTTCTTGTTGTCATTAACATAGTTTTGATCTCCTATAAATTTAAAGTTGTTATTAATTTCGTTGTAATAAATGTTGTGAGCGTTGTCGCGGTGCAGGCTCCTTAGCTGTCCTGCTTCCTTGGCCGCTTACGCCTCTACTGTTACAACAATAATGCCAACCAGAAAAAGAAAATCACTAAATGACAAAACTGCATATATAATGCCAAAATGGCCGGATATATATAAAAATAACTGCCAAAATGACTGTTTTTTTAAAAAAGTGAGTTTTCGTTTTAGGGGGGAGAAAAAAAACTCCATGCCGTGAAGCATGGAGTTTTCTATAAAGTGTCGAGTAATTATTACTCAGCCTTGTTGTCGCTGCCCAGCACCTCAACGATCTTGTGGGTGTAGAGCTTCTGCATCTCCTCGCGAGCGGGACCGCAGTACTTGCGGGGGTCAAACTCGCCGGGCTTGTCGTTGAAGACCTTGCGCACTGCAGCGGTGAATGCCAGACGGCTGTCGCTGTCGATGTTGATCTTGCAAACGGCGCTCTTAGCGGCCTTGCGCAGCTGCTCCTCGGGGATACCTACGGCGTTGGGCATCTGGCCACCGTTAGCGTTGATCATGTCAACATACTCCTGGGGAACTGAAGAAGAACCGTGGAGAACGATGGGGAAACCGGGAAGCTTCTCCATGATAGCATCGAGAACGTCGAATGCCAGGGGAGGAGGAACGAGACGGCCTGTCTCGGGATCCTTGGTGCACTGCTCGGGAGTGAACTTGTAAGCACCGTGGCTAGTACCGATTGAGATAGCGAGTGAGTCGCAGCCTGTGCGGGTAGCGAAGTCGATAACCTCTTCGGGCTTGGTGTATGTAGAGGTCTCAGCAACAACCTCGTCCTCAACGCCGGCGAGAACGCCGAGCTCAGCCTCAACTGTTACGTCGTGAGCGTGAGCATATTCAACAACCTTCTTGGTCAGGGCGATGTTCTCCTCGTAGGGAAGGGCAGAACCGTCGATCATGACGCTTGAGAAACCAAAGTCTACACAGCTCTTGCACAGCTCGTAGCTGTCACCGTGGTCGAGGTGGAGACAGATTTGGGGCTTCTCCCAACCGAGTTCCTTAGCATACTCAACAGCACCCTGTGCCATGTAGCGCAGCAGTGTCTGGTTTGCATAGTTACGAGCACCCTTAGATACCTGAAGGATGACGGGTGACTTTGTCTCGGCGCAAGCCTTTACGATAGCCTGCAGCTGTTCCATGTTGTTAAAGTTGAAGGCGGGAATTGCATAACCACCATTAATTGCCTTGGCAAACATCTCGCGAGTGTTCACGAGACCTAACTCCTTAAAACTTACCATTTTGTGTAATTAAATATTTAAAAATCGATTAAATTTCCACTAAATCATTTGCAAAGATAAACATTAATTTCCAAACCTGTGCCCCAAATTGTTTAAAAAAGTAAAACAGGGCATAAATTTTTTGTCATTTAGCGGACTGCGGCATGTGTGTCGCTCGCGCTTGCCCTATGCCGCGGGGGGTGGCATTTGCCGGTTTAGTGTGGCGTTTAACATTTATTCTAAGGTGTGATGGTTGCAGAGTGGAGGATTTTTTGTAAATTTGTAGAATAAAATTGGATTTAACTATGAAACTAAATAAATGCATTGCTGCCGCAGCGGTTGCGCTGGGCAGTTTCCAGGCTGTTGCCGAGGTGCTTCCCGCGCCCCAGACCACTGGCGGCATGCCCCTGATGGAGGCTATGGCTAAGCGCCAGTCGAGCCGTGACTATGATTTCTCTCAGCCTGTTACCAAGCAGGACATCAGCAATATATGCTGGGCCGCGTGGGGACTCACCCATGACGGCAAGCACACCGTGGGCACCGCGATGAATCGTCAGGAGCTCTCGATATATGTGATCACTGCCACCGAGGTGAGCCGTTACAACCCCGAGGCGGGTACGCTCACGGTGGTTGCACGCGGCGACTACCGCGAGGCGGCTGGTCAGCAGGAGTTTGCCCAGCAGGCTCCGCTCAACATCGCCTTTGTCGTTGACACCGAGAAGCAGAAGAGCGCCGAGTACCAGGGCTACACCGTGGGTGCCGCGTCGCAGAACGTGTATCTCTACTGTGCCTCGGCAGGGTTGAAGACCGTGGTGCGCGGCATGTTTGACCACGACAAGCTGCCCCAAGTATTGAAACTCGATAAGAACCAGCGGGTTGTACTCGTGCAGACCGTGGGACACTGATGACGGGACATTACGGATTGAGACGTATCATTCATGTCATCGTGGCCATGCTGGCGGTCAGCGCAGCGGTGTCGGCATGCTCGTCGGGCAGTAGTGATGACGGCGAGTATGTAGATGTCAACGCCAATGCCAATGCCAATGGCGACGGATCCACCGACTTTGCCATGCTGCTGGCCGAGGAGACCGAGACGCCCATCGAGAGCGGCCCGGTCGACACGCTGGTCCACAGCCTGCGGTCGCGTGTGGTCCATGGGTTCTTTGGCAATGTGTTCTGTGACTCTAACCTGTTGCAGCTCACGGCTGCACACAGCGTGGGAATCACTCCGCTCACCGGGCTCGAGGGAGCCTATGACGTGAGCCACAACGTGGTGAAGGTGACCACCTGTGACGACTATCTTGTTGCCGAGCTGCAACACTCCATGCCGTACCTGGTGCCGCGTGCCGCGGCATTGCTCCACGACATCGGCCGGTCGTTTCGCGACACGGTGAAGGCGCGCGGCGGCAAGGAATACCGCGTGAAGGTGACCAGCATGCTGCGCTCCAGCTACAGCGTGTCGCGCCTCAAGAGGCTCAACCGCGCCGCCACCGACAGCTCGTGCCACCTCTATGGCACCACCTTTGACCTGAGTTGGACCAACTTTGACTGCCGCGACTCGAGCTACATCGTCTCGGTCGAGGACCTCAAGAACATTCTGGCCGAGATAGTGTGGAATAACCGCCGGCAGGGACGCTGCTATGCCATCTATGAGCACAAGCGCGGCTGCTTCCACGTGACCGTGAGATGATGCATGACGATATAGAATGAAAACAATAACTGCCGGGGCATGATGGCCGTGGCGACATAAATAAAATTCAAAACAATGACAGTAAAAAACGCTATTACAGACTATTTGAAGTATGCAGGCATAAAGGAATTCTGTATCAAGGCGGCCCTGGTGGACTGCGACGGAGTTCTCTATGACTCGATGAAGAACCATTCACGCGCTTGGGTCAAGCTGATGACCAAGAACGGCATCAAGTGTACCCGCGACGAGTTCTACCTGCTCGAGGGCATGGTGGGAACCGAGATTATCAAGGCCAAGTTCAAGAGCGGTGCCGGCAAGGTGATTACCTACGACGAGGCACTGGCACTCTACGGCGTGAAGAGCCGCTACTTCCGCGAGCTGGGCGAGGTGCCCGTGGTCAATGGCACCGCGGCAGTGCTTGCCGACCTCAAGGAGCGCGGCATCCACAGCGTGCTGGTGACAGGCTCGCAACAGCCTTCATTGCTCGACCGCATCGAGCAGGACTATCCCGGCATCTTCGGTGACCGTCGTGTCACAGGTCATGACGTGAAGCGCGGCAAGCCCAACCCCGAGCCTTATCTCAAGGGAATCGCTCTGTCAGGCGTAAAACCCTGTGAGTGCATGGTTATCGAGAACGCTCCCCTGGGCGTGCAGGCAGCCCATGCAGCGGGTTGCTTCACCATTGCTGTTACCACTGGTCCCATCACTGAGAAGGAACTCTACAAGGCCGGTGCCGACCTTGTGTATCCCAACATGGCAGCACTGCTCGAGGCCCTGCCCGAGTTGCTGGAGGTAAAAGGTTAAAAGGATAAAAGGTTAAGAGGTTAAGAGGTTAAAAGGTTAAGGGGTTAAAGGGTTAAAAGGTTAATCGATAACTCGCCCCCCCCGTTACCCCATTACCCCCGTTATAAAAAAGAATATGCAACAGGTTGTATATACAAATGATGTGGCTGCGGCACTGACATCGGCTGTTCAGGCCAAGCAATATAACCGCACCTTTGTGCTGGTGGACGAGAACACCGGTGCCAAGGTGTTGCCGCGCGTCATGTGCCCGGCTCTGGAGGATGCCACCGTCATCACTATTCCCGCCGGCGACACCCACAAGACGCTCGACACGCTTGCCAGCGTGTGGCAACAGCTGCAACAGGGCGGTGCAACCCGCCACTCACTGCTCATCAACCTGGGCGGCGGTGTGGTGACCGACCTGGGCGGCATGGCTGCTTCCACCTTCAAGCGTGGCATCGACTTTGTCAATTGTCCCACCACGCTGCTTAGCGCCGTTGACGCCGCCGTGGGTGGCAAGACGGGTATCAACTTTGGCGGCTTCAAGAACGAACTTGGTGTCTTCAACGAGGCGTCCACAGTGGTGATCTCTACTTGCTTCATGGACACGCTGCCCGCCGAGGAACTCAAGAGCGGATATGCCGAGATGATTAAGCACGGCATGCTCGACAGCCATGACGAGTTTGACCGCTTGCTGGCCTACGACATCGAGCACGCCTCGCTCGACGCCTTGCTGTCGCTGCTCGAGGCATCGGTCAAGGTGAAGCAGCGCATCGTCGAGATTGATCCGCACGAGAAAGGTCTGCGCCGCGCTTTGAACCTGGGCCACACCGTGGGCCACGCCTTCGAGAGCATGGCGATGCACCAGGGCAAGCCCATCCCCCATGGATATGCCGTGGCATGGGGCCTCGTGGCCGAGACCGTGCTGTCACACATGAAGATGAAATTTGCCAGCAGCGACCTGCATCGCCTGGCTACCTACGTGCGCGACAACTATGGAGCGTTCCACATCACCTGTGACGACTACCCGGCACTGCTCGACTACATGCACCACGACAAGAAGAGCGTGCACGGCGAGATTAACTGTTCGCTGCTGCGTGCCTGTGGCGACGTGGAGACCGGCATCACTGTCACCGACGACGACATGAGCGCCGCCCTCGACATCTACCGCGACCTCATGGGAATTTAACCACAAGCCTTACCAATTTAGGTGGGTTTTATTAATTATAAACTATTTTCAAATGAAAAGACTTTTTTGCGTAATTAGTATTTTTGCTTTAGCAATAGGGCAGAGTGTGTATGCTGGTAATGGTGCCGCCGGTGCAATGTCTAGCCTGAATTTGGCCAGCCCCATCAAGTCCAACAACAGTTTGACGCTTGACGATGTGTTTTGCAATGAAAATATAGGTAAGCAAGTAGATCTGGACTATAACGAGCTGACCGGTTATGGAGCAAGATCTTCTCAAATAGGCGATGCCATGATGAATGCTCATGTTAAAGGCGGTGAAATTTTGGGCCCACGAACATGTATTAAGGGCACAATCCAGAGATATAATGGGCAAAAGAACATGTTTTGCTGCAAAGGCAGTACAAGTGCGGGCTCTTTTAGTGACAAATTGCTCTGGATATACGACAAAACCAACAAGAGACTAAGTGCGATCCTCGTCAACTGATTATACCATATCCTTGCAGTCATCCACACTGCAAGGATTTTTTTTCATTAAAACCACAGGAATATAAGTGTACATTTCAAAAAAAATCAGTAACTTTGTCAATGGCGAGGTGAATTGAGATTTTGCCAAGCCTTCTTCTTGACAATAAAACATATAAGCCTATGAAACGAATACTGCTGTTATCGCTCGTTGCTGTTTTCACGGCAATGGCATCACTCGCTATTGACGAGGTTAAGGAGCCCGACTGGGGACGTGCCGAGGTGGCCGAGTCCTACTTGGTGGGGCCTGGTATCCACTACCAGAAGTTGCTCTTCCGTGAGAAACCGCTCATCCTGTGGTTTGCCGAGATTGACCTGAGCAACCCATATAACAAGGTGGAGCAGGTGGAGAGCCGCAACAGTGTGCCCGACGTGGCGCGCTGGGACTTGCCCACGTTCTACAACGAGAATTCGCGCGAGGGTCATCACGTGAAGCTGGCTTGGAACCACGACTTCTTCAGCTATGACGGCGGCATGAACATAGGCAACAACATCTCTAACGGCCAGATGACGCGCACCCCTTGGGGCCGCTCCATGCTGGGCATTTCCAAGGACAAGAAAGCCGAGGTGTTCTATCCCGCGATGGACCTGCACCTCACCGCTGCCGATGGCACTGTCGTTAACATCGACTACTTCAACAGCAGCGCTTGGGGCACCGAGGGCGACTGCGTGTATTTCAATACCTTCAACTCCCGGACTATTACCGACGACGGCCTCTACATCAGCGTGCAGGCTATGGACGAGTGGACGGTCAACGGCAAGGATATTCGTTGCAAGGTGCTGGAGGTATCGGCTAGCCCGTTGCAGACTTCGGCCGCCAACGACGTGATCTTGTTGCGCGGCAGCAAGCGCCACGCGTGGGATGGTCATGTCCAGGCCGGCGACGTCATCACCGTGACACAGCGTTTCACCAGCAATGCATGGGGACGCACTGCGCCTGCCGACATCATCAACGGCTTCCACGGCTATCCCAGCATTGTGCACGACGGCAAGTTCCACGACGGCGAGTACAACGACTTTGAGAACGGCCGCGAGTATGAGAAATCATCGCGAGTGATGGCAGGCATATCACAGGACAAGACCAAGCTGTATATCGTGACCACCGAGATGTCCACCGCCAGCCAGGCAGTCGACTGCGTGGAGCTGGCGAGCTGGATGGTGCTGCACGGTGCTTGGGACGTGGTGAACTTTGACAGCGGCGGCTCGGCAACCATCTGCATGGACGCCGAGATGCTCAACGTGCCCGGCCGTGGTGCCGTGCGTCCCGTCAAGGACGCGCTCATCGCCGTTTCGCTTGCTCCTGCCGACAAGGAGTTGCATCACCTCGCATTCAGCAAGGAGGAAATTGCTCCCACGGTCA
>JAZQPG010000129.1:0-2416 GCA_045628365.1 Sodaliphilus sp. | reverse complement strand
ATATCTCGAATGGAATCCAAAATAGGAACCGCCGTATGCCGAACGGCACGTACGGTGGTGTGAGAGGTCGGAAAACGAAAGTAGGAAGAAAACTACTTCGTTTTCCTCCTACTCGATTCCCTTTTTGTTGGAGTTCTCGGGGTTCTCGGAGTTCTCGGAGGGCTCGGAGCTCTCGGAGCTCTCGGAGGACTCGGAGCCCTCGGAACCCTCGGAACTTTCTTAATCTTTAATCCTTAATCTTTAATCTCTTTAGTCTTCTTAATCAGCGAGAGAAGGTGGCGATGGTGTAGACGTGGTTGTGCTGCTCGTTGACGTGTGTGTCGAGGTTGATGCCGTTGGCGGCGGTGAGGATGTCGTGGAGTGGGGTGGTGAGGCCTTCGCCTGTGAGTTTCACAACGGCTTCTTTCATTGTCCACAGGCGGGTGAACTCGATGCACGGGTTCGGGGCAGCGGTGATTTGCTCCACCTCCTGCTCGTTCATGGCGTAGCGGCACAGGTCCAGGTTCAGGTCGCTGGCTATTGTCTCGATGTCGCAGCCCACAGGCTGGTCCCCGGCCACGCACAGCACGCCCTTCTTGCAGTGGCTCAGGTTGAAATGCACCTCGGGATGGCTGGCTATCGACGGCTTGCCGTGCTCGTTGATGTCAAATGTTATCTCATCCTCGATTCCCCACACCTCGCGCAGCGCCTGCTGCAGGAGCATGAATGCCCGTGCACTGAGCACACGGTCGCGGTGGAAACGGTAGCGCATCACCACCTCGCGCCGCCACTGCGGCAGCAAGGCAAGGTCACGCTCCAGTTCCTGAACCGTCACCTCCTGAGGATTATTAAAGAGATAAACTTTCATCACTGCAAAGTTACAATTTTTTAATGATAATGTCCTCCCTTTTCATTAATTTTCACTACCTTTGTGAGTATGAAAAACTGTTTGAGAATCCTCCTGGCGCTTGTTGCTGTCATGATGGCAACTGGCGTGCATGCTTCTACACGCATGGTACCTACTCGTATGTTGTGTGACCAGTTCATGTTTGGTGACAGCACGTTCTTGCTCTATGGCAAGCCTTTCATTATCAAGGCTGCCGAGGTTCACTACCCCCGCATTCCGCGTCCATACTGGGAACACCGCATCAAGATGTGCAAGGCGCTGGGCATGAACACGCTGTGCCTGTATGTTTTCTGGAACATTCATGAGCCCGAGGAGGGCAAGTTTGACTTCACCGGCAACAACGACATAGCCGAGTTCTGCCGCCTGGCGCAGAAACACGGCATGTATGTCATCGTGCGTCCCGGCCCCTACGTGTGTGCCGAGTGGGAGATGGGCGGTCTGCCCTGGTGGCTGCTCAAGAAGAAGGACATACGCCTGCGCGAGCGCGACCCGTATTTCTTGGAGCGCGTCAGTGCGTTTGAAGTCAAAGTAGCCGAGCAATTGGCTCCGCTCATGATTTGCCAGGGCGGCCCCATCATTATGATGCAGGTTGAGAATGAGTATGGTTCCTATGGCGTTGATAAGGAATATGTGAAAGAAATAAGAAACACTTGGCGTTCCCTTTTGGGCGCAAGTCTCAAATTGTTCCAGTGCGACTGGTCGAGCAATTTCCACCTTAATGGTCTTGACGACCTGCTATGGACCATAAACTTCGGCACTGGCAGTGATATTGACAAAGAGTTTGCCCGCCTCAAGCAGATGCGCCCTAACACGCCGCTCATGTGCTCTGAGTTCTGGAGCGGATGGTTCGACAAGTGGGGAGCCCGTCACGAGACACGCCCAGCTGCCGACATGGTTGCTGGCATCGACCAGATGTTGCATCGAGGCATCAGTTTCTCGCTTTACATGACCCACGGTGGCACCTCGTTTGGCCACTGGGCTGGCGCCAACAGCCCTGGCTTTGCCCCCGACGTGACCAGTTATGACTACGACGCACCCATCAATGAGCAGGGAATGCCCACCGAGAAATACTGGCTTCTGCGCAAAACCTTGCAGAAGTACAGCGACACCAAGCTCCCCGCCGTACCCAAGGCTCCCATGCCCACAATCACCATTTCCGAGATAAAACTCACTCGCGCCGTGGCTCTCGACGGTCTTGTTGACACCACGTTTACCAGCCATGACGTCCTCACCTTCGAGGATATGGACATGGGGTGGGGAACTGCGGTCTATTCCACACAGATGCCCATGCTGCGTCCTGGTGCTACGCTCACCGTCAACGAGCCGCACGACTATGTTCAAGTATATATCAACCACAAGAAGGTGGGTACCATTAACCGCGTGATGAACGAACGCAGCATTGAACTGCCATTTGTCAACCGCGGCGACACCCTGCACCTCGTGGTAGAGGCAATGGGCCGCATTAACTTTGGCCGTGCCATCAAGGACTTCAAGGGCATCACCGACAACGTCACCGTGCAGTGCCAGATG
>JAZQPG010000128.1:0-29089 GCA_045628365.1 Sodaliphilus sp. | reverse complement strand
TTATAGGTGTCTTATGGATTCATATCTCGAATGGAATCCAAAATAGGAACCGCCGTATGCCGAACGGCACGTACGGTGGTGTGAGAGGTCGGAAAACGAAAGTAGGAAGAAAACTACTTCGTTTTCCTCCTACTCGATTAGGGGTGCTAGGGCTGGCTTGTGGTGCCAGTGCTGGCTTGTGGGTGCCGGGCTTGCTTGTGGTTTACTTCTCGCGGAAGAAGAGGTTGATGGGGGTGCCGTTGAGGTCCCAGCGCTCGCGTATCTGGTTCTCGAGGTAGCGCTTGTAGGGGTCGCGTATCCACTGCGGCAGGTTGCAGAAGAAGATGAAGGTGGGCACCTTGGCTCCCTTGAGCATGGTGATGTACTTGATCTTGACATACTTGCCCTTGACTGCTGGCGGCGGACATGCCTCGATGACCTCGTGCATGACGTTGTTGAGCTGTGAGGTGGGGATGGTGCGCTTGCGGTTGTCGTTGACAGCCACGGCGGTCTCGAGCACCTTGTGTATGCGCTGCTTGGTGAGCGCCGAGCCAAAGATGATGGGGAAGTCGGTGAAGGGCGCGAAGCGTTCCCTGATGGTGTCCTCGAAGTGCTTGATGGCGTCCTGCGACTTGTTCTCGACGAGGTCCCACTTGTTGACGAGCACGACGAGTCCCTTGCGGTTCTTCTCGATGATGGAGAAGATGTTGACGTCCTGCGACTCGATGCCGCGTGTGGCGTCGATGAGGAGGATGCACACGTCGCTATACTCGATGGAGCGGATGGAACGGAGCACCGAGTAGTACTCGATGTCCTCGTTCACCTTGTTCTTCTTGCGTATGCCGGCGGTGTCGACGAGGTAGAAGTCGAAGCCAAACTTGTTGTAGCGCGAGTGGATGCTGTCGCGGGTGGTGCCTGCGATGTCGGTGACGATGTTGCGGTGCTCGTCCATGAGGGAGTTGACGAGCGATGACTTGCCGGCGTTGGGTCGTCCCACGATGGCAAATCGGGGCAGGTCGTCGGTTACCTCGTCGGGGTCCTTGGCGGGCATGCGCTTCACCACCTCGTCGAGGAGGTCACCGGTGCCGGTGCCTGTCATTGCCGAGATAGAGAACGGGTCGCCCAGCCCCAGTGCATAGAACTCGGCGAGCGCATAGATGCTCTCGTTGTTGTCGTCCTTGTTTGCCACCACGATGGTGGGTTTGTTGCTGCGTCGCAGTATCGACGCCACGTTGTCGTCGAGGTCGGTGATGCCGTTCTTGATGTCGACCATGAAGAGGATCACGTCGGCCTCGTCGATGGCGAGGTGCACCTGCTTGTTGATCTCGTCTTCAAAGATGTCTTCACTGTTGACTACCCATCCGCCGGTGTCGACGACACTCATTTCCATGCCGTTCCACTCCATCTTGCCATACTGGCGGTCGCGGGTGGTGCCGCTGGTGTCATTGACGATGGCGGCGCGTGTCTGCGTGAGTCGGTTGAAGAGTGTGGTCTTGCCCACGTTGGGGCGTCCCACGATTGCTACTAATCGTCCCATTGTTGTTATATCGTTTTTTTTAATTTTTTTCTAAGCTGGCTAGAGGGCTAGGCTCTCTAGGCTTTCTAGGCTGTCTAGGGGATAAGCCACATAGGCCACATAGGCCACATGGGCTTTTCTTATAGGGCGATAAGCCCGTTCTTATAGGCGCTGTGGCGCCGTTCTTAAAGCGCCAGCGTCCTTTTAGCCGGCCCGGCCGGCGTTCTTAAAAGCGGCGGCGTTCTTTTACTCTATGTAGCCGAACTGCTTGAGCTTGTTCTCCTGGTTGCGCCAGTCTTTCTCTACCTTGACGTAGAGCTGGAGGTATACCTTCTTGCCGAAGAACTTCTCTATCTCCTTGCGCGACTCGATGCCCACGTGCTTGAGTTTCTTGCCCTGGTGGCCAATGATGATGCCCTTCTGGCTATCGCGTTCCACGTAGATGACCGCCATGATGTGGATGTCGTTGTCCTTCTCGTCAAAGAGCTCCACGATGACCTGTGTGGCATAGGGTACCTCCTTGTCATATCCCAGTAGGATTTTCTCGCGTATGATCTCGGTGACGAAGAAGCGCGAGCTGCGGTCGGTCAAGGCGTCCTTGCCAAAGTAGGGCGGGCTGACGGGGAGCAGTTCGACGATGCGTGCCATCAGGTTGTCCACGTTGAAGTTCTCGGTGGCGCTGGTGGGGAACACCTCGGCCTGGGGCAGCAGCTGCTTCCACTGGTCGATGACGCGCAGCAGGTCGTCGTTGCCCTTGAGGAGGTCGATCTTGTTGATGACCAGCAGTATGGGTGTTTTCTCCTTAGCCACCTTGTCGAGGAAGTCCTGGTTCTTGGTGGGCGACTCGATGACGTCGGTGACATAGAGCAGGATGTCGGCGTCGACCAGTGCGCTCTTGGAGAACTCGAGCATGCTTTCCTGCAGCTTGAACTTGGGCTTGAGCACGCCGGGTGTGTCGCTGAAGACGATCTGGTAGTCGTCGCCGTTGACGATTCCCATGATGCGGTGCCTGGTGGTCTGCGCCTTGCTGGTGATGATCGAGAGACGCTCGCCCACGAGCCTGTTGCTCAGCGTTGACTTGCCCACGTTGGGGTTGCCCACGATGTTGACAAATCCGGCCCTGTGGTTAGGAGAGATGTTGTTGTCGCTCATTTGTTATTCATTTTGCTTGCTAGAAACGCTAGATGTTCTAGAACTTTTAATATTTTTAAAACTGAAAAATGCACCGCTACCCGTTATAGAGTTGTGATGCATTTTCAGTTATCATTTATCATGCTCTAAGTTACGGTATATATATGTAATGAAGCGCTCGCGCCCGTGCATCGTCAAGAGCACCGCGGCGTTAGCCCCTCAGTGCATTATATAGCCCAAACCAGATATGATGCGCCCCAGGTGAAGCCGGCTCCAAAAGCAGTGAGGACGATCTTGTCGCCCTTCTTGAGCTTGCTCTTGAACTCATCAAGGCAGATGGGAATGCTGGCGGCGCTGGTGTTGCCAGTGTGCTCGATGTTGACGAGGACCTTAGCGGGGTCGATTTTGAGACGACCGCCCACGGCCTCGATGATGCGCATGTTGGCCTGGTGTGCGACAAACCAGTCGATGTTGTCACAGTTGAGGTTGTTGCGCTCCATCACGTCGAGAGTAGAAGTGTACATGTCCATCACAGCGTTCTTGTACACAGCGCGTCCCTCCTGGTAGAGGTAATGCTCGCGAGCCTGCACAGTCTCCACAGTAGCGGGCTTGGCGCTACCGCCGGCCTTGTACAGGAGGTTCTCGAGACCGCTGCCGTCAACATGGAACACGCCGTCCATGAATCCGAGCGAAGCGTCCTCGCTGGGCTCGATGAGAACAGCGCCAGCTCCGTCACCGAAGAGGGGGCATGTAGCGCGGTCCTGATAGTCAACCATGCTCGACATCTTCTCGGCGCACACGACGATGATCTTCTTGTAGAGACCAGCCTTGATGTAGGCGTTAGCGGCCTGTGCAGCGACGATGAAACCGGCACAAGCGGCCTGGATGTCATAGGCGTAGCACTTCTTCTCGAGTCCGCAGTTGTGAGCAATTACCGATGCGGTGCTGGGGAAGCGGTAGTCGGGGTTAGATGTGGCGCAGATGAGCAGGTCCACGTCGTCGGGGTTGGTGCCGGTTTCCTCGAGCAGTTTGTTCACTGCCTGGATTCCCAGGAAAGACGATCCGGCGTCTTTCTTGAGGATGCGGCGCTCCTTGATACCCACGCGTGTTGTGATCCACTCGTCGTTAGTGTCGACCATCTGTGCAATCTCATCGTTGTTGAGAATATAGTCGGGCACGTAAGAGGCGATGCCGGTAATAATTGCGTTAAGCATATGTGAAATCTAAGTTTAGTCTATTAAAAACATATCCTAAATAAGGTGTTATGTAGCGCATAGCAGCAATATTTAGGATACACCAACTTTTCAAGATGTTTATCTTAGTCCGGTACAGGGGACGCAGTATTAAACAGCTGCTTCCTCGCCCATAACCTGCTTGCCACGGTAGTAGCCGCACTCGGGACATACGGTGTGATAAACGTGCCATGCTCCACAGTTAGAGCATTGAGCGATAGTGGGTGCTACAGCCACGTCATGAGTTCTTCTCTTGGCTGTACGAGTCTTTGATTGTCTGCGTTTAGGATGTGCCATTTTCTTTTATTGTTTTTTCTGTTTTTAATTATTTTCTTTTAGTTTGAGCAGTGCGGCCCATCGTGGGTCCACCAGCCCGTTTTGTTCCTCCTGCGCCGCGTCGCCTTGCTGGGTGTTGTCACCGCTCGCGTCGTCGCTTAGGCCCTCAGCTGCATGGTCACTGAGTAACGACTCCATCTCGCGGTTGCACTCGCCCGGCTCGTGCACGTGCGTCATGGGGATAGTAAGGAGCACGGTGTCGCGCACCAGCGGTGCCACATCGAGCTCTCTCCAGGACTCGGGCACGAGTATCAGCTCGTCGCGGCTGTCGTCGTAGTCGTCGCCCTGCAGTTTAACGCTCACCTCATAGGTGGTGTCCACCTCGTGTTCCATGTCGTCAAGGCACCTGTCACACGCAATCACAAGCGTGCCGCTGCATTCTATCGTGAAGTCGAAGTAGTCTTCGCGCTTACGGTCCACGGTCACCGTGGCCTCAACAGCCCCGCCGCGCACCTCGCTTTGACCTATTTCGTTAAAGAAAGCAGCGTCCAGGTGATAGTTAAACGTCTCACTACCAAACGCCATGCCTCCTAGTTTCACGTTGAATGAAGCCACTTGTTGATTGAAATTAGCGTTAAATCGGTGCAAAGTTATAAACATTCTCGCTAATAATCAACGATTTTGCCCTCAAATTTCAAAAAAAAGCCATTTTTTTGCTCTTTTTCTAAAAAAAATGGTGTTTCACTATTGGTGATTGCCGTTTATTTTGTAACTTTGCACCGCATTTTTAAAGACTCGGGGTGTAGCACAGTTGGTTAGCGCGCCACGTTCGGGACGTGGAGGTCGGAAGTTCGAGTCCTCTCACCCCGACTCATTGAAATGAACTCAAGGAGATGGAACCGCCAGGCGGTATCATCTCTTTTTTTTGCCCCCCGGGGCGCAGGCGGGGGAGTGGTGGCCGGAGGTGCAGGCCGGGGAAGCTGCCGGGGACGCAAGCGGAAAACCGCTTGCCACAGGGGCTCTTTCTCTCTCCTCCCTCCCTTCTCTCCTCTCTTGTCTCTTTGTCTCTTCTCTCTCCTCTCTTCTCTCTTCTCTCTTTTCTAAAAGAAAATGCTGTGGAAGACTTGTTGTGTATTGAAAAAAAATGTACCTTTGCTTAGTGATATTCGCTTGAATTCATCCATTTCACTCATTTATACACTCATTTACATGAAACACAGATTGTTACTATTGCTTGCCGCCGTGATGTGCTGCTCGTTCTCGCTGCTTGCCGCCGACGACAAGGAACCCCAGACCTACAACTACAAGCGCGCCATGGAGGCGTTCGAGGAGCAGGACTATGACACGGCGTTAGAGTATTTCCAACGCGAGGTGAGCGACAACCCCAAGAGTGGCCGCGCTCATTTCTTTATTAGTGCCATCAACGTCGGGGTGAAGGAAAACATGGGCGCCGGGCTCACGAGCCTCAACAGTGCCATCAAGAGCCTGGACGGCGACAATGTATACCTGGCCTCGTCCTATAAGTACCGCAGCGATATCTACATGGCGATGGGCGACACCGTTGCCGCGCTTGCCGACCTCGACAACGCCATCGCTATCCAGCCCTATGACTCGGACTACCGCTTCGCTAAGGCGCATGTCTACTTCCTGCAGGGCGACTATGAAAACTCCAACAAGGTGTACAAAGAGTTGCTGGAGGTGAACGAGGGCAACGTTGGTGCCTACGTGGGCCTGGGCCGCAACTATACCAAGCAAGGTAACTATGCCGAGGCCGTCAAGATGCTCGACTATGCCGAGAAACTCAACGAGGACTACGGGATGGTATATGCCGTGCGCGCCACGGCCCATTTTGGGCTCAAGGACTGGCGCAAGGCGGCGTCGGACGTGATAACGGAGTATGACCTGGAAACCAAGGCTCCTACCGATGTGCTCAAGGATTGCGACCCCGTGTTCCTGCGCGTCCTGGAGAACAAGGTGAACGTGGTCATCGCCGGCGCGCCCAACCAGCCCAAGTGGCCCGTGCTGCTCGCAGCTGTATATGCCGACAACGAGAAGTGGGGCAAGGCCATCAAGTACTATACCCAGGCATTGGATATTGCCCCGTCCCCCACCATATACTACAACCTGGGCAAGTGTTATGGCCAGGCAGGTAACCACGACAAAGCGCTCGAGAACCTGGACAAGGCGCTCGAGGCCGACTCGACCGACCTGGAGCTGCTGTTCCAAAGGAGCGAGACGCTCTACAACATGGGTCGCGTAGACGAGGCCCTGGGCATCCTTGACGGCGTCCTTGAGGATCAGCCCGACAACCTGGAGGGTTACATGCGCCGTGCCGAGATGCATCGCCACACCGGCAAGCTGGAGCAGAGCATCGAAGACTACACCACCGTGCTCACTTTCTTGCCCGAACTCACCTCGGCAATTATGGGTCGCGGACGCTGCTATGACCTGCTGGGCAAGAAAGAGATGGCCCGCAAGGACTTCCTCGAGGTGGTGAGGCTCGACAGCGTGCCCGCCGATGCGCAGGACGCCATGCAGGCCCACTTGTTCCTGGGCAACACCGACAAGGCCATCGAGCTCAACGACTCGTGCCTGGCCGCGCACCCCAACAGCGGTGGCACCGTCTACAACTCGGCATGCCTCTACTCGCTCATGGGCAACACCGACAAGGCCCTCGACGAGCTGCAGCGTGCCTTTGACCTGGGATTTGCCCACCTGAGCCACATGGCCAGTGACATTGACCTGGACAACGTGCGCAACCTGCCGCGCTACAAGCAGATGGTTGCCCAGCGCAAGGCCCAGATAGCTGCCGCCGACGATAACACCGTTGTCGCTGCCGGCGACGGACAGACCGTCATCAGCGAGATCCCGTTCACCAGGGAAAACGGCATCACCAAGGTGCAGTGCACTATCAACGGCCTGCCGCTGTCGTTCTACTTTGACACCGGAGCCTCCGACGTGACGCTGTCGCTTGCCGAGGCACGTTACATGCTGAAGAACGGCTACCTCACCCGCAAGGACATAGGCGCACAGAACTCCTTTAGCGACGCTAACGGCGACGTGTCGGTGGGCACCGTGATCAACCTCAGGAAGGTGAAGTTTGGCGACTGCGAGCTCGAGAATGTCAAGGCTAGCGTGGTGGGCAACCAGCGCGCTCCGTTGCTGCTGGGCCAGACCGTGCTGTCGCGCCTGGGTAAGATTGAGATCGACTATAGCCGCAACATGATTATCATCAAGAAGTAACACTTAACAAGTATACCGAAACAACAACGCGAATATGAAAACACTGAGTAAACTCATCATAGCCCTCCTGTGCTGCACAGTTGCCGTTGCCACGGCCCATGCCGCCAAGAAGGACAAGAAGAAGGATAAGGAACAGGAAATGAGCTACAACATGCAGCGAGCATTGGAAGCCATCGAGAACGACGACACCGAGAAATGCATCGAGTTCCTGGACAAGGAATTGGCCGAGAACCCCGAGAACGGGCGCGCCTACGCGATGAAGTGCGTGGTCTACCATGAGACCGAAGAACTGGGCAACAGCCTGGAGGCTGCTGTCGAGGCGCTGCGTTACCTCAAGAGCGATGACAAGGAATTGGTTGCCTCGATGTGGGGCGCACGCGGAGTGCTCCACAAGGAGCTTGGCGACACCGCCAAGGCCCTTGAATACCTGGCGCAGGCCATCAAGATGAGCCCCAAGGACAAGGTGGAGGACTATTTGAAAGAACGCGCGCAGATCTACTACGAGCAAGACCGCTATGACCTGGCCGATGCCGACTACCGCGCCATGATCAAGGCCGACCCCGAGAGCGTGGTAGGGTACATGGGGCTGTCGCGCAACTGCTACGAGACCAAGCAGTATGACCTCGCGGAGGAGTATGCCGGCAAAGCCATGGAACTGGCCGATGGAGACTATGGTCAGGCCTATGAGTTCCGCGCCAAGCCCTACGTGAAGCTTGGCCGCTATGACCTCGCCAGCAAGGATTTCCTCGAGGCCATTGACAAGAACGGTGACTTTGACCTGATGAAGCAAATCACGTCGTCGACCGGCGGCTTGTTCACCCAGTTGGAAAAAGACATGCTCGCCAAGGCCAAGGCCGAGCCCGACAATCCCAAGTGGACCTTCATGCTGGGCGAGCTGTACATGAACAACTACATGCAGACCAAGGCTCTGGAACAGTACAGGAAACTTATCGACAAAGAACCCTCGTCGGGGATCTACAACGCCATGGCGCGCTGTGAATCACACCGCGGCAACTATGCCGCGGCCATCGAGTATGCCCGGCTGGCATGCCAGATGGACACCACCGATGACAGCTCGCTCCCCCGTCAGGCCCGTTACCTGGTCGCGGGAGGGCAGTATGACCAGGCCGTCGAAGTCTATAACACCTATCTGGAGAACAACCCCGGTGACCCCGGCATTCTCCACAGGCGTGCTATCATCTTCCGTAGACAAGGCAACGTCGAGCGTGCGCTCCAGGACCTCAACCTGAGCTGGGACCTGATTGTTGAGGATAACGACTACCTTCTCCTGACGCGCGCCCTGTGTTACCGGCAGCTGGGCCAGGAAGACCTCGCGGTGGCCGATTTCAAGCGCTTGATTGAGGTCGACAGCACCCTCGAGAGCGACGCGCTCTCGCCTCAGGCCTACTTCTACATGGGCGACAAGGAGAAAGCCATCGAGGTGACCAACCGGATACTCGAGAAGGCTTATAAGGAGAAGGATGCCGACGATGTGGAACAGGCCGGTGATATTACCGACGCCGAGTACAACGCGGCATGCCTCTATGCCATCATGGGCGACAGCGACAAGGCTATGGAATACCTGCGCAAGTCGTTGAGCCACGGCTCGTCAGACCTTAACAACCTGTTTGTTGACACGGACTTTGAGAGCCTGCACGAGCTGCCCGCCTTCAAGGCGCTGGTAGAGGAGGTGCGCAACTGAGGCCGTCGTGGAGCGGCTATTGTGGCGGCTATTGTGGCAGCTATTAAGGCGGCTATTAAGGCGGCCACGGAGCGGCCGCCCACCTGAACAGGCCGCCCACCTGGACTCTTCCGCTTACTTGGACCTCCCTCGTGGGTGCTTTTCTCTTCTCCGATGGGGGATGCAGGTAATACGTGATCAGCCTGGACGCATGCTAGTTAGCGTCCAGGCTGATCGTGTGTTGTGGAGGGGGCGGTTCTCGCCCTTCTCTTCTATCTTGTTTCTTCTCTCTAGAAGTTGATTGTCATCTCGTTGTTGCGCTTGGCGGGTGCAGGCTGCTGTGTGGCTGTTGTGCCGTAGGGCTTCTGAGGCTCGGCAGCGGCGGCCTCGGCTGCTTTGCGTGCAATGAGTTCCTTGACCTGTGCGTCGCGCTTGTAGGCGGGTGCGTCGCGCAGGATGTCGAGCAGGTCGTCGTTGTTGATGTCGTCCTGCGACAGGATGACATACTGTGCTGCGTCGCGGCTCTGGTTGAAACTCTTGGTCTTGTCGTCGCCGTAGAGGACGGAGATGGTGTCGTCCAGGTTTGTGGTGCCGTTGTCGGGCTCCTCGACGACAGTGTGTGGCTGCCTGGGCTTCATGGTGTTGCCCGACGAGAGCGCCGAGTCAAAGCCTGCGGCAAGCACGGTGATCTTCACCTCGTCCCCGAGTTCGGGGTCCTCGGTTCGTCCCACGATGTTGTCCAGCTCGTTGGTAAAGTTTGCCATGAACTGGCTTATCTCGTTGAGCTCGTTGGCCTTGAGAGGGTTAGTGGAGTTGGGGTTGTAGTAGATGTTGAAGAGCATGGTCTTGGCGCTGAAGATGTCGTGGTAGCGCAGCAGCGGCGAGTTGATGGCGTTCTCGAGCGCCTTGGTGACACGGTTCTCACCCTCTCCCACACCGGTCGAGATGATGGCAGCGCCGCCGTTTCTCAGGGTTGTGTTCACGTCCTGGAAGTCAAGGTTCCACTCTCCCTTGAAGGTGATGAGCTGGCTGATGGAGCGTGCTGCCATGGCCAGGATGTCATCGGCTTTGTTGAAGGCATTAGACAGGTTGAGGTCGGGGTAGATGTCGATGAGCCGTTCGTTGTTGATGATGAGCAGCGCATCGACGTGCTTTTCCATCTCCCGTGCTCCGTTGAGTGCCTTGGAGATTTTTTTCTTGCCCTCGAAGAAGAAGGGGATGGTGACGATGCCCACCGAGAGGACGTCGTGCTCGTGTGCCACACGTGCCACGACGGGGGCGGCTCCGGTGCCGGTTCCGCCGCCCATGCCGGCAGTGATGAACACCATCTTGGTGTTGTCGTCAAAGAGGGCTTCGATCTTGTCGATGTCGGCCTCGGCTTTTTTCTGGCCAACCTCGGGTTTTCCTCCCGCTCCCAGTCCGTCGCCCAGCTGTACCTTTGTTGGAACCGGCGACATGCCCAGGGCCTGGTGGTCGGTGTTGACGACGACAAACGAGACCCCCTCGATGTCGTGCTGGTTAAACATGTAGTTGACGGCGTTGTTGCCGCCACCGCCCACACCTATCACCTTGATGATGTTGGTGTCCTTTGCGGGCATTTCAAATCCCGCCTCGTGTGCTATGTTGTCGATGTCTATATCCATGATAGTTGTTTTGTTTCAATGTAATGTGTGTAGATTTCTGCAAGTAAATGATGGTAAAAAATAACTTCCTGAAGTTTTTGTTAAATAGTTCTCGTCAATTTTTTACCATTATAAAGGCCTGAAGGCTGTGCCGTGGCGAGGAGGGTTGTGTCGCCCCGGTCAGTCCTTCAGGCGGTGGATGTGGTGTCGGGGGTCAGTCGCCAAACTGGATTGTGGCCGTCGAGCCGGGCTTGGCAGGTGCGGGTTGTCCTGCGGCCGCCGCCTTGGGGGCAGCCTTGGATGCCTCGCGCAGGCTGTTGATTTGGCGTTTCACCTCGGGGCTACGCTTGTAGGCGGGATGCTTGCGCAGTTCGTCGAGCAGTGCCTCGTTCTCGATGTCCTCCTGTGTGAGGATGATATACTGGGCCTCGGCCTTGGCCTGCACGTTCTTGGCGATGACGTCCTGCCCGTACTCGTCCTCCATGGTCTTCATCATCTGCTCCTCTTCCTGCTGCTGTGGAGTGGTTGCCACGGGTTTGCGTTTCTCGGGAGCGGGGGCGTCCTCGTTGAGGTCCACTTCAAATCCGGCTGCGAGCACGGTGATCTTGATCTTGTTGTCGAGCGACTCGTCAAACGCCACACCGGTGATGACATCCACGTTGTGGCTGAAGTTGGCCATGAACGACTCCATCTCGTCCATCTCGCTCATCTGGAATGGCTCGTTGGACTTGGGGTTGAAGTACACGTTGAGCAGGATGTGGCTCGAGCTGTAGACGTCGCGGTTCTTGAGCAGCGGCGAGTTGAGTGCGTCCTCGATAGCCTTGGTGACGCGGTTCTCGCCCTCGCCATATCCGGTCGAGATGATAGCCACGCCGCCGTCGCGCAGGGTGGTGTTGACGTCGTTGAAGTCAAGGTTCATGAGACCCTCGGCGGTGATGAGCTCGCTGATGGAGCGTGCTGCCGTGGAGAGGGTGTCGTCGGCCTTGCCAAAGGCGTTGTTGAAGTCGAGGTCGGGATAGATGTTGATGAGTCGCTGGTTGTTGATGATGAGTAGCGCGTCGACATACTTGCGCATCTCGCTTGCTCCTGCCAGCGCCTTCATGATCTTCTTTTGTCCCTCGAAGAGGAACGGGATGGTGACGATGCCGATGGTGAGCACGCCCTTGTCGTGGGCGATGCGTGCCACGACGGGAGCGGCTCCGGTGCCGGTGCCGCCGCCCATACCGGCGGTGATGAACACGAGCTTGGTGCCGTCGTCAAAGAGCGCTGCGATCTCGTCGCTGCTCTCCTCGGCAGCCTCGCGTGCCACCTCGGGCTTGTTGCCGGCTCCCAGTCCGAAGGTCACGTTGGGGCCAATGAGGACACGGTTGGGCACGGGCGACATGTTGAGTGCCTGGCGGTCGGTGTTGATCACGACAAACGAGACACCGTCGATATTTTGTGAGTACATGTGGTTGATGGCATTGTTGCCGCCACCGCCCACTCCCACTACCTTGATGATGGTGGGAAGCTTAGTCTCGGTTTCAAATCCAGAACCGGCGATATCGTCGATATTGTCGATATTGGGTCTATTGTCATTTTCTGCCATATGCGATAAATGTATTCTAGGTAAGGGTGTATAGTAGTTTAGATGTTTATTAGCGTGGTTAGAACTCGTCCTCCTCGGTGTTGTTCATCATCCAGTTGCCGGTTTTGTTGAGCAGTCGGTCCCAGAAACCGGGTTTATTCGGCCCATGCTTTGTTTTGACGGGCTTTTGCTCAACGGTCTGCTTAGGCTGCTCTGGCTCGGTGGGTTCGGGAGCGGTGATGATGGGTCCGTCGGAGAACGAGGGGAAGTCCACACACGAGTCCATGGGGTCCATGATGCGTGCCACCTCGGCGAGGAGGCTCATGATCTGCACGTTCTCGGGGCAGTTGAACTGGCGCTCGTTGAAGTTGACGTTGGCCGGCATGTTGGCGCGGCGCACGTTCACCTTGGTGGTCTCCTCGAGTTTCTTGTCAATGCCCTTGAGCTCGGCCGCTCCGCCGGTGAGCACGATGGTGCTGATGTCGTTGGTGCTCTTGCCGGCATATTCAAACTGCTTGTTGATGTTGGCGATGATTTCGCCTGCACGAGCGTTGATATAGTTGGCCGCCTCACGCGAGTTGATGGTCTCGATGACGGTTTGGTCGGCGGGTTTGTGGTCGAGCGGGTTGTGGATGTTCTTCTTCACGCGCTCGGCAGTTTCCTCGAGGTGGTTGAGGCCTGTCGCGATGTCGAGGGTGAGGTTGCGTCCTCCCAGTGGCAGGGTGTTGAAGTAGGTGAGCATGCCGTTCTTGTAGATGGCCACCGATGTTGTCTCGGCGCCCATGTCCACGAGCATACATCCCAGTCGCTTCTCCTCGGGGGTGAGGATGTGGTTGCCCATTGCCAGGGTGGTGATGATGTAGTTCTTGTCCATGACGTTGGGCATGATTACCATCACTCGCTTGAGGTTGAGCATCAGCGCGGGGTTGGCCACGATGAGGTTAAACTTTATCTTAATGCTCGAGCCATACTCGCCGATGGGGTTGTTGTTGCTCACGAGCTGCTTGTCCACGTAGTAAGCGCTGGGCACCACGTTGATGGTCTCATATTTCTTGAGTCCGTTCTTGCTGGCGTCGGCGATGATAGAGTTGATGGTGTGTTCCTGGATGGACTGTGAGGCATCGATGCTGCGGTTCACCTCTCCGGCTTCGCTGTGCAGCGAGCGTCCGCCAAATCCCACGTAGACGTGGTTGATGGTGGCTCCGTTGCCCAGTGAGTTCTCGAGGCTGCGCACGATGCGGTTGATGCTGCTCTTGACGTTTTCCACGTTCTTGACACATCCGTAGCTCACGCAGTTGATGAGCTTGTCGTCGGTCTCGACATGTTCCACGAGGAGTTGTCCGCTGAGGGTCTTCTCGGCTACTGCTCCCACGATCTTGGAACTGCCTATCTCGATGGCTGCGATATATTGTTTCTGTTTCATGATGATGAAGTTATGTTGTTACTACTTGGTTTGTTATCACTTTTTTTTGTTGGCAGGTGCCGTGGCCTGTGGTTTGGCTGCCGCGGCCTGTGGTTTTGGAGCTGCCGCGGGCTGGGGCTTAGGCGTTGCCTGTGGCTTGGTTGCCGCGGCCTGTGGCTTGGCTTGGGAAGGAGACCCCTGTAGGCTCTCCAGGTCGATGTCGCCCTCGAGGTCGGTCGAGTCGACTTCGATCTTCTGTATCACGCGTTTGTTGCGCCTGGTTGCTGTCACCTGGTAGTTCCACTTCACCGAGATGGTGTCGTAGTACTCATATCCCTTGACCGGGAGCACGGTGCGGTAGAAAGCCAGGAGCTTGTCAAACTTTGACTTGAGGTTGTCGAGGTTGCCCAGGTTCACCACATGGCCCGAAATTGCGGGCACGATATAGATATTGTTGCTGTCGCGCACGCTAACCATGGTGACCAGGTTGCGCAGCAGGGTGTCCTGCTGGATGTACTCGACCAGCGGAATCATGCGCGTGGCGGGGAAACGTTTTGAGAAAGACCCTTCGACCACGGGCACGTCGGCCTTGTAGATGAGCGACGAGAGCATGCGCTTGCCGTTCTTGTTGATGTAGTAGGGCGTGTCGGTGTTGCTGTCGTGTACTCGCATCACGGGAACGATTTGCGTGACGCGTATGAGCAGGTGGTTGTTGCTGTTAATAGCACAGTCCACGTTCTCCAGGTAGTCCGACTTCGTGAGCTTGGCCTCGATGTCGTCGGTGTTGATGCGGCTAACGGGCAGCCCGACGGGTTTGTACCCCATGCGTTCCAGGTCTTTGCGTATTCCCTCGGGGGTGACAAAGGTGGAGCTGTCGGCGTTGACAATCACAACGTCGATACCGGTGCAGGGCTCGAGGACCGACTTGTGGTTGGCCCATGCGATGCCCCACGAGAGCAGTCCCGTGAGCACTATCAGGATGATATATCTTACAATCCTTTTCACTGTCGCTGTTTCTTTATTTCGTCACACACCTGAGGGAGCAAGTTGACGATGTCACCGGCTCCTACGGTCAAACAGACTTCAAAGTTAAGCAAATGAAGTGAATTAATCAAATTTTCTTTGGTGTAAATGCTCTTTACAGGGCAAGTTACCTTGTCGAGGATGATCTGTGAGGTGACACCCTCGATGGGGAGTTCACGGGCCGGGTAGATTGGGAGCAGCAGCAGCTCGTCGGCCATCGACAGAGCCTCGGCAAATCCGTCACACAGGTCGCGGGTGCGGCTGTAGAGGTGGGGCTGGAAGATGACGCAGAGCTTGCGTCCCGGGTACAGGGCCTTGACGCTGCCAATGCTTGCCTTGATCTCGTCGGGGTGGTGGGCATAGTCGTCGATGACCACCTTGCCCTGCGGTCCGTCCTCCTTGAGCCAGAACTCAAAGCGGCGCTTGGGTCCCATGAACGAAGCCATTGCCTGGCGCATTGCCTCGGGCTCCACGCCGGCGATGCGGCAGGCGGCCATCGAGGCGACGGCGTTCTCGATGTTGATGTCCACGGGCACTCCCAGCTCGATGCCCTCGATGGTCTCCCAGGGGGTTACCATGTCAAAGGTGATGGTACCCTGGCCCTTGACGATGTTGGTGGCGTGGAAGTCGCCCTCGTCGCGCGAGTAGGTATAGGTCTTCACGCCAGGCTGTGTGCGGGGCACCAGGTCCAGGCCGGTGTGCACCACGAGGCATCCGTCGGGGCGTATGAGCGAGGTGAAGTGGGCAAAGCTCTCGAGGTAGTTCTCGTAGGTGCCGTAGATGTCGAGGTGGTCGGCATCGGTGCTGGTTACCACAGCCGCGTAGGGGGTGAGGTGGTGGAACGAGCGGTCAAACTCGTCGGCCTCGATCACCGAGAAGGGGCTGGTGGTCGACAGCAGGAAGTTGCTGCCGTAGTTGCGCAGCACGCCTCCCAGGAAGGCGTTGCTGCCTGTTCCGCTCACTTCCATGATGTGGGCCGCCATGCTCGACGTGGTTGTCTTGCCGTGGGTTCCGGCAAAGCACAGGCCCTTGCTGTTCTCGGTCACCACTCCCAGGACCTTGGCTCGCTTCACGACCTCGAAGCCGTTAGCGTTGAACCATTGCAGCCCGCGGTGGGACTGAGGCACGGCGGGGGTGTAGACCACCAGCGTGTCCTTGGGGTCGCGGCAGTAGTCGGGGATGAGGTCGGGGTCGTCGTCAAAGTCGATGTGCACGCCCTCGCTCTCGAGCGCACGGGTGAGGTCGCTGGGTGTGCGGTCATATCCTGCCACGCGCTTGCCCTGTGCCAGGAAGTAGCGTTCCAGGGCGGCCATGCCGATGCCGCCGGCGCCCACGAAGTATAGTGATGAGAAATCTTTCATTTGAGTGAGTTGGGTTATGGTTGTTCTGAATTGGTTGTGCTGTGTGATGGGGGGTCACTTGCCTGCAATCTGGAGGACGTGGTCCACGATCACCTCGGCGGCATTGGGCAGTGCCATTGCTGCCGCGTTCTTGCTCAGGGTGGCTGTCACGTCGGGGTTGTCGACGGTGCGCAGCATGGTGTCCACCATGCGTTCCACGGCGTCAACGTCGCGCACCATGATGGCGGCGTTGCGGTCGGCCAGTGCCAGCGCGTTCTTGGTCTGATGGTCCTCGGCCACGTTGGGCGAGGGCACCAGTATCGAGGCCTTGCCCAGCAGCTGCAGCTCGCTCACCGAGCTGGCACCGGCGCGCGACACCACGAGGTCGGCGGCGCGGTAGGCCATGTCCATGTTAGCGATAAACGGCATCTGCACCACGTTTTTCACGCCTGATGCTGCGAGGGCGTCGCGGCACTCGCTGTCATAGAACTTGCCGCTTTGCCATATCACCTGTATGTCGTCGTGCTCGCCAATCTTCTTGAGCCCGGCCTTGACAGCGTTGTTGACGGTGCGTGCTCCCAGGCTGCCGCCAATGATGAGCACCGTCTTCTTGTCGGGGTCGATGCCCAGTGCCTGGCGCGCCTCCTGTGGTGTGGCGGTGCACTCGAGCAGGTTGCGTCTCACGGGGTTGCCGGTGAGCACGATCCTGTCCTTGTCAAAGAAACGGTCCATGCCCTCGTAGGCCACGCAGATGCAGTTGGCCTTCTTGGCCAGCAGCTTGTTGGTCACGCCGGCATAGGAGTTCTGCTCCTGCAGCAGTGTGGGCACGCCGGCAGCCTGTGCCGCCTTGAGCACCGGTCCGCTGGCATATCCTCCCACGCCGATGGCGATGTCGGGCTTGAAATCCTTGACAATCTCCTTGGCCATGTTCATGCACTTGAAGAGCTTCACGATGGCTTTGATGGCCTTGATGGGGTTCTTGCGGTCGATGCCGCTCACGGGGAGTCCCTTGATGGTGTATCCTGCTGCGGGTACCTTTTCCATTTCCATACGTCCCTCGGCACCTACAAAGAGGATGTTTGCCTCGGGGTTGCGGCGCTTGATCTCGCCGGCGATCGATAATGCGGGGAAGATGTGACCTCCTGTTCCGCCTCCACTAATTAATATGTTCATTTCCAAACGTTTTTCGGGATTATCTCTGATGGATTCTCGGCGTTGAGTTCCTCGGGGAGCTCGGCCTCGATCTCTTGTTCTTCTCTCTTAGTGCTGGTTGTCGCCTTGCTGGTGCTCACCGTGCGGCTCACGCTGAGCATGATGCCAAATGCGGCACACATGGTGAGGATTGCCGTACCGCCCTGCGAGAGCAACGGCAGCGGCTGTCCCGACACGGGGAACGCACCGGTGTTGATGGCCATGTGCACGAGGGCCTGTATGGTGATGAGCGATGCCAGCCCGATGATGAGCAACGACGGCATGGCGCGGTGGCACTTGCGCACGATGATCATGGCCCTGCCCAGCAATGACAGGAACAGGATGAGCACCACGATGCCGCCAACGACGCCCACTTCCTCAATGATGATCGAGTAGACATAGTCGCTGAATGCCAGCGGCAGGCGTGCGCACTCTCGCGACTGTCCCAGCCCCACGCCGATGACGCCGCCATGGGCCTGTGCCATGCGCGAGAGTATCTCCTGACGGTTCTTGTCGTTAAGGGGCTTGTGTATCAGTTCGCTGCTGTTGAGCCAGTTAAGAATGCGTCCTCCGCGCATTTCGTCGCGGTCCACGGTGGGTTCGGCGGAAGCTTGCTTGAGCTTGGCAGTGTCGGCCGGCGTCAAGGTCTCGCTGGCAGCGGGTGCCACCATCTCGGTGTTGCTGTTGGCGTTGGCCAGCAGTTTGTCGTTCTTGTTGCCGTTGGACTTAATGGTGTGAATACCGAAAAAGATCAGGCCGGCGGCAAAGAGAACTGCAATAAGTTTTTTTAGCGGTGCACCGCCAATGAGCATCATGCTGCCGGCAACCGCTGCCACGATGATGCAGTTGGTCAAGCCGCTCTGGTACATGAGTCCGCAGTAGATACCCATAGCCGCGCAGCACCATATCATGCCGCCGTTGGTCAGGCCACCGCCTTTCTGGTACTTGGCGACGAAATAGGCCGTCAGCGTCACGATCGACAGCTTGGATAGCTCGGTGGGCTGGAACGTCATGCCGGCCACGTGGATGGCGCGCTGCGCTCCGTTGACAATGGGCGAGAACAGCAGCAGCACGAGCATCACCAGCGTGACGAGTCCCAGCAGCGGTATAGAGATGGCCAGGAACTTGGGCTTGTTGTAGTCCTGCTTTGCAATCTTGAAGGCCATGAACGCTCCGGCAAGGAGGAAGCCGCAGTGCTTGATCATGCCCTTGAAAATGTTGTGGGTCTCGGCCACGAGCTGGCTCGACGCGCTGTAGTTCTCCACGATGGAGATGACGATGAGCGCAGCAAAGATGCCCCATATCCACGGGTCACCATACTTGCGGTTGATATCCCCCAACGAGTTGCTGTTTTTCTTCGCTGTCATGTGATGTTTCGTGATAATTAATTACTTAAGGTCAAGAACCTGCTGCTTGAACTGGCGTCCGCGGTCCTCGTAACTCTTGAACAGGTCAAAGCTTGCGCAGCACGGGCTCAGCAGCACGGTCATGCCGTCGCTGGCCAGCGCGTGGCACTTCTCGACACACTCCTTCATGCTGCCGGCGTCCTCGATGACGGGCACCTTGCCCTCGAAGAAGGCGTGCAGCTTGGTGTTGTCGACACCCAGGCACACCAGGGCGCGCACCTTGTCCTTGACAAACTGCTCGATCTGGCTGTAGTCGTTGCCCTTGTCCTTGCCGCCCAGGATGAGCACCACGGGAGTGGTCATGCTCTCGAGGGCATACCACGTGCTGTCGACGTTGGTCGCCTTGGAGTCGTTGATCCAGCGCACTCCGTCCAGTGTGCGCACGTATTCGAGCCTGTGTTCCACGGCCTGGAAACTTGCCAGGGCGCGCTTGATGACCTCGGGGTCTACGCCCATCGCCGTGGCGGCGATGCTGGCGGCCATGGAGTTGTAGAGGTTGTGCATTCCCTTGAGCGACAGGTTGTCGCGTTCCACCTGCCACTGCTTGCCGGCAGCGTCCACGGTGATGGTGCTGTCGCTAGCCACGGCACCGCAGTGGCCCTTGGGCTCCAGCGCGGTGAACGGCTCGAGGCGTGCAGCGGTGGCGGCCTGCTGCATGTGTGCGGCGATGATGGGGTCGTCCTGCCAGTAGATGAAGGTGTCCTGCTCGGTGAGGTTCTGCATGATGCGGAACTTGGCGGCGGCATAGTTCTCCATCTTGTGGTCGTAGCGGGCAAGGTGGTCGGGGGTGATATTGAGAAGGATGGCCACGTCGGCCTTGAAGTCATACATGTTGTCGAGCTGGAAACTGCTCAGCTCGATGACGTAGATGTCGTGGGGGACAACGGCCACCTGCAGCGCCAGGCTGTTGCCCACGTTGCCTGCCAGGCCCACGTCGAGTCCGGCCTCGGTGAGCACGTGGTGGGTGAGCATGGTAGTGGTGGTCTTGCCGTTGCTACCGGTGATGCACACCGTGCGGGCGTCGGTATAGCGTCCAGCATACTCGATCTCGCTGATCACGGGAATGCCTTTCTCGCGTGCCTTGACGATGAGGGGAGCCGTGAGGGGAATGCCCGGGCTCTTGATGATCTCGTCGGCGTTGAGGATTTTCTCCTCGGTGTGGTGGCCTTCTTCCCAGTCGATGTTGTGCTCGTTGAGCAATTCCTTGTATTTGGGGGCAATCGAGCCCATGTCGCTCAGGAACACGTCCTCGCCCTTGACGCGTGCCAGCACGGCTGCTCCCGCGCCGCTCTCGCCGCCACCCAGTATCACTATTCTTTTCATAATCTTCTTTGTTTTATCTGAACTCCCTGGGCTCGCCGAGCCCCCTGGGAGAAATTAAACTCTTAACCAGTTAAACCCTTAAACCTTTAAACTTTTAAACTTTTACAACGGAATCACCTGATCTTCAGTGTCACGAAGGTGACTACAGCCAGGAAGATGGCGATGAGGCAAAAACGCATCACCACCTTAGACTCGTGGACGGGTTTCTTGAGGCGTACCACATAGTCCCACTTGATGGCCTCTTCCTTGGCCGCGAAGTGGTGGTGGAGCGGTGTCATGCGGAACAGTCGCTTGCCCTTGCCATACTTGCGGATGTGGTACTTGTTGTAGCCCACCTGCAGCATCACCGAGAGGGTCTCGACCAGGAACACACCGCACAGGATCACCAGCAGCCACTCCTTGCGGATGAGCAGCGCGTACACGCCGATGATGCCGCCCAGGCACAGGCTGCCCGTGTCGCCCATGAACACCTGGGCCGGGAACGAGTTGTACCACAGGAAGCCGATGGTAGCTCCGATGAACGCGGCGGCATATACCACCAGCTCCGAGCTGTCGGGGATATACATGATGTTGAGGTAAGAGGCATAGATGACGTTGCCTCCCAGGTAGCACATGATGGCCAGTGCCAGGCCGGCGATTGCCGAGGTGCCGGCAGCCAGGCCGTCCATGCCGTCGGTGAGGTTGGCGCCGTTGCTCACAGCGGTCACCACCAGGATGGTGAACAGCGTGAACAGTATCCATCCCCATGTCTGGGCATGCTCGCCTGTCCAGCGGAAGAACATCGAGTAGTCAAAGTTGTGGTTCTTGATGAAGGGGATTGTTGTCTTGGTCGACTTCTCGGCCGGGGCAAACTTAACCACCTTCTCGTTAGAGGTGTTGCCGGTAGTAGTCACTTGCTCGGTAGTCTGTGCCACGGGCTCGGCCACGTTCTCGCTGATGACGATGGCGGGGCTCAGGTACATGGTGAGAGCCACGATGAGACCCAGTCCCACCTGGCCCACGATCTTGAACTTGCCCTTGAGGCCTTCCTTGTTGTGGTGGAACACCTTGATGTAGTCGTCGGCAAATCCCAGCGCGCCGCACCAGATTGTAGACACAATCATGAGCAGCATGTACACGTTGTTGAGCTTGCCCAGCAGCAGGCAGGGCACCAGGATGCTGATGATGATGATGATGCCGCCCATGGTGGGAGTGCCCTGTTTGAGCGAGTTGCCGCCCTCGTTGGCCGATCGTTCCTTGTCACACATTTGCTTGCCCTTGAGCGTGTCGATGATGCGGCTGCCTATCACGATGGCGATAAACAGTGACAGCACCAGCGCCAGTCCTGAACGGAAGGTGATGTAGTCCCACAGGCGCGCACCAGGAAGGTCGGTCGTGATTAAGTCGTGAAACAGATGATAAAGCATATTGTTTTCTTTTTCTGAATTTTACGGTTTGTGTTCTGTGTTGTCGGGTGCCGTGGTGTTTAGCCCAGCCCCATTACTTTTTTCAGTTCCTCGCGGTCGTCAAAGTGGTGCTTCACGCCGTTGAATTCCTGATAGTCCTCGTGGCCCTTGCCGGCAACCACGACGACGTCGCCCTTGCCAGCCAGCATGCACGCTGTGGCGATGGCGCTGCGGCGGTCGGTGATCTTGACCACGTGGTCACGGTTTTCGGGGTCAAGTCCGGCCTCCATGTCGAGCAGAATCTGCTCGGGGTCCTCGTAGCGGGGGTTGTCGCTGGTGAGGATCACCTTGTCGCTGCGGTTGGCGGCTTCGCGCGCCATGATGGGGCGCTTGCCCGCGTCGCGGTTACCGCCGCATCCACACACGGTGATGATCTTGCCGCCCTGCTTGATGACGTCGCGCACGGTCGACAGCACGTTCACGAGTGCGTCGGGCGTGTGGGCATAGTCCACGATGGCGGTGAAGCCCTTGGGCGAGTGGAACGTCTGGAAACGTCCGGCCACGGGCACCAGCATGCTCATCTTCACTGCAACCTCCTCTGCATCAAAGCCCAGCAGCACTGCGGTGCCGTAGACCGACAGCAGGTTGTAGGCATTGAAGCGTCCGGTGAACAGCACCTCGATGTCTCGCCCGTTGATGTTGAGCGTGGTGCCGTCGAGGCGTTCCTCGATGACGCGGCACTTAAAGTCGGCCATCGAGCGCAGCGAGTAGGTGTGGTGAGCTGCGTTGCAGTTCTGAACCATCACCTCGCCCACCTTGTCGTCGATGTTGACCAGCGCAAAGGCATCCTGGGGAAGCATGTCGAAGAACATCTTCTTGGCAGCGATATAGTTGTCCACGGTCTTGTGGAAGTCCAGATGGTCGCGGGTGAGGTTGGAGAACACTCCGCCGGCAAATGTGAGTCCGTCCACGCGGTGCTGCACGCACGAGTGCGAGCTCACCTCCATGAAGGCGTAGTCACATCCTGCCTCTACCATTTCGTGGAGCAGGCGGTTGAGCGTGAGGTGGTCGGGTGTTGTCTGCTTTGCGGGGATCTCGGTGGTGTCCACGATGTTCTTCACCGTCGACAGCAGTCCGGCCTTGTAGCCCATCAGGCGGGTGAGTTCATAGAGCAGTGTGGCGGTGGTGGTCTTGCCGTTGGTTCCGGTCACGCCCACCAGCTTGAGTTTGCGCGACGGCTGGTCATACCACTCGCCGGCGATGTAGGCCATCGCCACGGTGCTGTCCTCTACCTGGATGTAGGTGACACCCTCGGCCGGCTCGGCCGGCATGTCCTGGCACACCACGGCTGCTGCGCCAGCCTCGATTACCGCGGGGATGAACTTGTGGGCATCCACAGCCACTCCCTTCACGGCGATGAATAGCGCTCCGGGGGTTACAGCCCTCGAGTCGCATGTAACGTCGCTGATCTCGACCTCGGGGTTGCCCACCGTGGCCAAGACTTTCACGTTATATAATAATGAGTCAAGTTTCTTCATTTAAATAAAAAGTGTTTGTTTATGTGTCATGCCGGGCGCTCGCTGCGCCAGGCGTCGTGTTGTCGTTAAAATCTCTCGTTACTGGCTCAGGGTGAGTGTCACCGTGCTGCCGTGTGTCACCGCGCTGCCAGGCGCCAGGCTCTGTGCGGTCACGTGGCCCGTTCCCTTTATCCTCACGTTGATGCCCGCATGCTCCATCCTCGTGATGGCCTCGCGCACGCTGAGTCCCTTCACGTCGGGCACGCCTGACTTGTTTTTCTCGGGGGTGCTGAACACCTTGGCCCTGCTGATGCCCAGGCCGGTCTTCACGTTGCTGGCGTTATGCGAGTAGAGCAATGCGCTGGAGCTGGTTTTCTCCTCACGCTGCTCGCCCACCACGTAGACGCTCTCGTTGCCCAGCAGGCCGCGGGAGTACATCTTGAGGGCGACGTTCTTGAGCACCATGCCGCTGCTGCCGGCCGCACCGCCGCCACCGCCCCATATCAGCACCATGCAGGTGTACTTGGGGTTCTCCTCGGGGAAATATCCGCAGAAGGCATATCGGTGGTCGTTGGTGTACTGTCCGTTAGAGCCCACGATGTAGGCAGTGCCGGTCTTGCCGGCGATGTGCACAGACGAGTCCTGGAGGAACTTGCGCGCGGTGCCGTGGGCGCCCCACACCACCTCGTGCATCATCTCGCGCAGGTAGCGTGCGTTCTGGGGCGTGCACACCTGCTCACGGATGTAGGACACGGGAACTATCGAGTCGGGTATATCCTTGCGCGACAGTTTCTTGACCAGTCGCGGACGCACGTACTTGCCGTCGTTGGCAATGGCGTTGAACATCGCCAGGGTGCACACGGGCGGGATGAGCGTTGCATAGCCGAAGGCGCTGCGTGTGAGTGCCACGCGGTCGCCGTTGGTGGGCTTGAGGTGGCGGAACGTGGGTGTCTGCTCGCCGGCGATGCCCAGGTTCAGGGGCTCAAAGAAGCCCATCTCCTCAAGGCGGTCGCGGAACTTGCCGGGCTCGGGCCCGTATTTCTTCACGATGATCTTAGAGATACCCACGTTGCTCGAGCGCTCAATAATCTCCTTGGCCATGAGCGATGCTCCGCCGTGGGGGTCATCGGTCACGCTACCGCAGTAGTGCCAGATGGTGCCGGTTTGCCACACCTGGTTGGGGCCGGTCACGATGCCGTCTTCCAGGGCCACCATCATCGAGATGGGCTTCATTACCGAGCCGGGCTCGTAGCCGATCACCGCATGGTTGGTGCCCTCGAAGTAGTCACCCGTCTTGGGGTTCTTCTCTAGGTTTGAGATAGCCTTGATCTCGCCTGTCGCCACTTCCATGACGATGGCAGTTCCCCACATTCCGCCCTCGCTGCGCAGCATGTTGTAGAGCTCGTTCTCGACGATGTCCTGGATGCTCACGTTGATGGTGGTAGTGATGTCATATCCGCTGACGGGTTTTATGTCGGGGATGTCCACAATGTTCCTGTTGAGCTGCACCTTGGTCGACTTGCCGGTGGTGCCGTAGAGGAGGCTGTCGAGAGCCTTCTCGAGTCCCGAGGTGCCGTGCAGCTCACGGGTAGAGTCGTTCTCGCCCACGTTGCCGATGCTACGCGCCGCCATGGTGCCGAAGGGCTTGCAGCGGCGTATCTGAAGCTCCTTGTTCAAGCCGCCGTACTTGTTGTTGAGGAACGGGAACGTCTTGATGCGTTCAAGCTCCTTGCTGGTGACGAGCCTCGGCACGAGTCTCCATGCACGGTTCTTCTTGCCGTTGGCCTTGCGCTCGTCGGCACCGTTTGTCAGTCTCTCCTGCCACTGCTCGGGTGTGAGCTCGGGATATATGTTTGACAGGCTGTCGGACAGCTCGTTGAGATGGACCATCAGCGAGTCTTTCCTTGCGCTCTCCCAGTCGATGCGCACGATGTAGAAGTGCATGTTGGCAGCGATTACCGAGCCGTCGTCGGCCAGTAGTTTGCCCCTGACGGGCGGCAGGTCCTTCACTTCGGTGAGGATGCTGTCGGCCCTGGCGTTCCAGTCCTTGGCGTCAATAACGGCGTTGCGCACCAGGCACCACAGGATGGCACCTGAGAACAACAGCATCGCTGCCACGAAGAGGCCATATCGTGCCATCACGCGGCCCTTGTTGTTTTGGGATTTCTGAGATTTGTGTGCCTTCATTGCTTTGTTTGGAGTTTGTAAGGTGGTTGTTCGGGAGCGCTGATGTCAATTCTCATCGTGTCAACGTGTGTTTTCATCTGGCTCTCCCTTTTCATTGAGTTGTATTTTGAGCTGGCGTTCACCCAGTCGGCCTGTACGGCAGTCAGTTCCTTCTCCAGGTTCAACACCTCTTCCTGATACATCTGGCAGGTGAACTTGTTGCTGATGTACATGAGCATCATTGACACGACAAAGATCACCAGGATGAAGTTTTTCTTGAAAAACTCCACCGAGAGGAATCGACCGCCAAAAAGGTCCTGTAGCATGCCCGACAGTGTCAGCGAGCCTTTGCTTTTATTTTTCTTGTTGCTAGCCATTGTTGCTTTGTCGTGTTTATAGTTTCACTGCCACGCGCAGCTTGGCGCTGCGTGAGCGGGGGTTACGCTCCACCTCCTCGTCGCTGGGCACTATCACGCGGTTGTTGACCGCCTTGAGCGGCGCGTTGACGCGGCCGTAGAAGTCTTTCTCGACTTTGCCCTCGAGGTTGCCGCTGCGCACGAAGTTCTTCACCAGCCTGTCCTCCAGCGAGTGGTAGGTGATCACGGCCAGGCGACCGCCGGGCTTGAGCACGTCGAGTGCGGCGCCTAGCAGGCGACCCAGCACGTCCATCTCGTGGTTCACCTCGATGCGCAGTGCCTGGAACACCATCGCCAGTTCTTTCTTCTCCTGGTTGGGCTTGATAAAGGGCTTCACCACCGCGGCCAGCTGGCTCGTGGTCTCGATGGCCTGCTGCGAGCGCGCCTTGACGATGGCTGCGGCCATGCGGCGCGACTGCTTGAGCTCGCCGTAGAGGTAGAGCATGTCGGCCAGCTGCTGCTCGCTGTAGGTGGCGATGAGCTGGCAGGCGTCCATCTGCGCGTCACGGTTCATGCGCATGTCCAGGCGTCCGTCCAGGCGGAACGAGAAGCCACGGTCGCTGTCGTCAAAGTGGTGGAACGACACTCCCAGGTCGGCCAGGATGCCGTCCACGCCGTCCACGCCGTGGAAACGCATGAAATTCTTGAGGTAGGCAAAGTTGCTGTGTACAAATGTAAACCGCTCGTCGTCGATGCGGTTTTGCCAGGCATCCATGTCCTGGTCCAGCCCGTAGAGGTGTCCGTCGGGACCCAGGCGCTCCATGATGGCGCGGCTGTGTCCTCCGCCGCCGAAAGTTACGTCAACATAGGTGCCATTGGGCTTGATGTCAAGTCCTTCCATGCACTCGTCGAGTAAAGCCGGTATGTGATAAACGGGTTGTTCCATATTCTCAGTTTTTTGCCCTTGTTTAATTAGGGTGTAAAGGTACTAAAAAATCCCCGAAAATTTACAAAACTAAATTCCAAAATTTAAATTTTAACACAAATTTACCTTTTGTCAACACCCTGTAACCATACACCAATGGGGGTAATCATCCCGCATATGATGCAGAATTAATAGTTCATAAATTAAAAATTGCCATCAGGGGGACTGTCCCTTTGATGGCAATTTGGGGTGTTTGAGGGGGTGAAACGCAACTGGCCAGGACCTGTTGGTCCTGGCGGTGTCTCTTGTTGGGGGGTGTGCGCTAATTACTTGCGGCGCAGGGTGATAAATGTATAGGGGTAGGGGTTGCGCTCGTCGGGCTCGTGGTGCTCGCGCTCCACTTCGTCCCATTCCTCGGGAAGGATGTCGGGGAAGTGTACGTCGGCCTCGGCAAAGGTGTGGTGGATGCGGGTGAGATACAAGGTGTCGACGTGGTCAAACGTCGCCTTGTAGACCTGGGCACCGCCTATCACGAACACTGCTCCGGGCATCGTGGCGGCAGCCAGGGCGCCGGGGATGCTGTGGGCCATGGTAACGCCATCGGGGGCATAGTCGGGGTTGCGCGAGATAACGATGTTCTGACGGCCGGGAAGCGGTCCTTTGGGGAAGGATTCCAGGGTGTGCCGCCCCATCACGATGGAGTGACCCATTGTGATGGTTTTGAAGTGTTTAAGGTCGGCAGGCAGGTGGCACAGCAATCCGCCTTTATTGCCTATCGCGCCACGCTCGTCAATCACGACAATGGCACACAGTTCACGTCCGTCTTCAGTCATATTTCTTCTAAGTTTTATGGGAGTTCTCGGAGGTCTCGGAGGTCTCCGGGTTGTGGTGGTGGGGGTCTCCTGGTTCTCGGGGGATATTATACGCTCACTATGCCTTTGATGGCGGGGTGGGGGTCATAGCCCTCGAGGGTGAAGTCCTCGTAGGTGAAGTCGAGCAGGTTTTTCACCTCGGGGTTGAGCTTCATCACGGGCAATTTGCGGGGCTCGCGGGTGAGCTGCAGCTGCACTTGCTCGAAGTGGTTGGTGTAGATGTGGGCGTCGCCAAAGGTGTGTATAAACTCACCTGCCTTGAGGCCTGTCACCTGTGCTACCATCATGAGCAGCAGGGCGTAAGATGCGATGTTGAATGGCACGCCCAGGAAGAGGTCGGCGCTGCGCTGGTAGAGCTGCAACGACAACTTGCCGTCGGCCACGTAGAACTGGAACAGTGAGTGACACGGCGGCAATGCCATGCGGTTGACCTCGGCGACGTTCCATGCGCTCACGATGTGTCGCCTGGAGTTGGGGTTGTTCTTGATGTCCTCGACTACCTTGGCAATCTGGTCGATGGTGCCTCCCTCGTAGTCGGGCCATGAGCGCCACTGGTGGCCGTAGACGGGTCCCAGTTCGCCGTTCTCGTCGGCCCACTCGTTCCATATCCTCACGCCGTGTTCCTGCAGGTAGCGCACGTTGGTGTCGCCCTTGAGGAACCACAGGAGCTCGTAGATGATTGACTTGAGGTGAACTTTCTTGGTGGTGAGCAACGGGAATCCGTCTTCCAGGTTGCACCTCAGCTGATAGCCGAACACGCTGCGGGTTCCGGTACCGGTGCGGTCGCCCTTGAGCGTACCGTTTTCCATCACGTGCTTTACAAGATCAAGATATTGTTTCATGTCGTTATTGCAAAGTATTATTTACCCAGGATAGCGTTTGCCACCTCGTTGAGGTCGCTCACGTCGATGGTTCCATCGCGGTTCACGTCATCACGGTGGTACTTGTCGGTGCTGCGTCCCAGTATCATGTCGATGGTGCGGTTGAGGTCGCTCACGTCGGTCACCTTGTCGCCAGTGGTGTCGGTCAGGGGGAAGGGCGAATAGTCGTCGGTAATTCCTATGAAGTTGCCCCACACGCCTGACCTCTTATATGCTGTAACGCATCCCTTGGGCACATACAGCTGTGCGTGTTGATATACATCGCGTTCAAAGTCGTATGTTGGTTTGACGGGAGTTGTAGAGCGGCATTCCACATCGGTGATGCCGGTGCAACTGTAAAAACCTTCGAAACGGGTGAGCGTAGAGGGCAGTGAAACTACTCTCAAATCTTTACAGCCAGCAAAGGCGAAGCCCATCTCGGTGATACCCTCGGGAATATATATATATCGTAATCCTGAGTTAGAAAAAGTGTTGTGATCTAATTTTTTGAGGGTTGTGGGGAGTGATACCTTCCTGAGTGAGGAACACCCGTTGAAAGCCATCTGGCCTATTGTCTCAAGGTTGGGGGGTAAGTTTATATGTGTCAAAGCTTTGCATTCATTGAAAGCGTAGTCTTCGATCTTAGTAATCGAGTTGGACAATGTTATGGTCTTGAGCGACACACATCCGCTAAAGGCTCCATAACCCAGCGTTTTAACCGAGTTGGTCATTGTTATTTCTTCAAGCGATACACATCCTTCAAAACACCAGGCACCCATATAGTGTACGCCTTCAAGTAATATCACCTTCTTGAGATTGGCACAGCCTTTGAATGAACGTGAAGTAACGCTAAATTCAGAGCCATCAATAGTGGCGGTTTCCAGTTCGGTATTGTTGGCAACCCCATCACCCAAAAATGATGTCACCGGAAAGATCTTTCCGTTGTAAGTAATCTGGGCAGGGATAACAAGGTTCTTGATACCCGGCTCGCATCCTTTAACAAGCGCCTGGCCGAGCCCTGCATCGTATATAACGCCGTTGATTGTTACAATTTCGGCTTGCATCGCGCCCCACGA
>JAZQPG010000127.1:0-20909 GCA_045628365.1 Sodaliphilus sp. | reverse complement strand
CTCGCGGTAGATGAGCGACATGTTGTCTTCATACTGGTCGCATGCCGACTGCTGCGCGAAGTGCATCGTTGCCGAGCCGCTGGCATCGAGCGTCACGTCGAGGCGGGTGCTCTGCAGGTTTTGTGCCGCTGTGTATTGCGGCAGAGTCACCACCTTGCCGCCCTCGGCGGTGATGAGCAGCGCCTGGTGCCCGGCGATGCCGTCGTGGACATAGCCCAGCGGCAGCTTGGGGTTGGTACACTCGAGCCAAGTGGTGTCGCCGTCGATCACTGCACCGGCGATGGCGTGGTTAAACTGGTTAGCGCTCGAAAAATCACCTAGCAGCTTGTCGTTGCGCGTGCTGATGATGGCATACAGCGGAGTGATGCCTACGCACTCGAGCATGGCGCACATGTAGTTGGACAATCCCTTGCAGTCGCCAAATCCCGTGCGGCACACGTCGCTGGCGGCAAACGGTTGCATACCGCCTATGCCCAGCTGGATGCTCACGTAGCGGGTGGTCTTCTCCAGGTGGTTGTACAGCACCGTCAGGCGCGAGCGCTGGGTAGTGCAGGTGTCGGTCATCGCACGGATAGCCGCCTGGGTCTCGGGCGATAGCTGGGTGCGGCCCTCGCGCAGCGAGTGTATCCACGCTCCGAAGTCGCGCCATGTAGAGGCGTTGCCGCTGTAGCCCAGGTATTCAAACTGCGACGGGGCGAAGAACACCATGGGCAGCACCTTGCGGGCGCTCTCGCACACGGGTTCGCTTTCGATGTGCTTCATGTCACGCACCTCGGCGGTGAAGCGGTCGTTCTTGCCGTCGTTGGACTTGGCAACGGCGATGTTGCTGTTGAGCACCTTGAAGCGGCACTTCATCTCGGCGGGAGCCGTGAGGCTGTAGGTTGCCTTGTCGACCTGTACGTCATAGCCCTCGGCGGGGACAAACGACGGGAACATCAGCACGCTGCCGTCCATCTCGGTGGTCCACTTGAACTCGACGGTGACCGGGAAACGAGGCGCGGTATAGTCATAGTACATGGTGTAGATGTCGCTGGCCAGCTCGCTCGAAACCTCGGTGCGGCGCAGGTCGCCTTTCTTTATGGTCTTGATCACCTTGCCCGCCTCGTCGGTCACTGTGGCCTCAAACGAGGTGAGCTTGTCGTGCTTGGTGCAAGTCTCCATGAACTGCGATGCCCACTCCGAGTGCTCGTTGAGCAGTTTGTACACGCGTCGGTTGATCACCGTGGCTTTCTTGGCACTGCTGCACACCACCTGCGTGCTGGCATCGAGCACGATTACATTCTGCCCACTGGCGGCAAGCGACGCCGAGAGCAATAGCATGATGATATAAGTTCTCAATCTATTCATAGTTTAATTATTTCTTTTTGAGTACCAGCATCTCGCCGTTGGCCTTGGCAATCTCGTCATAGAAGCCCTTTATGCTCGCATATCGATCAGGGGCAAAGAGCACGTCGCTCACGGTGAAGCGCAGTGTCGATGTCACCATGCCGTCGCTCTTCACATAGACCATGCGGCATGTCATGTTGCCGTCGTCGGTGCGGAACCCCTTGTCCTGTGGCATCTCGTCGACCTCATATCCCTCGGGGATATAGATGATGCTGGTGAGTATGATGGATGACGCTGACGGCATTTCAATGGGCATGTCGCGTTTCTCGTCGGTGAAGGGTGACTGAGCCATGAAGGTGTCGATGAACGGACGCACGTAGATGAGGTCTCCGGCCACCTCGGTCTGGGCGGTGAACTCAAACTCCTCCTGGGCAGTGGGACCGAACTCGGTCATGCCCGTTGCCTTGTAGCTCTTCACCTCCAGGTTGTCGCTGCGCTCAATGTCGCGTATATACTCGGTACTGTCCTTGGCATGCTTGAACTTGAGGCGGTGGTTCAACGCTCCCAGTCCCTGGTATTTCTCCAGACGCTTGCCCTCGATGGTGCCATCGGGGTTGAGCTTAGAGGTGATGTAGAACACGTCTTTCTCCTGGCAGTGGGTGAAGAGGTTGACCCACGTTGAGTTGCCCTGGCCAAAGATGATGCGCACCTGGTTAGAGAGCAGGTCGCTGGGCAGCACGTCCACCCATCCCAGCTCGGCCGAGCCGTCCATGTAGATGTAAGAGTTGCCCTGCGGAATGGCAACGATCATTGTGCTGAGTTTGTTCATCGAGGGGCGTGCAATGGCAAGCAGTCCGTCAGAGCGGGTGCTCAGCACAGCAGGGTAGCAGTCCACACCGGCGTCCCTGAGCATATTGATGAGCATGAAGTTCATGTCGGCATTGTTGCCCGTTCCGTCCTTCAACACCTTGGAGGGCTTGTCGCTGGTAAACAGAGCGTAGTTCTCGTTCCAGCGCACCTTGCTCTTGAGCAGACGATAGGTCTGTGCAATCTTCTCCACGGGGTCGGCAATGTTCTTGATGCCCAGGGCTTCCATCTCCTCCTTGAGAGGGTTCTTGGAGATGCGCTTCCCGAAGTCGTCGTCCTCCATCAGCTGGCGGTCGATGTCCTCCCATGTCTGGGCAAAGCTCTTGTAGACCTGTCCGGGAATGCTGATGCCGCTCAGCTCGATGCTCACCTTGGTGCCGTAGTTGAAGGGATTGATGCACATGGGTTCCTTGCGTATCATGGGCAGGTTGTGGCCCGCAAACTCAAACACGCCCGAGCGTATTGTCGCAGTGCCGCTTTTGAGCGACAGGGTCATGTTCTGCTCCGAGCGGTCGCTCTCCAGCGCGCAGAAACCCGTCTGCTGGCAGTTGAACTTGAAGTATTCAGGGATGGTCACCGAATAGTAAGTATAGACCACGGGGATTTTGGATTGCGCCTTCCAGTCATCGATGGTGAAGAAGAAGTCGCTCGTGAGGCTGTATTCATACTCGATGACCGAGCCTTCCTGCACCTGGGGCACAGTGAACTTGGTGATCCTGTAGCGCTTGGAGGCATCCTCGTTGAAGACCATGCTTTTTTCCATCTGGGTCTTCACCACCTTGCCGTCGACCAGATTGTAAGAAGCCGCCTTGAGGCTGCTCAGTGTCTCGCGTGCACCGGGCGTGCCGCCGTTGTAGCGGTAGGCGATCTCGCCGTTGGCCCAGTCCTTGCCCTGAGGCTTGAGCACCTTGATGCGGCACTTCACGTACTTTTCAAGCTGGAAGCCGTCATATTTGTAGTCGATTTTGATACTGGTCTCCTTATGGAGCACAACGGCCTCGGCCTCGGGATTCTTGTCATAGGTGGTCATCTCGAGTTCTTCCTGAGTGGGCTTGCCCCACTTGATCTTGGGTTTGTCGAGCGCCATGGCCGCCAGCGACGACGCCAGCATCAGCGCAAATGCTAAAAATATCTTCTTCATATTCGTCAGTTTTTTTGAGTGTTCTAGTTAAAAGTTATAAAACAACGCCCCCTGGACGGGTTGACGATTGTAATGAATTCCGCTCGCAAAGTTATGAAATTTTTACGATACAAACCAAATAAATTACGGATTATCGTACAGGGGGGGGTAAATCGTTGGTTTACAACTAGTTATAAACGTCGATTTTTCGGCTTAACAAGCCGTCGAACTACCCCTCTCTCCAATAATAAATGCCGTGCATCACCGATTATTACAACCCTCGTCAACTTTCTTCAAAAATAAACGTGTCATGATGCTTTCGCCTCTATGGTGCATAACTCTACGATTGCACTAAACATGTACATTATTTCTGCGTCATCCGCGAGATCTGCGGGAGTACCCGGCGCAGCTTAATCAGCATGATTAAAAAAACTGCGCAAGAGAGATTTCTTGCTTGCAAAGTTATAAATAATGTGGGAAACATGCAATTAAATATCGTTCATTCGTGTATCATTTGGGCTTTTGTAAAACGCTGATGGTTAGGCGTTTTTAAAATAAAAATGTCATTTGAGGGTAATATGTGAATTGAAGTGCCTGTTTTGGGTGTTGTTCTGCGATATTTTGCCTAACTTTGTAGCATGAATAATCGAAATATGAAAAATAAACATAGTTTCCTCAGTGTGCTTATCATGGCATTGGTTTGCATGCTGAACTCATGCAATCCAAGAAGTTCCTATTCCCCTGCACTTGTCAAAGCCGATAGCCTCCTCGAGCAGCGATACGACGAAGCAGCCTATAAACTCTTGATGACAATCAACAGCGACTCGTTGAGTGAACGCGACCGCTATTACTACGACTTGCTCATGACGCAGGCGCAGTATAAGAATTACATGCCCTTTACAAGTGACTCAATTATAAACTGTGTTGCCAACTACTACAAGCAACAAGATGAAGTAGACAAATACACAAAAGCTTTGATTTTCCAGGGCTGCGTAAATGAAGAGTTAGGGAATTATACTAAAGCTGTTCATTTTTATAGCAAAGCCGAAAATTGCATCCCTGACACGTCTTGTTATTGGATGGCTTACACAAAAATGCGCTTGGCATATATTTATCAAGAACAGATCATTGGATCAAGCACAATTGCCTTACAAGAGTTTAAAGAGGCAAACACTCTGTTTAATAAAATACATGATTCTCATTATGAATTACTTTGTATTGGTGAAATTGGGAATATCTATCGTTCTATGCCCGAGAAAGGAGACAGTGCAGTTTTTTTCATCGAAAAAGCCATACAATTATCGAAACAACAAAATGAGCCATATCTTTACTTTTCCAATTGCTTCAAACTTGCAGAATATTATAGTGAAATAACACATGAATATAATAAAGCTAAACTCCTTGCTCAAAGAGCGCTTTCGGTAGATGCAGACTTAATTGACCATCCAAGGGCACACCTGTGCTTGGCAACTTGCTATATGGAATTAAACCGGTATGATTCTGCACAATATTATATAAAAAACATACCTCCTCTTACTTCGAGAATTGATAGTATGTGGTATTATCACACAATGTCAAAATTTGAAGAACATAATGATAATTACCACAAATCCATTGAATATTATAAAAAAAGTCACAATCTTTCAGACTCAATGGTGGTCAACAGCCTTAATGCAAAACTGCTAGAGATCAAGAGAAAGTGTGACAAGAAAGAGGGAGAGTTGGAAAACGAGAGGTTGCAGTCAGGCCTTAACCACACTCTGTTCTTGCTGGCTGTGACGGTATTAGTCGCTGTACTTCTCGGCGCGACACTGCTGAGGTACCGCCGCAAACTCAATGACAAGAAGGAGGAATATGTCATGCTGACTACCGACCTCAACAATTCGTTGGCCAAGATGAACAAGATGCAGGAGACAATAGATGGCTTTGGCTCAAAAACAGATAAGTGGGCCGAGCTGCACGATGTCATCAACTCGCAGGTCAATGCTATTCACGAATTGGTGTTGTTGTCGCATGAACTGCCCGAAGGCAAATTCCTGAAGAAATTCCAAGACATGATGGCTGTGTCGCGAGATGAGTCAAATGATAACGCCGCTTACTGGAACCATCTTCAGCTGATTGCTAATGAACTGCATGGGGGCATCATTGACAAGGCAGTGGAACAGGCAACTGACAGCCTCCGCAAGGACGAGATAAACTTCCTGAGCCTGTTTTGCTGCGGTTACTCCAATACCGGCATCATGGTGTGCATGCACTACACCAACATACGCACCGTCTACAACAAAAAGCGCAATATTGCCGATAAACTGGGAGTAAAGACTCTGGAAGAGTTTGTGAAACAACACAAATAACAAGACGGTCAGGAAATGCCAGATGTGTTAGGAAAAGTTAGCGTTGGTCAGAGCTTTCGTAACTATACACCAATGGGACCCCAACTGACAGAAACAGTTGTTCAGCAAGTTCAGCACGAGATAGTCCTGTTGCTGTATAGTTACGAGCTTTCCGCACCTCTAGAGTGTGTAGGACTTATCATTACTGATAGTATAACTTCTTTGTTTTTACGATTGTGAAGAAGCAGTCGTCGTTTGCTTTGCCGTCAAGCTTGCATGTCTTTTTTCACGCAGAGGGAAACCAAGCTCTGCTCGTCAAGTTCCTTATACACTGTTATCTTGTTCACTGCACTATAAACACGCTACCCTGCAAAATGCGTCACGGTCTTGTCAAGAAATTTAGATGTTTCATTATGTCACGGGAAATAAAACTTGCTCCGCATGCAACATGACATTACTCCATCTATAAGGAAGGGCGTTAATTGTCATCTTGCTTGCAGAGCAAGCTGTCTTGTACCTAAGCATCGAATTCGTTTCATCTTGTTTCCTGATGCTAGTGGCGGGATGTGTTATTTCTTCTTGAGGAAGACGAACGACTTGATGATCTCGTGGCCGTCGTCAAGGATGCGTATCAGGGTCTTGCCGTCGATTTCCTTAACGTCGGTGTCATAGTGGCCGTGCTTGTTCTCGTAGGGGAGGTAGGGGGCGGTCATGTACTTGTTGGCGGTTGCCGACACGCAGTCAACGGCAAAGGCATCGCCACCTTCTTCCTGAGAGGTGAACACGTAACGGTAGGGGTCAACCTGGGTGACGCGGTACAGGCTGCCGCCGTCGGTATAGATGCCCGGCTTGATTGCAGGCTTAGGCGCTCCGGCTTTGAGCGGCTGGTTGCCGCTGGCATTCTTGCCGTAGGCCACGATGGCCATGTCCACTGGTGCCCACTCTTTTTCAGGAGCGGTCAACTGGCAGTTGCGGAAGGTGCAGTTGAAGAAGTAGTGGTAGCCGTCGGAGTTGAAGAACGAGCCCTGCAGGTTGTCAAACACGCAGCCAGTGAAGTAGAGTCTCGAGGTGTTGCTCACGTTGATTTGGCCAAACTCGCGGTTGTCGCGGAAGATGCAGTCGTTGAAGCGCACCTGCTCGCAGTCCTTGATGTGCATGGTGTGGTAGGTGCAGTCGTGAACGCACGAGCGGTTGACGGTGACGTTGCGGCAGTCTTCAAAGACGAAGCCCTCGGTGCCGCAGCCAAAGAAGTCGCTATCGTCGATTGTCACGTTCAGGCAACCGTCGAACTCTACCACGCCCTTGTCGCAGTAGCCTCCCTCGGTGTGGCCCATGATTATGTTTTCCAGCCTGAGGTTGTCGCAGTGGATAAATTCCATCACGTTGACATAGCGCGGGCTGGCCAGCAGAGTGGCGTTCTTGCCCTTGCCCTTGATGGTGAGTCCATCGCAGCTGCGCAGCTGCAGGCCGTTGCCGTCAAACTGTGAGCAGTAGGTGAGTGTGCTCTGCACTGTGCCTGTCTGGTCCATGCCGTAGTAGGTGGGGCCTTGCTGAATCTCGCCGATGCTTATCATTTTCTCGAGCTCGTCGGTGATGTTGAGCGGCTTGTTGGTGGCGATAACGACCGTGCGGTCGGGGCCCAGTGCCTTGATGAAGTCGTGAGCATTTTTTACGGTAATTGTTTTCCCGGCGGCGCCTGCACTGAGGGCAAGCGCTGCGATAGCCATAAAGGCTGTTAGAAATCTGAGTTTCATAGATAGGATGTTATTATTAGTTATTAGTTATTAGTTTCCTGTGTTTAGACTGCACTAGTGTGCCGTTAGTTTAATTTGGAGAATTTACCAGCTGCCGCCGCCTCCGCCGCCTCCGCCTCCGCCCGAGAATGAGCCACCGCCTCCCGAGAACACGCCGCTGAACCACGAGCCAGAGCCGTTGGCTGAAGTGTATGCTGTCACTGATTCCTTGATAGAGTCGTTGACGTTACGGGTGAGGTTCCCGAGCATCATGGACGTGGTTGTGTAGTCCATCAGGCTGCCCGATGAGCAATACCACTCGGGTTGTTCGAGCGCGATGCTCTCAAACTGTGCCACCCACTTGTCGCTGAGGCCGAAGGCGATGGCATAAGGGAGTACCTCGTAGAAGTATTGCGGGTCCTCGTCGACGAGCATCCTGAGGCGGTCTTGCTCGGCAGTCTCGATGAAGTCGCGCAGACCCACCAGCTGTCCCATTAGATTGTTGCGGTGCTGGGTGCTGGTCACACACCTGTTGGTGAAGTAGGTGATGAAGCCTGCAGCCGCCAGCGGCAGGATGATGTGTGTAGCGTCTATCGCCATGAGCCCGTCGTCTAACATGTTGATGTTAACAGCCACAACGAAGGCTCCAATTGCCGTCCATTTCAAGAAGTCAAGAACCTTATTCTTGGTAGTCCATGACCAGGTGTCGCTGGCCTCCTTGCGGCGACGGCTCCCCAGGTAGTACATTCCTGCGCAACTGGTGAGCAGTGTGTAACCAAAGAAAGTGGCATCGAAGTGGTCGGTTTGACTGGCAAAGCCCACGGCCACGGCCAGTGCCAGTACCATTAAGCGCCACAGCCACACGGCTAGCGTGTTGGTGCGGGTGAGTGCATTCTCTCCCTCATACATGCTGTCGATGCTGTCTTTGACTTTTTGAAAAGCCCGACCGCGGTTGCCCAGATGGTTGAGCCCCACGGTGTCTCGGCCATTGAACAGTGCCTCCAGGAACTGCTGCATGTACCTAGGCTCGTTGGGGGTGAGCGGGGCGTTGATGGACAGCTCGGTCATGGGTGTGATATACCCTGGTACCTTTTCCTCCTTGATGTCCAGGTATCGGCGATGGGCCATCAGGGGGATGAGCGATGCCAGGTCACTGGCGTCCACGCAGTCATCGACAACCTTGCCCACCTCGGCACTGGTCATGCCTGCCGGCGGATGGAACGAGATGACGCGTGTGAAGCGGTTGGCTGAATTGCCAATGAACATATATATCAGCACCAGGCCCAGTATGCCGGCCACTGCCAGCAACCCGTAGAAGGGGGTGGTGTCCTTCTTGCGAATCTTCCAGGTGCCCTCGGGTAACTTGGCTGAGATGGTGATAGCATGCTTGGCCGGCAGGTTATAGGCAAGGATATAGACCGCTTGCTTCTCCTCGTTGATATCTACAAGGACGCTGTCGGCATTGGCTGTGGTTCCCAGAGCGCCGCTATAGAGGTGCAGGTTCTCCTTCAGCCCCTTGGGGATGCCGCCTTTAAACTCCATGACGGCCGAGAGGGTGTCCACCTGAGTGTCCCAGCCGGCTCCCCACATGGTGTGGCACAGGAAGTCCTCTCCCTTGTACTCGTCGTCGAGGTAGTGCAACTTGTAGTGGATGAAGTACTTTTGCAATCCAGTGACCCTTTTATCGGGATCGCCTATCTGGATGATTTTGTTGTGTGCCCAGGTGTCGTCGCTCTTGACCTCGAAGTGGCGCGGCACAACGTCGATGTTGTCTACCACGGTGCGGTACTTGTGCTCCACGTCTGTCCCGTTGGGGCCAGGGAAGTAATAGGAGAATGCCGTGGGAATAAACCTGTAGATGCCGTGGCGAGGCTCGGTGAAGTGGACATAGAGGGCTTCGGACATGTCCCACGTGTTGTCCTCGTGGATTGTAGCCTGGATGACCACGTGTTTCAGTGTGTACCCTCCCTCGTCGGCACGTGCGGCTACCGAGCACATGAGGAGTAAAACGAGCGAAATGAGATATTTTTTCATTAGTTGTAGAGTGTTACAGTAGTCTGGTGTTGTTGTCTTGTCATGACAAGTCCCGCACGCTGGGAAAGGTAATGCACGGGACCTGTCACGTGGTGGGATGCGATGGTTACCAGCTGCCGCCGCCACCGCCGCCACCGCCGCCGCCCGAGAACGAGCTGCCGCCGCCCGAGTATCCGCCCGACGATGACGACGACGTGGGGTCGACACTCGCACTCGCCACTGCGGCGGTAATGGAGTTGGAGACGCTGCTGGCAATGGTTGATGCAACCATCGGAGCCGCCATCGAGTGGAACGAGTGGCTGCTGCTGGTGTACCAGTCGGGGTTGTCTATCTTGATGTTGGCAAACTGCTCCACCCACTTGTCGCTAAGTCCCATCACGATGGCAAAGGGGAGGATGTCGTAGAAATAGCTCGGATCCTCGTCAACGAGAGCCTTGAGTCGTTGCTGCTCGGCAGTCTGGATAAAGTCACGCAGGCCTTGGAGCTCGCCCAGTAGGCTCACGCGGTACTTGGTGTCGATAACGGCAAAGTTGAGAAGGTAGCTGAGCAACCCCATCACTGTAAACAGAATGATGAAGACATATATAGGGAAGCACAGTGTTTCCTCGTCGATGACATACCAGAACAGGAGACCTCCCAGGATCGAGAACACCACGGTGGCGATTATGCCTTTGGGCCTGAAGAGGTTGCCTTGGAATGAGAGTTTGGCTCCCGTGACGAGTCGTGTTATACCCACGAAGAACGGAGATACACATCCGGTGAACAGTGCTACCATGGCATCATCCTCTGAGAAATCGGTAACCAGGGAGCAGGCTCCGGCAACCATGGCGGTGACGAATAGCAGGAGTCCCCACAGGAATACCGCCCAGTTGTTAGTGCTGGTGAGCTTGGTGGCGCCTTTGAACTTGTCGTCCAGTGCCTTGTTGGCTGCGGCCATCTCGACGTGACGGTCGCCCAGGTCGCTTATCAGTACTGACTTCTTGTCGCCAAAGATGGCATGCATGAATTTTTGCTGATAAGCAGGTGCGTCGGGCATCAATGGGAATAACTTCTCCAGTAGCAGGTCGGTGGCCTTGCCGTCTTTTGGGCGTTTCTCGGTGATCTTGACAAATCCCCTGTGGGCAAACCACGGGATGAGCGATGCCATGTCGATGGTGTCGGTGGTGTCGTCGATGATCTTGCCCACCTCGGCACTGCTGATACCGTCGGGAGGATAGAACGATACTACCCTCATCGGGCGACGGCTGCGTCGCAGGAACATCACCAGCAGGAATAGCAGTGTCACCACGCCCATAGTGATGAGATTTTGTTTCAAGGGGGCGTAATCCTTGGGCGGCACGTTCCAGTAGCCCTCGGGCAGCTTGGCCGAGAGGGTGATGGAGTGGCCGGCCGGCAGGTTATAGACGCGACCGGTGATCTTGAGGTTCTTCTCGTCAACGTGGAGCGCAACGCTGTCGGCGTTGGTCTTGGACCCGCGCTTGCCGCTGTAGAGGTGCAGTGCCTGGGCAAACCCTTTGGGGAACGGCTTGTCAAACCTGATCTCAAAGTCCAGCGTGTCAATTTTTGTTTTCCAGCCCGAGCCCCACACCGTGTGGCACAGGAAGTCCTCGCCGATAAAGCGGTCGTGCAGGTACTTTAAGTTATACTGGATGATGTAGTCCATGCGGCCCAGTACCTCAACGTCGGGGTCACCTATCTTGATGATCGTGTTCTCGGCCTTGGTATCATCCTCTTCGACAGTAAAAGGGTGGTCGATAACGTCAATGTCGCTGACCGTGTTTTTGTAAACATATTCCTTGCGGCTTCCGTCGGGCATTGTGAAACCATAGAAAAACTTGGTGGGAATGTACTTGTATATGCCGTGGCGTGGCTCGGTGAAGTTGACCGCCAGCCCCTCGGATATTTCCCACATGTTGTTCTCGTGGACGGTGGCGTCGACCATTACATAGTTCAACGTGTAGCCGCCCTCGTCGGCATGGGCTGCAATTGAAGTTATTGCAAGTAGTAGAAGAGAGATGAAGTATTTTTTCATGAAAAAATAATGAGGTTCGTTGTCATAATGGGACAAGTCCCGCATTCCTGTCGATGCGAGACTTGTGTGTAATGCGTGTTGCGGTTACCAGCTGCCGCCGCCACCGCCGCCACCGCCGCCGCCCGAGAACGAGCTGCCGCCGCCCGAGTATCCTCCTGACGAGGACGACGAGGTGGGGTCTACGCTTGCGCTGGCCACGGCGTCCCTGATGGAACTGCACACGGTAGATGAGATGGCATGTGACATCATGTAGGGCGACATCATCATGTCGGGGGTAGTGGTGTGGTACCACGACGGGTTCTCGAACTTGATGTTCTTGAACTGCTCGGACCACTTGTCGCTCAGGCCGAACACCATGGCATAGGGCAGGATGTCGTAGAAGTAATGCGGGTTCTCGTCGACAAGCATCTTGAGGCGGTCTTGCTCGGCCGTCTTGATGAAGTCGCGCAGGCCCAGCAGCTGCCCCATCATGTCGATGCGGTAGTCGGTGTCTACAACCGTGCGGTCAGTCAGGAAGCTGAGGGTCAGTAACACCGCGGTGCCTATATACAGATATATTGAGCTATAGCACAAGACGTCATCGCCAATGATCCAAAGAGTGAGTGCTATAGAGGTTGCGGCGATTGCAAGGCATATTATCTGCTCGGCAATCTTGGCCATGTTTGACCTGAAGTAGCGTCGGTAGCCTCCGTAGCAGCGTATCATGCCCAAAACCAATGCCTCGCCCACGCAGGTTATTCCGCCCACAATGGCAAGCCCCTCGTCAAACATGTCGGTGACGTGGCTGGTCCAGAACACGCCCACTGCCGCAATCAACAAGAGAAGCCACCACAGGATGCCGTTAGTCATGTCGGCGAGTTTGTTCTTGCCTGTGAACATTTTGTCAAGAGCATTGGTGGCAAGCTCCATCTCGACGTGGCGGTCGCCCAGCAGGCTGAGGTAGACAGTAGACTTCTTGCCGAAGATGGCGTTCATGAAGCGGGTCTGATAAGACGGAGCGTCGGGCATCAATGGGCACACCTTGGTCAGCTTGAGGTCGGTTTTCTGGCCAAACAGTCCCTTCTCGCCGGGCACCTCGGTTATGGTGATGTATCCTTTGTGGGCAAACCACGGGATAAGCGACGCCAGGTCTTCGGGATCGGTGCTGTCGTCAATGATCTTGCCCACCTCGGCGCTGCTCATTCCCTCGGGAGGATAGAACGAGACGGTGCGCACGGGTTTACGCTGCTTATTCTTGAAGATGTCTACCAGGAACATCACGGCAGCCGCTATGGCAATCAGCAGCATGATATACAGCAAAGCCTTGTTCTTGCCCTTGGCCTTCCAGAAGCCCTGGGGCAGTTTGGCCGAGATGGTGATCGCATGGTTTGCGCCCAGATTGGTCACGTGGCCCGAGATTGTGCTGGCTTTTACCTTGTAAACGACCTCGTCGGCGTTGTTGGTAGCACCGCGCGGACCGCTGTAAAGGTTCAGCTTCAGGTCGGCGGGTAGCGGTTTGTCAAACGTGATGTTGAAGTCGAGCTTGTCGGTCACGGTCTCCCATCCCGAGCCCCACACTGTGTGGCACAGGAAATCCTCGGTGCTGCACCTGTCGTCCATATACTGGATGGTGTAGTGGATCTTGTAGACCTGTATGCCCTCGACATATTTGCTGCCGCTGCCTATCTTGATGATAGTGTTCTCGGCGGCTGTCTCGTCGGTTTCGGTCGAGTATTTAAAGTCTTCAACGCTGACATTCTTGATCTTGTTCTTATAAATATTCTCTCTGGGCTCTCCGTCTTTGTCGGGCACAACATAAAAGAAACGCGACGGTATATACTTGTAGATGCCGTGGCGAGGCTCGTTGAAATCAACCACCAAAGTCTCGGTGACGTCCCATGTGCTGTTCTCGTGCACCACGGCATTGATGGTAACATGGCGCAACGTGTAGCCGCCCATGTCGGCCCTTGCCCATGAAAAGGCAAGGACGACAATGGCTATGAGTGATAAATATCGCTTGATACTCATTGTGTTACAGTATGTAGTTATACTCCGAATGCCGAAGCTACATCCACGTTCTGGCGCTCAGAAGCGTCGTCAACCTGGAAGTAGGGCACCTTGCCAAATCCAAACATGTTTGCAATGATGTTGGTGGGAACGGTCTGCACGCGGTTGTTCTGCTCGCGGGCTGTGCCGTTGTAGTAGCGGCGGCTCTTCTCGATGTCGCCCTCGATGCCTGTGAGCTGGCGCTGCAGCTCAAGGAAGTTAGTGTTAGCCTTCAGTTCGGGGTAGGCCTCGAGGCGCACCATGATGTTGCGCAGGTTAGCGCTGATTTCCTTCTCAGCCTCGATCTTCTCAGCCAGTGTGCCGCCTTCCTTGCGGGCCATCACCACTTTTTCGAGTGTCTCGGCCTCGTGCTTGGCGTATGCCTTAACGGTAGCCACGAGGTTGGGTATCATGTCGTGACGTTTCTTCAGGTATACGTCCATCGTGGAGAATGCTTCCTCCACGTTGTTGCGGCCCCTTACCAGGCCGTTATACATTCCCATCACGATGAGTGCGAGTACTACGACTACACCAACTACAATTAAAGTTGTCATAATTTTACAAGTTTTGTATGGTTAATAATTATTGTTTTGTTTCTATAACTTACAAAGATACACAAAATTTGAAACAAAAACACGCAAATTACATATTTTTTTTGAGCAAAACATGCAATTTGCGTGCCAAATCGTCGGTTCTTGTGATAAACCGTTATCGGCCGGAGTAGGCGGTGCCGTAGCCCACGAGGCGGTCGTAGCGCTCGCCCGAGGGACGATCATAGACGCGCACCGTGTACTGGTTGATGGTCTGGTAGTTGTCGCCCTCGATGCGGGATGTGTCGCCGGTGGACGATCCGTTGGGTACCCACAGGTACTGGTAGTTGTAGGCTCCCTGCTTGAGCATCAGGTCGTTGACATAGCACCCCGAGGAGGCGTCATAGTTCATGCGCAACGTTGTGACGGGCAAGCCCTGGGTGAACTCGCCCTCGAGGTAGATGGTGCCGCCGTTGAGCGGTCCTCCGGTGTTGAGCACAAAGTGGGTCACGATGTAGTCGGCCTCGCTGTCGCTCTCGTCGCTCTCGCTGTTGCGTATGGTGAAGTGGCCGTGCTGGGTCTGGTCGTAGAGGTACTGTGCCCCGGCGCGAGGCTCGTCAACCGGGAGGGTGGCGTGGTAGTAGGGCTCGAAGTAGCCGATGCGCACGTTGCCCAGGTTGTACCCCTTGGTGTTTACGGTCTCGATGCGCCTGTACTCGTTGCCGGCCTGGAAGATGAGCTGCGGGTTGTGGTCGTAGGTGATCTTGCCCATCTCGACCATCATGGGTTTGGTGATGACGCGCTCGTTGTCGGTGCGTGTGTTCTGGTTCACGACCAGCGTGAGCTCGTTATAGGGATCCTTTACCTCTCCCTGCTTATATCCCACCGTCACAGCGACTTGCTGGTGCTCGTTGTTGTAGTCCATGTCGGTGTTGGAGGTTGCTGTTGCCATCACGTCGAGCACTGGCTCACACATCGAGAAACGCGTTTGGAAAAGGATGTTGTCGGGGTCGTCCTGCTCGTAGACGGTGAGCAGGTAGTTGCCGCTCTTTGTGATGTTGAAGTCCTCGTTGGGCAAGGTGAACGAGTAGTGGCAGTAGTTCACAAAGGTGGCCTGGCTGTGGCTGTACTCGGTGATGTCGCCATAGTTGAAACCTTCGACATATTCGCTCTCAACGAGCTGCGACGGTTGCCAGTCGGCGTTGCAGTGGGTGACGCTGTAGCGCAGATAGTGCTCGTCATAGTCCATGTAGTCAAACGACACAGCTATCCTGTCGGTGGTGCCGAGCATGGCGATGGGCGGCATGTAGGGGCGGGTGGTCGGTGCCACCTTGAGGGTGCGCACGTTGGTGTCGATGATCTTTACTTGCGTGTCAACCCGTTGTGCAAACGCCGCAGTTGTCATCATGAGACAAATTGCTGTCAGTATTTCTTTAGTTCCTGTCATGTGATTTTAATCAAGTCTTTGGGCAAAGGTAATAATATTTTTGTAAATTTGCATCATAAAATGTGCTATAAGGGTGATTATAACATTGTTTAGATGTCAAATCACCGTTCAAGGTTTAAAGGCAGGGCCTCTGGTCTCGCCTAAAGGTGGAAGATGCTATGATAAAAACTCTTTATAAACAGGTAGGGCAGTACAAGAAAGCGGCTTTGCTCACCCCGGTGTTCATCATGCTGGAGGTGGCGCTCGACGTGCTCATCCCCTATGTCACGGCGTCGCTCATTGATGACGGCATCAATGCCGGACACCTGGGCAACGTTTATAAGTACGGCGCCATCATGCTGGGCATGGCTCTCCTGAGTCTGGCGCTGGGCATCACGGCGGGGCGCTTCTCGGCCTATGCTTCGGCCGGGTTTGCCTGCAACGTGCGCCGCGCGATGTACCGCAATATCCAGCGCTTTGCCTTCAGCGACATTGACAAGTACAGCACGGGCGGACTGGTGACCCGCATGACAACTGATGTCACCAACCTCCAGAATGCATTCCAGATGCTGCTGCGCATCTCGGTGCGCGCTCCGTTGAACATGGTGTCGAGCATCGTGATGTGTTTTGTCATCAGTGGACAACTGAGCTTGATATTCATTGTCGCATCAGTGTTCTTGTCGTTGGCGTTGTTCTTTATCATCAAGGCTGTGTCCAAGGTATTTGCACGCGTCTTTGAACAGTATGACGTGCTTAACACCGCCGTGCAGGAGAACGTGACGGCGATACGCGTGGTCAAGGCTTTCGTGCGCGAGGAGCATGAGTACGGCAAGTTCCGTCTCGCCGCTGCCTACCTGCGTCAGCTCTATGTCAAGGCCGAGGGGCTGATGGCGCTTAATGGCCCGGTGATGAACATGGTGGTGTATGGCAGCATCATCGCCTTGTCGTGGTTCGGGGCGCAGTTTGTCGTCTCGGGACAACTTACCACCGGCCAGTTGACTTCGCTGTTCACTTACGTGATGACGATATTCATGTCGCTGATGATGCTGAGCATGATATTCGTGCAGATCACCATGAGCGCCGCCAGCGGCAAGCGTGTGGTGGAGGTTCTCAATGAGCAGCCCGATATCACCAATCCCGAACACCCCGATACCGTTATCAAGGACGGCCGCATTGACTTCAATAACGTCAGCTTTGCCTACAAAGGCGGAAGCGGCGAGTATGCCTTGCACGGCATCGACCTGCACGTGAAGGCAGGGCAGACGGTAGGCATCATAGGGGGCACGGGCAGCGGCAAGTCCAGCCTCATCAACCTGATGAGCCGCCTTTACGACGTGTCGCGCGGCAGTGTGATGATAGGCGGCAAGGACGTGCGCACGCTCGACCTCACCGCCTTGCGCAACAACGTTGCCGTGGTGCTGCAAAAGAACGTACTGTTCTCGGGCACAGTGCTTGAGAACCTGCGGTGGGGTAACCCCGACGCAACGCTTGAGGAGTGCCAGGAGGCATGTCGCATCGCTTGTGCCCACGAGTTCGTGAGCCAGATGCCTGAGGGCTATGATACTCACATCGAGCAGGGCGGCTCCAACGTGTCAGGTGGCCAGCGCCAGCGCCTGTGCATAGCGAGGGCGTTGCTCAAGAAGCCTCGGGTCGTGGTACTGGACGACTCAACCAGCGCCTGTGACAACGAGACCGACCAGCACATACGCGATGCCTTTGCCCGGTATCTGCCGGGCGTCACCAGGGTGATAATATCACAGCGCATCAGCAGCCTGCGCGACTGCGACCGCATCCTGGTGCTCGACAACGGCCGCATGAGCGGATGGGACACGCACGACAACCTCTTGCGCGACAACGACATCTACCGCGAGATATATGCGCTGCAGCACGACGATGCCGGCGACTTTGACGCTCAGGCAGCGGGAAAGGAGGGCAAGCGATGAAGATCCGGTATGCAGGAACTACCCGTGGCAGCCGCCGTGGTGTGCTCATGAGGCTCACCCGCATGGTGCTCAGCCAGTACAAGTTCTCGTGCCTGGCCGTGATGGCGTGCATCGTGGTCACCTCGTTCACCACGCTTGCCTCAACGTTGTTCACGCGCACCCTCATTGACGACTATATCGTGCCGCTCACCAGCGAGGCCCGTCCCGACTTTGCCCCGTTGGCACGCACGCTGACGGTGCTTGCTGCTGTGCTGCTGGTGGGAATCCTGTGCTCCTATCTGCACAGCCGCCTGATGGTCAATGTCACCCAGGGGACGATGTACAACCTGCGCACGCGCATGTTCTCCCACATGCAGACGCTCCCCATTGCTTATTTTGACACCCATTCCCATGGCGAGACCATGTCGCGTTACACCAACGACGTGGATACCCTGCGCCAGATGATAAACCAGAGCCTGCCACAGGTGTTCAGTTCTCTCATCACGCTCACCGTCACTCTGGTCAGTATGGTGGCCCTGAGCGTGCCTCTCAGCATCGTGGCCGTGTTCATGGCTGCTGTGATGGCAGTTGCGACAACCCAGCTGGGCAAGCGGTCGCGCCGCCACTTCAAGGTGCAGCAGCAGAGCCTCGCCCGCGCCAACGGGTTTATCGAGGAGATGATGACCGGGCAACGCGTGGTCAAGGTGTTTTGCCACGAACAGCAGGCCATCGATGACTTTGAGGCCATCAACGAGCAGCTGCGCGACAGCACCTACAGCGCTAACCGCATTGCTAACATCGTGATGCCCGTCAACGGCAACCTGGGCCAGCTGAGCTATGTGCTTATCGGTGTCATCGGTGCCACGCTGGTGCTCAGTGCCCATGTGGACCTGTCGTTGGGTACACTGGTGGCGTTCCTCACCCTCAACAAGAGCTTTTCGCGTCCCATAGCCAACGTGAGCCAGCAGATCAACAGTGTGCTCAACGCGGCCGTGGGAGCCGAGCGTGTGTTTGACCTGCTCGATGCCGAGGCTGAGCAGGACGGCGGCGACGTGGAACTCGTCAACGCCGCCCAGGACGAGGAGCAGACAATGCTGCTGCCCGTGTTGCAGCGCACCGGCACGTGGGCATGGCATGTGCCCGCACAGGGTGGCGGCAAGCCTCGTTATGTGCGTGTGGACGGCGGTATCGAACTTGAGGATGTTGACTTTGGCTATACGCCCGAGAAACTAGTGCTCAAGCAACTCGACATCAGCGCAATGCCCGACCAGAAGATCGCCTTCGTGGGAGGAACTGGTGCCGGCAAGACCACCATCACCAACCTGATGAACCGCTTCTATGACATCCAGTCGGGCAGCATCACCTGCGACGGCATTGACATCTCCCGCATCAAGAAGCATCACCTGCGACGCGCCATGGCTATGGTGCTGCAGGAGACCCATCTGTTCACAGGCACTGTGCTAGACAACATACGCTATGGACGCCTGGACGCTACCGACCAGGACTGCATAGAAGCGGCAAAGTTGGCAAATGCCGACAACTTTATCCGTCGCCTGAGCGATGGCTATAACACCGTGCTCACTGCGGGCGGTGCCAACCTGAGCCAGGGCGAGCGCCAGCTTCTCGCCATCGCCCGTGCCGCCGTGGCCGACCTCCCCATCCTCATCCTCGACGAGGCGACCTCCTCGATCGACACCCGCACTGAGACCATGGTGCAGCGAGGTATGGACTCGCTGATGAAGGGCCGCACCACCTTTGTCATTGCCCATCGCCTGAGCACCGTGCGCAATGCCGACTGCATCATCGTCCTGGACCACGGCCGCATCATTGAGAGCGGCACCCACGACCAGCTGTTGTCACAGCGCGGCAAGTACTACCACCTCTACACCGGCCACGACATCACCTAGCATGTGCCGGGCCGCAAGAGCGCGGCACCCCCTAGATGCTTCCCCCAGCACTCCCAGCTATTCCGGCACTCCCGGAGTTGCCGGAATTACCGGATATGCCGGTAGTGCCATTTATTAAAAAAAACACTTCTAAACTATTGTGATTTTAAGAAAATAATCTTAAATTTGCAGTGTCTTCACGCGGATGGCATTATGTGTGCCGGGATTGCCGCATAGAGTTGCGGCATGGGCGTGGGGATTCCAGTATTAAAGAAGGCGTTTATTGCGCTTTGTTCTTGACGTTCCAGAAGCCTGAGAAACTTTGAATTACTGTCAAGGAACAATGCAACAATAGATGCCCATAGGTATGTTATACAGGCATGCACTTTATTGCGTGAGCGGGATAATTGTATCCACTCATGACAAGTGTATAGTTATATCATATCCGCGTGGGGTCTTAGTTGCTCGTTCTGACAGTAATGGGCAGTCTCAGGGCCTTGGAACGTAGGACGGGTAAATACAGGTCCTGCGCTTTTTTTATGCCCTGGAAAGAAATGAAACTAATTTAATACCGCCAACTCCGATGGACCTATAGGCAAAAGTATTTATTTTTCAAAATGAAGGATAACAAAAAGAACGAAGAACTCCAGTCGCGCAGAGAGTTCTTCAAGAAAGCCGCAAAGGGTGCCCTCCCCATCATCGCGGCAGCCGTAATGGCAAGTGCTCCCGCAGTAGTTAAGGCTGCAGAATCTACAGGTTGCCAGTGGGGATGTTCGGGTTCATGTTATGGAACTTGCAATAATAGCTGTAGGGGCTATTGTGCTCAAGGATGTACAGGTTCTTGTGTTGGTTCTTGCAAAGGAACATGTCAAAGCCAGTGTAATGCAGGAACTGGTTGGCGTTACTAATCTTTAAAATTGACTATTGTAATGGAAAAAGGTATTACCTTTATTGTTACAAAAGATTGTCAATTAGCTTGCAAGTATTGCTATCTCGTAGGGAAAAACTCAAAAGAGCGTATGCCCTGGGAGATAGCGAAACTTGCTATTGATTATATTTTGTCACAAAAACAAGATTTCCCAGAGGATTCTGTTGTATGGGATTTTATCGGTGGAGAACCGTTTTTAGAAATTGATTTAATTGATAGAATCTGCGATTACATTAAAACAGAATTGTTTCGACTTAATCATCACTGGTTCAATTCTTATAGATTTCATTTCTCGACAAATGGAATAAATTACGATTCCATAAAGGTGCAGGAATTTATAAAAAAGAACAGAAATCATCTAAGTATTGGAATAACTATAGATGGAACTCGAGAAAAACATGACTTAAATCGTATATGGAAAACTAAAGATGGATTTTATCCTAAACCTGAAGATGAGAAAGGATCGTATGATGATGTTGTACGTAATATTCCTATTTGGCAAGAACAATTTCCTTCTGATGGAACAAAAGTGACTATTTCAAGTGCTGATATTAAATATATAAAGGAAAGTGTACTTCATCTGTATTCTTTAGGTATTCATGAGGTGCATATCAATGTGGTCTTTGAGGATGTTTGGAAAGATGGTGACGACTTGAAATTTCAAGAACAGCTTGTCCAACTTGCCGATGCAATCATTGACGGAGGATACTATAAGGATTATTTTTGTTCTTTCTTCAGTGAACATTTGGG
>JAZQPG010000126.1:0-2646 GCA_045628365.1 Sodaliphilus sp. | reverse complement strand
ATGGCTGTTAGCTGGAACCTCAAGCAGGTATTCGCTATCTCAATTGAATAATGCATTGGTTAACAGATATAATTTGAGATTGAATTAAGCTGGTAGGGGACCCTGCAACGGGGTCTAACCGGAGTGAGGGTCCCCTATTTTAATTTTTTACTGATGAAATTTATATTTGCGACAATAATGGCTATGGCCTGTGCCACCACGGTGATGGCGCAGCAACCCACTTACATGCTGCTCAAGAAGGACGGCAAGGTGGTGGACTATGTAAAGACAGCCAGCGTTGACAGCATCACCTTTGAGAACCGCATTTCTAAGGTTTCTCGCATACAGCCCGTGCAGGGCAAGCCCGGTACCACAATCATGATTACCGGCACGGGATTTAACCCCGACATTGACAAGACAAGCGTGACCGTGGGCGGTGTTAAGGCTACAATCAAGAACCTGACATCGACACGCATCCAGGCCGTCGTGCCTGAGAACCTCAACGGAAGCTACCCCGTGGTAGTGAACACCTACGACACTCCAGTCGCAGGTCCTAACTTTGAATACAACATGAGCGAAGAGGAGGCTATGGCTCCCCATGCCACCTACAGTGTCATTGCGCCCGAGCAACTGCTTACCAAGAACTGTTATCTCTTCACATTATTAGCTACCATACCACAGTACAAAAACGCACTGGAGCAGGTGAGCTTTTTCAATGACCTCTCTGTCTCTCGATTAGATAAACTCAAAACCTCGGCCGATGCCACATCGGCAATGAACGCAATGCGCTTCAGCACCACACTCATCAGCAAGTGGGCAAACACATTTGCCGACCTGTGGGAAGAAGGCAACATGTGGGACATGCTCGTCAAGCAGCACCTGTGGCCGTCGGGCATGTACGACAAGGTCAAGGGCAAAAACGCCAAGGCAACCCTTAGCGCCGCCTTCAGCCAGGATGCGCTTTACATAAATAGGATAATAGGCATCTATGGCATCAAGAACTTAACCCCGCACTGCAGCGACGATGTCGCCACTGCAACCGATGCCCAACTAACGGGCTGGATGAACTGGGTGTGCAGCCATGCCCAGCCGGGGCAGAATCTTTTTGACCTGAGCCTGATGACATGCCGTGCCATCCTCTCGGCAAATGGAAAGGAAACCACATCGGTGCTCTTTGAACCCTATGCAACCGTGGGCAATGCCTGCGCTATGGACGCACTCAGGACCGTGAACTGGGCAAACTATGGCTATGGCGTGATTTTGTGCCCCGGCGCAGGCCCCGACGATTATGTGACAGCCTTGACGTCGAGCAGTAGGGACCGTTGTAACTATGCGATAAACGAATACAAGGCTAAGCGCGCCCCGTTCATCATGGTGAGCGGTGGCAAGGTGCATCCCGCCGGGACAAACTACTGCGAGGCCTATGAGATGAAAAAATACCTGATGAGCCAGGGCATTCCCGAGAGTGCTATCATCATGGAACCTCAGGCACGCCACACGCCCACTAACTTCCGCAACTGCGCGCGCATCATGTTCCGCGCTGGGATGCCGGTCGACAAACCTTGTGTGGTGGTGTGCGAGCATGCTCCGCTCGTGAAGTTTTACGACGGAACGCTGCAATCCAGATTCACTACCGACTTGGGCTATCAGGCAGTGACATTTGGCAACGAACTGAATAACAATTGCGTGGAGTTTTACATAAATACAGTATCACTCACGATTGGTCCGCAAGACTCTTTAGATCCGTAATAAATCAAAAGGTCGGTCCCCGCAGGGGCAGGCTGAAAACAATATATAAAATGAACGAAAAAAATTACTTTGCTGTTGACCTGGGTGCGACAAGTGGCCGCACCATATTGGGAACCATGAGAGATGGTAAGCTCGAGATGCGTGAGGTGACACGCTTTCGCAACCATATCATCGAAAACGGAGACCATAGCTACTGGAACCTCCTGGCCCTCTATCGTGAAATAATAGGTGGCCTGAAGCGTGTAGCGGCCGACGGCATACACATTGAGTCAATAGGTATCGACACCTGGGGTGTGGACTTTGCTTTCTTTGGCAAAGACGGCGAACTGTTGCGTCCGCCTTACAGCTATCGTGACCGTAAGAACACCCAGGGCGCTCCACAGCGTTATTTCAAGAAGGTTCCTGCCGAAAAGGTGTACAGTATCACCGGCATCCAGGTGCTCGACTTCAACTCGCTGTACCAGCTCAATTCGCTCAAGGAGGACGGTTGCTCGGCACTTGAATCGGCCGACAAGATTCTGTTCCTGCCCGACGCGCTGAGCTATATGCTCACCGGCAACATGGTGACTGAGTACACCATTGCCTCTACATCTAATTTCCTCAACCCCCGCACCAAGCAACTGGAGCAGGAATTGCTCAACCCCATAGGCATCAGCGTAGACCAGTTTGCTCCCATAGTGATGCCGGGCACACAGATTGGAACTCTCTCGCCCAACGTACAGCGCCTCACCGGCCTGGGTGCAGTTCCCGTCATCGCCGTTGCCGGCCACGACACTGCATCGGCAGTTGCTGCGGTTCCGGCAGCAGGACAGGAGTATGCTTACCTGAGTTCGGGTACTTGGAGCCTCATGGGTATAGAGACCGACGAGCCCATCATCACCGAGACGAGCCGTGAGTGGAACTTCACTAACGAGGGCG
>JAZQPG010000125.1:0-5943 GCA_045628365.1 Sodaliphilus sp. | reverse complement strand
GCCCCCCGCGCTGCCCTGCCCCCTCACATCTTCATCTAGGGCGAGGGCTGGAGCGCAGGCTCGTGTGCCTACGACGCCAGCAAGCTGGGCATGAAGGCCGCCATCGACCAGATGCCCGGCATCGCAGCCTTCAGCGATGACATTCGCGACGCCCTGCGCGGCCCCTTCAGCGACGACCACCAGGCTGCCTTCCTCGCCGGACTGCCCGGACACGAGGAGAGCATCAAGATGGGCATCGCCGGTGCCATTGACCATCCCCAGCTCGACTACAGCAAGGTGAACTACAGCAAGCGCCCCTGGACACTGCAGCCCACCCAGATGATCAGCTACGTGTCGTGCCACGACGACATGTGCCTCGTTGACCGCCTCAAGAGCAGCATCCCCGGCATCACCATGGACGAGCTCATTCGCCTCGACCTGCTGGCCCAGACCGCCGTGTTCACCTCTCAGGGCGTGCCTTTCATGCTCAGCGGTGAGGAAATGCTGCGCGACAAGAAGGGTGTGCACAACAGCTATGAGAGCCCCGACTCGATCAACCACCTCGACTGGACCAACCTCGAGAAATATCCCCAGGTGTTCAACTACTACAAGAACCTCATCGCGCTGCGACAGAACCACCGCGCCTTCCACATGGGCGACGCACAGATGGTGAAGAGCAAGCTCGAGTTCCTGCCCTCGCAGGACGCGCTGGTGGCCTTCCACCTCAAGGGCAGCATCCCCGGTGAGCCCTGGAACGACATCTACGTGGTGCTCAACGGCAACAAGAGCGAGCGCACCGTCACCGTGCCCGCAGGCAAGTACACCGTGGTGTGCCGCAACATCGCCATCGACGAGAACGGCCTGGGCACCGTTGAAGGCCCCACCGTCAAGGTTCCCGCCCAGAGCGCAATGATTTTCCACAATTAAGAGGTTAATGGGTTAATGGGTTAATCGTTCGGAGAACTCCGAGATCTCCGAGATCTCTCCTTGCCCTTTCAATTTAAATACAACTGATATGAAACAAATACTGCTGGCCCTCGCGGCCGTCATGGGACTGGCCATGCAGGCCGCTCCCGCCAAGAACGCGGTCACCGTGGACCGCATCGACCCCACCTGCTGGTTCACCGGCATGAAGAATCCCTCGGTACAGCTCATGGTATATGGCAAGGGAATACGCGATGCCGCCGTGGAACTCAGTTACCCTGGGGTGAAGGTTGACAGCATCGTCAAGCTCGACTCGCCCAACTACCTGCTGCTCTACATCAACACCGCCGCAGCACAGCCAGGTACCATGGACATCAAGTTCACACTGGGCAAGAAGAGCAAGACCGTCCCCTATGAGCTCAAGCAGCGCGACATGGCAGGCGACAAGCGCATGGGATTCACCAATGCCGACGTGCTCTACATGCTCATGCCCGACCGCTTTGCCGACGGCAACCCCGACAATAACGACATCCCCGGCATGCAAGCCTACAAGACCGACCGCACCAAGCCCAGCCTGCGCCACGGCGGCGACCTCGCCGGCATCGAGCAGCACCTGGACTACTTCACCGACCTGGGCGTCACCGCACTGTGGTTCACCCCCGTGCTCGAGAATGACTCGCCCGATGGTCACGGCCACAGCTGCTACCACGGATATGCCACTACCGACTACTACCGCGTGGACCCCCGATTCGGCACCAACGATGACTACCGTCGTCTCGTCGACAAGGCCCACGAACGCGGCCTCAAGGTGGTCATGGACATGATATTCAACCACTGCGGCAGCTACCACCCCTGGCTCAAGGACATGCCCGCACAGGACTGGCTCAACCAGCCCGACTACAAGGAGAACTACCTGCAGACCAGCTACAAGCTCACCCCCGTTGTCGACCCCTATGCCAGCGAGGTGGACCTGCGCGAAACCGTGGAAGGATGGTTCGTGCCCTCTATGCCCGACCTCAACCACCACAATCCTCACGTGATGACCTACCTCATCCAGAACAGCGTGTGGTGGATCGAAACCGTGGGCATCGACGGCATACGCATGGACACTTACCCATACGCCTATGCCGACGCCATGGCACGATGGATGAAGACGCTCAACGACGAGTACCCCAACTTCAACGTCGTGGGCGAGACTTGGGTAGAGAACCCCTACTACACCGCCACCTGGCAAAAGGACAGCAAGCTGGCACGCGAGAACAGCAACCTCAAGACCGTGATGGACTTCTCCTTCTATGAGAAGGTCGACAGCGCTAAGCACGAGCCCACCGACGGCTGGTGGCACGGCTTTAACCGCGTGTATAACAGCCTGTGCCAGGACTACCTCTATCCCGACCCCTCGAGCGTGATGGCGTCTATCGAGAACCACGTCACCAACCGCTTCCTGGGCAACGGCAAGGACATGATGACCCTCAAGCAGGCCCTCGCGCTGCTGCTCACCATCAACCGCATCCCGCAGCTCTACTACGGCACCGAGGTGCTCATGAACGGCACCAAGGAAGTGACCGACGGCAACGTGCGCAAGGACTTCCCAGGCGGATTCCCCGGCGACAAGCACAACGCCTTCACCGCCCAGGGACGCACCTATGCCGAGAACGAGATGTATAACTGGCTCAAGACTGTGCTCCACTGGCGCCAGGGCAACAAGGTGATCACCCAGGGACGCATGACCCAGTTCATTCCCCATAACGGTGTCTACGTCATCGCGCGACGCCTCGACGGCAAGACTGTGCTCACCATCGTAAACGGCGACGACCAGCCGGCTACCATGCCCGTGAAGCGCTACCAGGAGGTCATAGGCACCGCCACAGCGGCGACCGACGTCCCCACAGGCCGCACCGTCGACCTCACCCAGGACATCAACCTCCCCGCCCGGGCAACCCTCATCCTGGAATACTAAACAGTTTTTTCCCCCCATCAAGCAGCCGCCACAACATAGTAACGGCTGCTTTGTTGTTTTGCCGCCTCGGCAAGTAAACAATGTCCCTTTTTTACAACTCCATGCGAGCAGGACGCTGTAACTTTGCAGCGTGAAATTTAGACTGAGAGTATTTTTAATAAGGTGGGTACTATTAATTATGTCGAGGTGATTTTGAGATGTGTTTTGAGTAGATTTTTGGCATGAAGAGGGCTTCGTGACCGACTGAATGTCAAAAAGATGCCAAAACGGGCTCAAAAGCGACCGAAATAAATAACGAACTTTTAGCAGAATTAATAGAACCCTCCATAAGAGAGAGAATCATGTTTTGGGACAAAGTTGCATCGTTGTACGACTTCTTCGAGACCGTCTACAACAAGAAAGTTTATACCGGACTGGGCGAGCGCGTTGCCACGCTCATCGAGGCCGATGACTCAGTGCTGGAATGCGCCTGTGGCACGGGAGCCATCACCGTGGCCGTGGCCCGCAAGTGCCGCAGCATCGTTGCCACCGACGCCAGCGACGGCATGCTGCGGCAGACCCTGAAGAAATGCCGCGACATGGACAACGTGACCCTCGAAAAAGCCGACATCATGCAGTTGCCCTACGGCGACAATTCCTTTGACGCGGCAATAGCCGGCAACGTCATCCACCTGCTCGACAATCCGCAGGGAGCCATCAGCGAGTTGGAGCGAGTGTGCCGTCCCGGAGGACGCATCATCCTGCCCACCTATGTCAACATCACACCCCGCGGCAAGGAAAACTGGATTGTAAAAGTGCTGCGGTACATGGGGGTGACCTTCAAGCGGCAGTTCGACATGGAGAGTTACAAGGACTTCTTCAGGCAGATGGGCTATGACAACGTGGAGTACGGCCTGGTGGAGGGAAAGATGCCCTGTGCCATAGCCATGATAAGAAAAAAGTGAAAACATAACGGGCGGCTGCAACCTTTTTGGCCCGAAAGTTGCATCAACCCGACAAACGACTAAACATAAAAAGAAAACACATGAACAAATTAATGATTACAACTATGGAAAAGAAATTGACTAAATCGATTGATAAGATGCTCGCCGGCGTGTGCGGCGGCATCGCAGAGTATTTCAACCTTGACCCCACAATGGTGCGCCTGGCCTATGCCTTCCTCACCATCTTCTCAGCAGGCTTCCCCGGCGTTCTGCTCTATATCGTAGCAATGCTCGTAATGCCCCAGCACGCCTGAGCCCGCAAGAACCTTTACACGACATTCCTGCTTCATTCAACCCAGAAAGAGCATTAGGGCATGTATAAGATTTTAGATTATCATTGTGTCAGGATTTACGCTATATTGAACGAACATAGGGGCTCCTATATGAGCCAACGACAGTGCAAATCAGGCCTATGAAAAGCAAAATACCGGCAATTGCTCCTAATGCACTTTCTGGGTGCAAATAGCCCGGCCACAAGGTAACAACACCCTGTGGCCGGATTTTTTTTGCCATAACGCATCAAAAAAGCACAAAATACTTTTGAAGTAAGTTTTTTAAGTAGTACTTTTGCAATCACAGGAATTTATCAAACCATCACATAAAAAAACAAATGCAGTCATGAAACGCAACATCTTATCTTACATGGCATCAATGGTGCTACTGTGCATCACATTGAGCTGTAATGCACAGACGCTTACACCCGCACAAGTAACAAAGCAAATCAATGATGACATACTGGAACTCAAAAAAGAGATGCTCGATGTATATCCCGAGTTCAGCACAACTAAAGGCATCAATACCACTACAGCAACGAGTGCAATCAACAAATTAAAGCGCAGGGACAACCAGATGTCCTATAACCAAGCTGCTTACCTAGACGAACTGAACACGCATCTCGCCATATGCAACTGGTACTCTCGCGCAATCAGCACCGCTAAAACCACGGCCGAGAAAAATGACCTTGCCAGCGAATATATCGAACTCGATGCCCTGACCGAAAACATCAGCACATACGCAAGCACTTATGTTTCAGTCGAGAACATTGGCGGCTCAATGAAAGCAATGGTTGCAGCCAGTGCCAGCCGAGATGTGTATAACGGCTGGCTAAAAGCCATAAAGAAAACAACACGCAGCAACCAGAGGGCAACAGCCACCCAGGCCGAAAACATGGTAAAAACCATGCGTAACAACTGGAAGGAACGATACAACAACATCCGGCAATACTTTACCGACGAAGAAGGATACCTGGAATCGCTGAGCGAAGACAACAATGATGTACAAAAAGCGCTCAACAACATCAGCACACTCATATCACAAAAAGCGCCTTACAAATGGGTGTTAGAGGTAATGGACATTAACCCCGAAAATTACTACTAACAAGCAAGTTACAGCGCTTATAGCAGACAATAGACACGGGCACATTCTCGTTGCGGCATTGCAAGAGGATGTGCCCGGACTGTTTACACGAGCCAACCGATTTGCTTGGTTGATGCAACGGTTGCTGAGATGAGGCAGTAACTTTGCGGCAAAAAAACGAGAATTATGAAATCTGATACCATGAGAAACATTATTACCGAGAGAAACAACACGATGGGAACCAAAGAGAGACTGGCAGTGTGGAGCGGACTGGGGATGCTCATCTTCGGGGCAGCGCTCACCGTGGCAGGATTCATCGTGCCCCCGCTGGGCGAAGTGCACGACAGCGTGCTGTGGATCCTGGGCCAGGCGCTCATCTACTGCGGCAGCATCTTCGGCCTCTCAATCTACACCCACCACAAAATCACCGAGATCGAGAACCGCGTCAACGCACCCCGCCGCTAACACCCCGAAAATGCCATCAAAGGGACTGTCCTAGGCCGTCAAGTTTGCTGGATAAATTATGCGCTGATTTGTGCTGTCTCTTTTTGAGGAACAAGATGTAACGATGAACGTTGATATTTTTCGTGTTATTGTGTATTTATTGGATGTAAATTTGCTTATATTATTGATTTTTAGTATCTTTGCATATTGTAATAATGTAATATATAATCTGTAAAGATATGAAGAAATCTGAAGAGACGGAGATAATCAAGTCCCTTGAAGCGGCGCTTAAAACGG
>JAZQPG010000124.1:0-8521 GCA_045628365.1 Sodaliphilus sp. | reverse complement strand
GTTTTAAGCGCCGCTTCAAGGGACTTGATTATCTCCGTCTCTTCAGATTTCTCCATATCTTTACAGATTATATATTACATTATTACAATATGCAAAGATACTAAAAATCAATAATATAAGCAAATTTACATCCAATAAAATACACAATAACACGAAAAATATCAACGTTCATCGTTACATCTTGTTCCTCAAAAAGAGACAGCACAAATCAGCGCATAATTTATCCAGCAAACTTGACAGCCTAGGACTGTCCCTTTGATGGCAATTTTTGACTTGGGCTTTATCCCGCCGTATATGCCATTCTAAAGTGTAATCAGCGAGTTCTGTGTGAGTTTTTCCGCATTGGCGTATAGTTGCGCCTATAGGGGCAAATGCATAAAAAAACTTAATGTTTTTTGAATAGGTGCATTGTCGTTTGGCTATAAGCAATAATTGCATTAACTTTGCATTCTATACATTAAATAAAAGACGAATATGCAAAACAAACTTATGACATTGTTGGCCGCTTTGGCCCTGGTGCTGTCGTTCAGCTCTTGCAACAGTGAAGACGACCCCGACTGGAAGAAGCGTGATGTCACTATGACGGTGACAACCCTCAGCCACATGTGGAACACTTCCACTGACCTCTTAGTCTCATTAAACGAGACCGAAAACACCGTGGTGTTCCATCGTGCCGATGAAACGGCCGACTTGAAGCTGTATGCTCATGCTGCCCAGGCTACTCCTTACGAGGTCAAGGGACTGAAACTGGTTGCCGACAAGGAGGATGGACGTTACACATGCCATGCCGCTACTACCACCGACAATGATGTTACTGACTTGAGCCTCACACTAGACTTTAACGAGCAGAGTGTTGAGGTACACTACACGGTGGGCAAGGATTTGCGTGTGATGTCGATCATGCCTGAGGTGTTCTTCCTGGGCAATGAGATGAAGCAGGTGTTCCCCAAGACCGCTCCGCTTACCGACAATCGCTCTATCATTCAGTTTGACCTAAATAGGTTTAAGGACCAGATAACTGCCACCATGCATCTCGCACCCATAGTCAACATTGAACTGGAGACATGGTTTGACAACCTGATTGTCCGCGACATCCCGGTGACCGTAACTCGCGATGGATTTATAATGGAGGCTCCCGCTCCCGAGACCGTGTCGGTATACCGTCGCTACGACTCGTCAACTGGCAGCGCTACTACTACCGATGCCCGCGACTCAAAGGGCTATCAGCGTTTCCCCGTCACTGACCTCAAGGTAACAATCAACTTGGCTAAGGGCACTCACGAAACCATGTTCAACATGGGCCGTGATGACGAGGGCACCAAGTGGGCGATCAACGTGAAGGGCAAGCGCTATGCCGACAAGTTTATTCAATAACGCAACGTCTCTATTTTAACATCTTGACACTATGATGAGAAAACTAGTCACTCCGGTGCTTTTCACAGCCCTCCTGCTCGCGTCGGCCTCTTGCTCCAAGGAGAACGATAATATCACCAGCGGACAGATGGACATGTACCACATGATTGAGGCTAAGGACCATCCTGACCAGGTGCTGTTCACCACCTCGCCGTTCTACTATGACATCAACTACACCAAGAAGCTCATCAAGGCAAGCGCTAAGGTGAAGTTGACCGACACGTACACGGCAACCTTTGCTACCGGCGACATGGCGATGACCATATCTGACTCGGGTTACTCGTTTGGTTGTCCTGTGATAAAGAACGATGGCTCAGCAGAGGTGAAGAACCTCAACGGCCTCTACGACTCGCGCATGGGAGCCATAGCGATTGACTACGTCCTCAACAACGAATACAACGTTTACTCGGTGGCAGCCTTCGTCTATGAGTTCACCGGTACTACCATCACCGGTGGCGGCAAGGAGGCTTACTCTACCAAGAGCATGGGCTTCGTGGTGCGTCCCAACCCCGCCACAGGCAAGGCTGTGCTCACCCTGGGCCGCTTCAGACTGCAGGAAAGCAGCAGCCCCCGTGTGCTGAGCTATGAGAGCATCCCCTTCACCGTGGGCGCCGGCTCGGTGATCACCGCCAAGGCGGCCTCGGTCGAGAACAGCGAGAAGATGACGGGCTGCGACATCAAGAACCTGGACCTCATGATCACCGACCACGGCCGCAAGGCGTTCCTGGAGTTTGACATGGAGGGCCAACACGTGAAGATGGAGGGTAATATGTTCTACGTCAAATAACTGATAAACAAGATAATAAAAAAATAACAAAAGATATGAAGAAAACATTATTGCAAGTAGCGCTCATGGCATCGCTCTCGATGGGCATGACATCGTGCCTGGGCGGTGATAACAATGAGGAGATAGGAAAGGTCCAGTACTACATGTATAACTATGTCGACGACTTGGCTAACCCCGGACACTCGTTTATCACCCAGTCGTTTACCAACTATGAGGTCAACTTCACCAAGTCGCTGATGACTGCCGATGTCAAGACCTACCTGGCCGGTGGATACACCGCCAGCTTCACCGGCGCAAACTTGCCCATGACGCTGGCCAACGACGGCTATCACTTCTCGGCACAGACCATCACCGGCAACGGCTCGGTTGCCACCGGGTTCAAGGGAAAGTATAACCCCGTTCTCAACACCGTGGCCTACGACTATGTCCTCAACGACCAGTACCACGTGTACTCGGTGACCGGATACGTATATGAGTTCACCACAGCCACAGTGACCCAGCCCGGCAAGGAAACGTTCCAGACCGACAAGATGGGATTCATGTTTGCTCCCGACATCAACAAGGGAGTGGGCCGCCTCACCATCGCCAACTTCTCGACCAGCGATGTCGAGGACCTCTCGCGCGTCAATTATAAGGACATCCCTTACACCATCGTTCCCGGTTCAGGCCTGATGTGCAAGGCTGCTAAGGTGGAGAACGAGGAAGGCTACAAGAGCAACGAGATCGAGAACCTCACTATCGTGGTATCTAACCATGGTGCCAAGGCCCACATGGAGTTTGACATGGACGGCAAGCACGTGACGCTGGACGGTGACATGTTCTACGTGGATAAGTAAAATGGAGTGGTAAAAAACTAGATAAACAATTGAGAGATATGTTAGATAGAATCAAGGTTGCTGCGTCGGCAGCAGTGCTGATCATGGCAACGTCGTCGTGCAACGATGCAGGAGAGAATGTTGTTGAGGTTAGAGCCGAGATGTATAATGTAGTGGTCGACGAGAGCAATCTGGCAGCACCGGCAACGCTCTCCCAGGACTGGTCGAGCTTTGTCTTTGACTTTGGCAAGGGTGTGTTCAACGGTGACATCAAGGCTAAGGACAAAGGCGTTGACGTGTCGTTTGTCACTGGCGAAATCCCCATGACCATAGGGAATCGCAGCTTTGAGTTTGCCAAGGGTGCCATCATGGCTGGCAGTCAGGACGTGACTGAGTTTTTCGGCATGTATGACAACCGCATCGGGGCCCTCACCTATGACTATAAGGTGAACGGCAAGTATCACGTGTATAGCCAGGACAGCTTTACCTACAACTTCTGCACCTGCAAGAAAGCGGTTGGGAGCGATATCACCAACATCAACGGCATGCGCTTCGAGCTCATACCCAACACCAAGACCAATGCCCTGACGCTCATAGTGTACAACTTCCGCAAGTCGCCCAACCACTATCCCGTCAACCTGTTCTTTGAAAACATCCCGTTCATGATGTCCCATGGCGGAGCTATCGTGGGCGAACGAGACACGTGCACCAACAGCAAGCCTGTCGAGGGCGATAACTCGGACTACACCGCCACCATCGTTAAGGCATATGCCTGGACTGCTCAGGGCGAGGGCAGCGTTCAATTTGACATGGATGGTGCTTTCTATAAAATCGAGGGCAGCATCTTCACTCCTGTAACTAACGAAAAATAATAATCACTTAAAATCAAATGGCAGCACGCAGCACCTACGATGAAGCGCTAGTGATAGAGCAGTTGCGACACCAGGATACCGCAAGAACGGCATTCGGCAAGGTCATTGAACACTACTCCAGCACGCTTTACTGGCACATCCGCCGCATGGTATATGACCATGACGACGCCAACGATGTGCTACAAAACACTTTTATCAAGGCTTGGACCAGCATCAACAACTTCCGTGGCGACGCCAAGTTGTCGACGTGGCTCTACAAGATTGCTACCAACGAGTCGATAACGTTCATCAACAAACAGAAGGCCCAGAACAACATCTCGCTCGACGACGAGGAGTCATTCCTCGTCAACCAGCTCGAGAGCGATGAGTTCTTTGACGGCGACGCGGCGCAGCTCATGCTGCAACGGGCCATCGCCACGCTACCCGACAAGCAGCGCACCGTGTTCAACCTGCGCTACTATGACGAGATGAAGTATGAGGAAATGAGCGAGGTGCTCGACACCAGTGTGGGCGCCCTCAAGGCTAGTTACCACCACGCTTTGAAGAAAATCGAGGCGTTCCTCAAAGAAAATGAGTGATTTTTTTTCAAAAAAAAGTGACTTGGGTTAAACCCTTGCGGTTTTAAGTAGTCAAACAAGTGTAATGAAACAGGAAGAATCTAAAATATTACAAGGGCTGGGCAAGAATCCAGGATTCAAAGTCCCCGAGAATTACTTCGATGATTTCAACAAACGCATGTTGGAAGCATTGCCCGAAATCGAGATAAAGGAAGAACAGGAGCCTGTTCAGACAGTGAAGGTTAACCCCGGTTGGTGGCAGCGCGTTAGGCCTGTCTTGTATGCAGCTGCATCGCTGGTGGGTATCGCTGTATTGGTGGCCGTTTTCACTGGCTACGGTGGTAGCAACCTGAGTGGTGGCAGCATAGCTGGTAATGGCGACGAGAAGGGAACCAAGCAGGAACTTCTCGAGACCAAGAAGGCTAATCAGCACTACGACCAGTATGACTACCGCGATAGCGTGATGTCAAAGGAAGCCAAGCACTAAACACCCGCTTGCTCAGGAGTGTACCACTGATGGCGTGCTGTGTCGGCTCCACTGCCGCTGGCCCCCGATGAGTATGGTGTGCCTGTCGTGACCAAGTAATAAACTCTACATATCGTAAGGGTAACCGTTACCGCTATGTCACAAGCTGGCGGCAACGGTTATCTTTTTACTAGGCTCTCTAGGGGATAGAGTGTGTTGGGATTAAACCTTGGCACGATTTTTGCAGTCTAATGGTAAAACGCCTTAATATATTATACGTACATGGAAAAGGAAAGACTCATCGACTATGACAAGTATCGCCGCTACTTTGACGAGAGCAAGCTATGGGCCAAGCTCAAGAAGGTGGCCCGCAAGGCGGGCATCAAGGTCGTTTACGGTGCACTCATCCTCTACTACATGACACGCAGCGACAAGGTGCCCATGATAGAGAAGGTGAAGATATATGGCACGCTGGGATACTTCATCCTGCCCGCCGACCTCATCCCCGACGCCATCGTGGCCCTGGGATATACCGACGACCTCGCAGCCCTGGCATGGGCGATATGGAGCCTGAGGCAGTATCTCACCGACGACATCAAGCGTCAGGCCGAGGACAAGCTGCAGGAGTGGTTTGGAAAGGTTGACCCCGCGGAGATCGCAGGACTGCTGCCTGCATCGACCGCCACACAAGACGAAGACTGATAACTTGAAATTCGGCAGGGTTCACTGCTATGGGGTGCATTGCCCACTAAGCGTGTCTCTCCCGATATTCAGGTAGAGCAAAGGCTCGCCACGCACTACACGGTGCCAGGCGAGCCTTGATTGTTTATAGTGTTGAATACCTCATGGGAGGGGTTGTTATTCTTGTGGAATGTATAGGTTTCCGCTATCAATGTATTCAGTGCCCATGCAATTGAACGAGATTGAAAATTTTTTGTTTCGGTGATCCACCGTACATTTTAGATTGCTGACCTCGCGTTCGGCATAGGGAGTCCAGGTTGAAGAACCTCTGAACAGTTCGGGAATGATAGTCTCTTTGAATGCATTCTTCTGGTCGATGGTGTAGGTGAGAGCGTTGTTATCAAACGTCATTGGGATTTCTTCCAGCGGAATGCGCAAGGTGATGGAGATGGGCATGCGAGGGTCAAACTTTACATTGTGAATGTAAATAAAGTTGTGACTACGGTACATGTTTATGTCAAACTTGTAATACTTTTCAGTCGTTGTTTCATAATTGGTAGCGCCTCCCGGGAGAGTGCTGTACACCGTGTTTTTTATTGGAGTGTCGGGCTCGTCTTTGTCGTTACCACAGCTTGTGAATGCTACTGCTGCGATGAGCAGTGCCATAAGTCCTAGAATTTTTTTCATATTGATTGTTTTTTTGTTATTTATTAATTCTTTATTGTGGTTGTTCCGGAATCTCCGGGAAATCCCGGATTATCCGGTAGATGTTAAAATCTCAGTCGCAGGGTTGCTCCCAGCGTGCGGCCGTGGCCTCGCTGCAGGAACTCGCGGCTCATCGACACGAAGTAGAATGTCTTGTACCGGGTGCCGGTGAGGTTGCGTCCCCACAGTTCCAGCGAGTAGTGGCGTCCCTCAAGGGTGAGTTCGCTGCCCATCAGGGCGTAGAACGGCTGGCTCAGCGAGTTGGCCTCGTTCCAGTAGATGCGTCCTGCGCACTGCACGTTGGCACTCAGCGTGACGCCTGTGAGCCATTCGCCGCAGCCTCTCACGTTCCATGTATTATACGCGCGCGCATGAAGCGTGTGCGCGGGAACATATGGAATGTAGTTGCCCTTATAATCGGCCTTGCCGTCGTTGTATTCCTGGAACTTGGCGTGGGTGAAGCCGTATGTGAGGGTGATGCCGCTCAGCTCGCGCGGAGACCATGTGAGGGCAGCCTCGATGCCCATGTTGCGGCTGCGGCCGGCGTTGGTCATCATGCGGCCGGTGGTGTTGCCCTCGGGGAACACGGTGAGCTGCAGGTCGCGGCACAGGGTGTAGAATGCGTTGAGGTCAAGTGTCCAGCGTGCACGCTGACGATTGTCGGCCAGGTGTGTGCCCAGCTCAAAGTTCCAGGCGCTCTCGGGCTTGTAGCCCACCACCTTATTCACATCGTAGGCAGCACCTATGCCCATCTTGCCCATGAGGCTCTGCTGCAGCACGTCGCTGAACATCTGCGTGTTGTAGCCTCCAGCCTTGCTGCCGCGCGAAATGGTGGCGTGCAGAGCGTTGCTGTTGCTGTAATTCCATGTTGCGGTGAGGCTGGGCAGCACGGAGATGTAGTGCTTGTTCATCTTGCCGTGGTCATCGATGTCGATGGGCTGGTGGGCATATACCTCGCCGTTATGCATGATGTTGTAGCCGGTGTGGGTCACGCTATTGTAGTTGAGCGCCGCGTGCTCGTAGTCGAATCGCAGGCTTGCCTTGATGTTGAACTTGCCGCGTGTATACTCTGAGCTGTGGTACAGCGCCACGCCCCATGTGGGTGATGTGAAGTGGCTGCCCAGGCAGAAGTGGCGCTCGTCCCATGCCACGGGGTAGCTGGGCACCGCCTGGTTGATGTGCTTCTCGATGAGCTCGTAGATGCCGGTGTCGTAGAAGTCGACCGGCGCATCCATCGTCATGTGGCGGTAGAATGCCGAGAGGCCTCCTGTCCACGAATAGTTGCCGCCTGAAAGGTTTATCTGCCACCTTGACCGCCCAATCACATCGAGAGTCGCCGCATGCTCCTTGCGGGCCTGCGTCAGGGTGAAGTAGGGTAGGGGAGTGAAGTCCTGGTCCAGCGTCATGTTGTCGTCAAGGTACTGGTAGCTGGCAACTGCGTTAAAATCAATGTTGTCAATGCGGTGTTGTACCGATAGTGCATCGCTTACCGATGTACGGCGATAGAAACACGTGTCGTTGTAAGCAATTGTTCCGGTCGAGATCCGCTCGTAGGGGTAGCCGCCCTGGCGGCTGAAGTTGGCGCTGAGAGTGTTGCTCACGATGGTCCGTAAACGGTCGGTCCACGACAGCTTGACTCGTGTATTGCCTTGCTTTTCCCAGTCGCACTTGCGTCCGTTGAATTGGTTTACAAACTCGCCTGCCGTGCCCTGCATCGATGCGCTGGCAGCAAGCCCCAAGTCATTGTGAATCCCTTTGAACAGGTGGTAGTGGCTCACGCCGGCTCGCCATGTGCCGTGGCTGGCTCCCTCGGCTATAGCACGAGTGCCCTGATAGCTGAGCGGTGACAGCGTGTACACGTTGATAACGCCGCCCATGGTGTTGCGCCCGTACATTGCGCTCTGCGGGCCGCGCAGCACCTCTATGCGTGAAATGTCCATCAGGTCAAGGTCATAGTTCTCCTTGCACATGACGGGCGCATTGTCAATGGTGAGTCCCACGGCGGGCTGGTCGATGCGGGCACCGATGCCGCGGATGTATATCGAACTGGTCATGCGGCTGCCATAGTCGGGGATAAACAGGTTGGGCACCATTGCCGATGCCGTCTTGATGCCGGTCACGCCGTTGCGCTCGATGGCAGTGCGGTCAATGAGCGTGGCGGTGGGTTGCTTATCCACATGCTCGTTGCCTTGCTTCACCGCCGAGACCGTAACCTCGTCGAGTGT
>JAZQPG010000123.1:0-10103 GCA_045628365.1 Sodaliphilus sp. | reverse complement strand
TAAGCATACCAGCCAGCCTCGTTAGTATAGTTGACGAGGTATTCCTGCAGTGATGGATAGCCGGGCTGCTGGATTGTGCCCTCAGTGATCTCGGCAAAGTCTTCGTGGGCAACTTCAACGGTCTGGTCTTCCTTGAGAGTCTCCACCTTGGCAAGCGAGAGTACATAGCCAGTGGCGCCTTCAACTTCGGTCCAGTTGGCAGTGAATCCGTTCTCGGTAACATTGGTTGCGTCGAGTGCTGCGGGTGCGTCGAGCTGGCTGACAACCTTCACTACCTTAACCTCGTTTGAATTGTCGGATGTTGCTGTGCCGTTAGTAGCGCGAACCACGAAGTAGTAGGTCTGGCTGGGGTCAAGGTCAGTCACCTTGTAGGTGCTTGCAGTTGAGCCCTGAACGAACTGGTTCTCAATTACATATGCAGGAGCATCATTGCCATCCTTTGTGTAAACGTCGATATAGTAGCCAGTTGAACCGCTAACGGTTGCCCAGCGGGCGGTGAACGATGTGCCGTCGGCCTGAATGGGCTGCTTGGCCACGGGGGCTGGGTAGAAGGCCGCGCTCTGCTCCACCTTGAGATCGTCGATGAGCAGGCCGCTTGCTGCCATCGATGCAGTAACCTTGATGTAAGTGGTGCTGTAAGTGCTGGCGCCGCTCACCACATAGCTCACCTCGTGCCACTCGTTGTCATAGACACAGTCGGTCACCTTGTCGCTGTAGTTGAGGGCAATGGCAAACATAGCGCCGAAGTCGTCGAGCGAACGCACGCGCATCGACACCTTGACTATGCCGCCATTGGCCTTCATGTCGTAGCGTGCAGACTGCAGATTGCCGCCGTCACCTATCTTGAGCGTGCCGCCAGCTTCATAGACGTAGCGTCCGCTCCAGCCGGTGAGGATTGAACTTAATTTGTTACTGTAACCGCTTGAGATGTCAGTAGTTGCGGGCAATTCCTCACTGCCTTCGGTGAAGAGGTTAAAATCCTGATAGAACACTGTGGCCACGTCTTGTGCCATAGCACTTGGGGCCATCATCATCACGACAGCCACCATCATGAAAGTAAATACTTTTTTCATTTAGATAAATATTAATTGGACTATTGAAATTTCTCTAATTGCAAGTGCGTGTGAGCAAAAGCATGGCAAAGGTAAGAAATAAAAACTGATATTCCCAAATAAACAATGGATTAAGGATGCTAATTATGTTTAGGTAGCGTCTGTTTAAAGCCTCCTTCGTTAATGAGGGATGTGTGCAAAAAGGATAAAAACGCATGTCTTTTTTAAGAATATTGCATAATAATTTGCATATATAGAATATTTATATTAATTTTGCAACGTAGTAATGTATAAATATAGTTTTATTCACTTTGAGATGACTCAAATTTGTGCAAATATTATGTGGTGGCGCGCTTGGTGATCAATATCGCGAAGCTGTTCATTATATATATTACACACAAGTCCTTCGCGATGCACATTGCGAGGGACTTTTGATTACAGACAACTTGACACGACACATACAATTATGACAGAAACTAACAACAGGCAATCATTCCAGATCGACGGCGAGGGCTATTATGGCAACTTCGGCGGGGCCTACGTGCCCGAAATCCTCTACGGTGCAGTGCAGCAGTTGCAGGATAGTTACCGCGAGATAATCGAGAGCGATGAGTTCCAGCGTGAATACATGGAACTGCTGCGCGACTATGTGGGTCGCCCGTCGCCACTCTACCTGGCACGCCGGCTGAGCAAGAAATATGGCTGCACCATCTACCTCAAGCGTGAGGACCTTAACCACACCGGTGCACACAAGATCAATAACACCATAGGTCAGATATTGCTCGCCAAGAAAATGGGCAAGAAACGCATCATCGCCGAGACAGGTGCGGGACAGCACGGTGTGGCGACTGCCACCGTGTGCGCTCTCATGGACATGCCGTGCGTGGTGTATCAAGGTGCGCTCGACGTTGAGCGACAGCACACCAATGTGGAGCGCATGCGCATGCTGGGAGCCGAAGTGCGTCCCGTTTACACCGGCAACCACACGCTCAAGGATGCCGTGAACGAGGCGATACGCGACTGGTGCTGCCACCCTGCCGACACCTTCTACATCATAGGCTCAACAGTGGGACCGCACCCCTATCCCGACATGGTGGCACGACTGCAGAGTGTCATCAGCAAGGAAATCAAAGAACAACTCATGGAGAAGACAGGGCGTGACTATCCCGACCATCTCATCGCATGCGTGGGTGGCGGCAGCAACGCGGCTGGCACGGTGTATCACTACATTGACGACGAGCGCGTCAACATCACTCTGGCCGAGGCTGGAGGACACGGTGCCGACACCGACTTCACCGCTGCGACCATCCACGCCGGGAAGCTGGGTATCATCCACGGAAGCAAGACCCTGGTGATGCAGACTCCCGACGGACAGATTATGGAAGCCAACACCATCTCGGCAGGCCTCGACTATCCAGGCATAGGCCCCATGCACGCCAACCTGGCTGCACAGCACCGCGCCACTGTGTTCTCTATCAACGACGACGAGGCAATACGCGGCGGATATGAGCTTACCCGCCTTGAAGGCATCATTCCCGCCATCGAGAGCGCTCACGCCATTGCGGTGCTGGAGAAAATGAACTTCAAACCCACCGACGTGGTGGTGCTCACAGTGAGCGGCCGCGGCGACAAAGACGTAGAAACTTATCTGGACAACAAGCAAATGGCAGGAGAATATGGCAACTTCTAAATTCAACTACAAGACATCAACACGCACCATTCTGGCCGACATGTACACCCCCGTGGCCTTGTATATGCGTCTGCGCGACCTCTATCCTCAAAGCGCGCTCATGGAGAGCAGTGACTATCACAGCCACGACACAGCCCGTTCATTCTTTGGAGTGAATCCTGTGGGCAGCATTGCCATTGATCATGGCGTGGCACGCATGCTGTTTCCCGACGGCACAATCGAGGAAAAACCCATCACGGCATCATATCCTGTGGAAAAGGCCATTAACGAGTTCATCGGTTCGTTCAACGTCGAGGGCGAGGGCAAGGAATACTGCGGTCTCTATGGCTACACATCGTTCAATGCGGTGCACTACTTTGAAAACATCGATGTGAAGGACGAGACACAGAGCCGCAACGATGCACCCGACATCTATTACATCCTCTACAAGGACATCATGGTGATGGATCACATGAACAACAAACTCACATTCGTGGAGATGCTTGCCCCTGGCGAGGAATGCCAGATTGACCAACTGCAGGTGAGCATCAACAAGACCAACGTGAAACCTTTTGAGTTTCATCCCGTGGGCGAAACCACCAGCACCATCACCGACGAAGAGCACAAGGCCAACATACGCCGCTGTGTGGAGCACTGCAAGCGCGGCGATGTGTTCCAGATAGTGGTGTCGCGTCGCTTCGTGCAGCGCTATGAGGGCGATGACCTGCAGCTTTACCGCGCGTTGCGCAGCATCAACCCCTCGCCTTACTTGTTCTACTTCGACTTCGGCGGGTTCCGTATCTTCGGTTCGTCGCCCGAGACCCATTGCCGCATCAACGGCAGCAGAGCCTACATCGACCCCATTGCCGGCACCACGCCGCGCACAGGCAACCCCGACGAGGACCGCAAGAATGCCGAGTATCTCAAGGCCGACCCCAAGGAGAATGCCGAGCACGTGATGCTCGTGGACCTGGCGCGCAACGACTTGAGCCGCAACTGCACTAGCGTGAAAGTGGACTTCTACAAGGACATGCAGTTTTATAGCCACGTCATCCACTTGGTGTCACGCGTGAGCGGCGAACTGCCTGCCGGCGCCGACAAGATCAAGGCATTTATCGACACCTTCCCAGCAGGCACTCTCTCGGGAGCCCCCAAGGTGCGCGCCATGCAGCTCATCACCGAAATGGAACCACATAACCGCGGTGCCTACGGCGGATGCATCGGATTCATAGGGCTAAACGGTGACCTCAACCAGGCTATCGTGATACGCACCTTCATCAGCCGTAACAACACCTTGTGGTTTCAAGCCGGCAGCGGCGTGGTGGCCAAGAGCAACGACGAGTATGAGTTGCAGGAGGTGAACCACAAACTGGGCGCTCTGGTCAAGGCAATCCACATGGCAGAAGAAATGTAACACTTAACCACCTCACGATACACAATGAAATTAGTCATCATAGACAACTACGACTCGTTCACCTTCAACCTCGCGCATCTGGCCAGCTCGCTCGGCGCCGATGTGACAGTGGTGAGAAACGACCAGTTTGCACTCGAAGACCTCGAGAAATACGACAAGATAATCTTGAGCCCTGGCCCCGGCATCCCCGAGGAGGCTGGCCTGCTGCTCGACGTGATACGCACCTATGCCCCCACCAAGCCCATGCTGGGCGTGTGCCTAGGTCATCAAGCCATAGGCCAAGTGTTCGGAGGCACGCTTGAGAACTTGAGCGAAGTGTTCCACGGAGTTGCTACCGAGGGTACCGTGATAGGCAATGACTACATCTTTGCCGGACTTCCCGCCCACATCACCATGGGACGTTACCACTCGTGGGTAGTGAGCCGCAAGGGACTGCCCAGGGAACTGGAAATCACCGCCGTGAGCAACGAGGGACAAATCATGGGACTGAAGCACCGCAACTATGACGTGCACGGCATCCAGTTCCACCCCGAGTCGGTGCTCACCCCCGACGGAGCGCAAATCATCAAGCAATTCCTAGAACATTAAGTCGCTCCACACTAAACTAAAAATAATCATTTTAGCATATATACATCTCATTATTATGAAAGAAATACTCAAGCGTGTGCTCAACAACGAAACGCTCACGAGAGAAGAAACCCACGATATACTCATCGAGATAACTAAAGAGACTATCCCTGTCGAGCAGATTGCAGCCCTGCTCACCGCGCTGCAAATGCGCGGAGTGACCGTGGAAGAGCTCGTAGGATTCCGCAGCGGAATACTCGAGACCGGCATCAACGCTCAACTCGACGCAGAGTCCTACATCGACGTGGTGGGCACCGGCGGAGACCAGAAGAACACCTTCAACATCTCCACCTGCGCATCATTCGTCATTGCCGGCGCGGGCTACAAGGTGGCCAAGCACGGCAACTATGCCTCTACATCGGTGAGCGGATCGAGCAACGTGATCGAAGGACACGGCGTGAAGTTCACCAACAACCTCGACACGCTCAACCGCAGCATCAACGAGTGCGGCATCGCCTATCTGCATGCTCCTATGTTTGCCCGCGCCATGAAGTTTGTGGCACCCGTGCGCAAGGCATTGCAGTTCCCCACATGCTTCAACCTGCTGGGGCCGCTCGTTAACCCCGCTAGACCCAAGTACCAGCTGCTGGGCGTGGCCAACCTGGGGCAAATGCGTCTATACAGCAGTGTGTTCCAGACCCTGGGCGTGAAATACGGCATTGTGAACAGCATCGACGGATATGACGAAATCTCGCTCACTAGCGACTTCAAGGTGACCACCAACAGCGTGGAGAAAATCTATGCACCTGGCGACCTGGGGCTGCCCGTTGCTAATCCTGTGAACCTCTACGGCGGCGAGACTCGCGAGGAGGCAATCAAGATATTTGACAACGTGCTTCGCAACGAGGCTCTTGAGGACCAGAAGAATGTAGTCCTGGCCAATGCCGCTTATGCCATAGGCATCATTGAACCGCAGATGGACATCGCCCAGACCGTAGCAATAGCACGCGAGAGCCTCGAGAGCGGCAAAGCCTACGAAGTACTCAAGAAATTCGTCGAGATCAACTCTTGATTTTTTGAATTAAAGTAACATATCCACTATGGCTGATATACTCTTTGACATCGTCAACCACAAGCGCGTTGAGATTGCTGCCGCACGTGCTGCATTGCCTCTGGAGCAACTCCAGTTAATGGTCACTCCGCTCATGAACCTACCGGTGCCCAGCATGAGCAAGGCGTTGAGCCGGTCTAGAAGCGGCATCATCGCCGAGTTCAAACGCAAAAGCCCGTCTAAAGGGTGGATCCACGAGGATGCTCAAGTCGAGGACGTCACTGCACTCTACCAAGCTGGCGGTGCATCGGCCATAAGCATTCTCACCGACGAGAAGTACTTTGGCGGCTGCGACGATTTCATCAGCCGTGCCAGGGCTTGCGGAGTGACTATCCCTGTGCTCTACAAGAACTTCGTCATCGACGAGTACCAGCTATACCAAGCGCGCCTGTGCGGAGCTTCGGCAGTGCTGCTCATTGCCGCTTGCCTCACCATTGAGGAGTGTCGCTCGCTCATGGACAAAGCACATGCGCTGGGCCTAGAGGTGCTGCTTGAAATGCACAGCGAGAGCGAACTCGCCTATGCCGAGCTTAACCCCGACATGTGCGGCATCAACAACCGCAACCTGGGCACATTTGTCACCGAGGTGAGCAATTCTTTCCGCATGGCCCAACTTCTGCCCGACGACGCAGTCAAAGTGAGCGAAAGCGGCATCAGCGATCCCGATACAGTGCGACAGCTGCGTGAGGCCGGGTTCAGAGGGTTCCTCATCGGCGAGCAGTTCATGAAACACGAGCACCCCGGCGAGGCGCTCAAGCAATTCATCGAGGCACTATGATAGTCAAGGTGTGTGGCTTGCGCGACAGCACCAACGTGGCACAGGTGGTGCAGGCTGGTGCTTCTAGGATAGGCTTCATTTTCTTCGAGAAGTCGAGCCGCAACGTGGTTAACGTGCCTCATGTCAGCTCTCACGTGCCACGGGTGGGGGTCTTTGTCGATGCTCCCGTCGAGACTGTGGTCTTGAAATACCAGGAGTTCGGTTTGTCGTTCGTGCAGTTGCATGGAAACGAGAGCGTGCACTATATCAAGGAATTGCGTGCAGCACTGCCTCACGTCAAGGTGATCAAGGCCATCAGCGTTGCCTGCGATGACGACATCGACCGATACTTGATGTATGAAGGCCTAGTGGACGAATTTCTGTTTGACACCAAGTGCGACACCGTGGGCGGCAGCGGGCGGCAGTTTGACTGGTCGGTGCTCAAGCGCTACAAGGGAAGCACACCATTCTTGTTGAGCGGCGGCATAGGTCCCGACGATGCCCACATAGTGAAGGCGTTCAACCACCCGCGCTGCATTGGCATCGACATCAACTCAAAGTTTGAAACGGCTCCCGCTCTCAAAGACGCGCAAGCCATAACAAAATTTATCAACGAAATAAATAACGACACAAGAGATATGAACCGCATCAATCAACTTTTCTCAACACGAGGCGACAAGAAACTACTTTCGCTCTATTTTTGTGCAGGTTATCCCACACTCGATGGCACTGGCGACGTGATCAAGGCTATGCAGGAGCATGGCATCAGCATGGTGGAGGTGGGATTCCCATTCAGCGACCCCATGGCCGACGGCCCTGTGATTCAGAATGCTGCCACCAAGGCTCTTGCCAACGGCATGACCATCCAGAAACTATTCGACCAACTCGAAGCCATCAAGCACGACGTGCACATCCCCCTGGTGCTCATGGGCTATCTCAACGTGGTGATGCAATATGGCATCGAGGAGTTCTGCGCCAGTTGCGTGAAGAGCGGTGTGAGCGGTGTCATAATCCCCGACCTGCCCTTCAAGGACTATCTCGAGCAGGTAAAACCCATCGCCGATCGCTATGACCTGCGCATAATCATGCTCATCACGCCCGAAACAAGCGAGGAGCGCGTGCGATTCATCGACCAGCACACCGACGGCTTCATCTACATGGTGTCGTCGGCTTCGACAACAGGCGCGCAGAAGAGCTTTGACGAGGCCAAGCAAGACTATTTCCGACGCATCAACGCCATGAACCTCAATAATCCGCGCATGATAGGTTTCGGCATCAGCAACAAGCAGACCCTCGAGAGCGCGCAGGCCAATGCCGCCGGAGCAATCATCGGCAGCAAGTTCGTCACCCTGCAAGGCGAGACCTCGACACCTCACGAGGCTCTATCACGGCTCATGGACGCTCTGAAAAAATAAAAACGGCCTAATATTTTGGGCAGATTAGGTTTTATTATTACATTTGCACTCGTTATTTAAACGATGCTGATATGAAGATTAGAATTTTTATCCTGTCTGCCCTTATTGTGGCATCTGCATGCATTGCCGCCAGCGCACAAGACCTGCTTGCCGGCAATTATAAGAAAGCACTCATCATCGGAGCACACCCCGACGATCCCGAGTCTATGGCCTATGGCACCGCTCTGCGCCTGCGCGAAATGGGCTGTGACGTGGTGACGGTGTATCTCACTCGCGGCGAAGCCGGTATCCCCGGCAAGACGCACGACGAGGCTGCCGCCATACGCACCGCCGAGTGCGAGAAGGTGACAGCGATGACTGGCATACGCCACCTGTTCCTCAACCAGATAGATGGCAGCAGCGAAGTGACCAACGAGCGTTACCTTGAAGTGAAAGAGCTTATCGAGCGTGAGAACCCCGACCTGGTGATTACCCACTGGCCCATCGACTCGCACCGCGACCACCGTCATGCCGCACTCCTTGCCTACGACGCATGGCGACGCACAGGACGACACTTCGACCTTTTCTATACCGAGGTGATGACTGGTCTGCAAACCACCAATTTCAATCCCACGCACTATGTCGATATCACCTCAGTGCGCCAGCAGAAGCTCGACGCCTATCTCGTGCACGTGAGCCAAATGACCGACGGCAACGTGGCTAAGTATCACGACACCATGGAAAGGATGCGCGGACTGGAGTGGCAATGCCAGTGGGCCGAAGCCTTCATCAAAGCCATCTGGCCCAAAGTAGATTAAATCCCTGTCTCCCTCTGCGCTTTATTTCTGTTTTTTTCTTTTCCCCATCATTTTAGGCTAATAACCCTACCCTAATCCAATACTCCGTGGGAGACTGGAGATGTAAAGTTTCTATGGGCGAAAGTTTGCGTTTACACAAAAAATCACTAATTTTGTGAGCGACAACATAACCAGTAACTGATATGAAGACATTAACTAACCTTTTCCTGTGCCTGTGCCTTGTGGCAGGCACTTGCGTGGCACAAGCTAAACCCAAGCGTGCCTATAGCCCCCGCAACAAAGCATTTGAGACCGAACTCAAGCAAGCGATGGACGAACTCAACGTCGTGGGACTGAGCATCGCCGTGGTCAAGAAAAACATGATCATCTACAACAACAGCTACGGCTACAAGGATCTTGTCACAAAGGCTCCCGTGACCAACGACACTTACTTCCGCATCGCTTCTATCTCAAAGTCGTTCTCGGCAGTGTCTATCATGCAGCTTGTGGAACAAGGCAAACTCACCCTCGACACCGACGTTAACGATGTGCTCAATTTCAAGGTGCGCAACCCCAAGCATCCCGACACTCCTATCACCGTGGAGATGCTTCTCGACCACACCAGCAGTCTCAACGACAGCGAGGGCTACTGGGAGAGCCTCGACTGCATCACTCCCGGCAAGAATGACAACTATACCAAGGCCTATAACGACTACATGCCTGGCACTAAATATGAGTACTGCAACCTCAACTTCTCGCTGCTCGGCTCTATCATCGAGCGCGTCTCGGGCGAGCGTTTCGACCTCTATGTCCTCAACCACATACTCAAGCCGCTGGGACTCAACGCCAGCTTCAACATCAACGACATACCTGCCAAGAAAATAGGCAAGCTCTACTCGTGGGATGGCAGCAAGTTTGAGGAGCAGAATGCCTACCGCCCCATCGGTCCCGACGTGATAAACGGTTACAAGCTCACCGAGAGCAGTGTCACCTTCTCTCCCGCTGGCGGCATGAAGATCAGCGCTCGCAACCTGGCAAAATACATGCTCATGCACATGAACTACGGCAAGTCGCCCCTCGCCAAGACGCGCATCCTCAAGGAGGAAAGCAGCAAACTCATGCAGGTGGACCACACTCCCGGCTTCCACTACGGCCTCGCACTCGAGCAGACCGATGAATACACCCCCGGCGACGTTCTCGTGGGACACACCGGCGGCGCCTACGGACTGCGCAGCGCCATGTTCTTCAACCCCAGCGAGAAATACGGCATAGTGATGATATGCAGCGGATGCAACAACCCCACCATCGTGCTCAACAAAATCATGCCCATCATCCACAAGCA
>JAZQPG010000122.1:0-4143 GCA_045628365.1 Sodaliphilus sp. | reverse complement strand
GGTTGTACACGTCTACCTCGGGGTGCGCTATGCTGTAGTGGTGCCCAAGGGGGGCTGGCTTGCCGAAGATGATGTACTCGGTGCCGCACTTGAGCGAGTCCTTGATGGCCTTGACGCGGTTGAACCACACGCACTCGATGGTGCCGGTGCCGTCAGTGAACAGGGCTTGCAGGCGCTTGCGCGCTCCCTCGCCCGCGGTGGTGAAGGTGAGGAAGCGGCCCTTGAGCTGGATGTAGGGCATCTCGCCGTTTATCTCGTTGATGCGGTGGATGGTGCTGCGGTCGATGTAGCGGAACGGGAAGTTGTACAGCAGGTCGTGGAAAGTGTGGATGTCGAGCTCCTTGGCCAGGAGTTCGGCACGCTTGGGTCCCACGCCCGTGAGGTACTGTATGTCCATGCGCTTGAGGTCAGTGCTCATCGTTCATCAGCCTCTCGGCCACTATAAGGTCAATGGGATGGGTTATCTTGATGTTCGAGGGCTGGCCCTCGACGAGGGTCACGGTGTGGCCTGCCGCCTCGACCACCGACGCGTCGTCGGTGAACAGCGGGGAGAACTCCACGTCGTAGGCCCCCTTGAGCAACGAGGCGTCAAAGGTTTGCGGCGTCTGCACCGCACGCAGGTCGCTGCGCAGCAGCTGGTGTGAAGAGCCGTCGGCGTCTACCATGCGTATGCTGTCGCTGGGCGTGATGGCGGGGATGGCACTGCCGGTGCGCGTTGCTGTCTCGTAGGTTGCCTCGATGAGGTCCACGCTCACGAGCGGACGCACGCCGTCGTGCACGGCAACCACGTCGCCCTCGGCTAGCGGTAGCGTGGCCATGCCGTTGCTCACGCTCTCAAAGCGTGACGCGCCTCCGGTGGCGATGGCATGAGGCGTGGTGTAGCCGTGTTTGTCACACAGTTCGTGCCACAGCGCGTGATGGGCCTGGGGCAGCACTAGCGTCACCGTGGCACCTGCCGCGGCAAACTTGTCGATGGTGTGCATGAGCACCGGGCGCCCGCACAGGAGTTGGAACTGTTTGGGTACTTCGCCGCCAAAGCGGGTACCGCTTCCGCCTGCCACTATGATTGCATATCTTGTCATTTCTAGGTTAGAGATAAGAGATAAGAGATAAGAGATGAGAGGGGAGAGAGGGTTAGAGCCTGGGTTTTAGGCATGAGATGTTGTCGGCGTCGACTTTGACGTCCACCTCCACAGGGTTATATCCCTGTTTCTCGACCATGATGCTGTATTTTCCGGGCTTCAGGTCAAAGAACGAGAAGAAGCCGTTGTGATTGCCGTCGGTGTGGTAGGCGCGCACGGTCACGCCGCGGTTGTCCTTGAGGTAGACCATGGCGCCGTTGATGGGCTTCCACTGGTCGTCGCTGTCGGGGACATACTTGTAAAGCGGGTGGTCCAGGTGCTCGGTGGCGCTCTTCACGGTGCCCACGATGTGGCCCACCTTATCAGGCTCCGCGCCGAACCATGCCTTGATGGCACGGTAAAACCTCAGACCCTCGTAGCGGCAGTAGTCGCGGTTGAGCAGACGCTGTCGCTCGGGCTGGTAGCTGTGGAACGACCCCTCGGCAAGGAAACTGGGCACGCGGTGTTTCATCACGCCCAGGTAGCCGGTGTAGCCCAGCGCGTTGGGATTGCCCGGAGGCGTCTCGCCTATCCAGGTGAGGTCGCCGGTGATGAAGGGCTTCTCGGGGCTCGAGCTGGTCCATGTGGTCAACGGGTTGTCCCAGATGTAAGGGTAGGCCTGCTCGGCGCGCTCGATGCTGCCCTTGGCATAGTCGTTGCCGGTCTCACCACGGTAGACGAGCACCAGGTAGTTGCACAGCTTGCCGTCCTCGCCGCCCGTGGCGTTGCTGTGCATCGACACGAAGTAGTCGGGGTTGATCGAGTCCACGTTCATCGCGATGGTCTGCAGCGTGGTGAGCTGCTGCTCGCCGTTCTCGTCGCAGTAGGTCTCGGGGCGGTCAAGTGCGGTCGCGTTCTTTTGCCCCGCAGCCACAAATCCGTTGCGGGTGCGCGACATCACCACGCGTGCGCCGGCCTTCTCCAGGCGGTCGCGCAGTTCAAGACCCTTCCACAGGTTGCTCTTGGTCTCGAAGAAACTCATGGTGTCCATCGCCTCATAGTTGATGGTGGCAAGCGGACGGTCGTTGGCCGTCCAGCCGCCATGGCCCGGGTTTACATATATTACCTTGTCCTTGAGTCCGCCGGCCGAGGCGCTCATCGCTACAGCGACAAGAGCAACGAGAAGTGATGCAATGCGTTTCATTTACCGGGATGATTTAGTAAGTCTTGGGAGGTAAGGCATACTCCATGTCGTTGGGCTGGGTATAATCACGTCCGCCGTGCACGATGCCGTCCTGGGTGTAGTTGATTTCCTTGACGAGCTTGCCGCCGGCATAGATTGACTTGGTGTATTCGCCCATCATCTTGCCGTCCTTATCGGTGAACTTGATAGCCTTGAACACGGCCTCGGCTTTCTCGCGCACCACCTTGTCGCCCTCGGCGGTCGAAGCATCGGTGTAGACACAGATTGTCTTCTTCGCCCCGTTGAGATACTCGACGATAATGATCCAGCGGTTGCGGGTTGTGTCCTCGTTGTCGAGGTCATAGTCGGGATACTGCGACAGGTTGAGGTCGGCGGCCAGTTGCGACAACGGCACGACGGGCTCGTCGTTGACCGTGTAGTTCCAGCCGGTGTTGTCACCCATGTTGCGGATATAGAACCCGGAGTTCTTGATAGAGGCGTCGTTGTGATAGAAGAACACCTCGCTGACACCGTCCACATACAGTTCGTAGCGCATTGCCGCAATGGTGTCGCTCACCGTGACCTGCGCAGCTTGCTTTACTTGTTTCTTTGCAACGCGTGCCGGTTTAGTGCGGTCACCGGGTAGGGGGGCATTGTTGCTGCATGCTAAAGCCGCGACACCCACTGTAGCGACAGTTAAAATGAGAGTTATAAATCTGTTCATGATACAACATTTTAATAATAACATGCAAATATACTGAAAATTTTGCTAAATACCATGCATGCCCCCCGAAAAACACGACTCAGCGCATTTCCCCGGTTGGTAGAACAGTCAGCCCAGTAACATAATGCAGCCTGCTAATCATGAATTTGCCAGACCAGATCAACTGGACAGTGGTAAAAAAATAAGAAGGAACATCTTGTGGGATATTCCTCCTTAGTCTCAATAGTACAATTCTTAAGGTAAAAAAGATTGTTTAGGTTTATGGTGCAAAGATAAGTCCTTTTTTTGAATTGTGCAAGCGATTGCATTAATATTTTTAATTTTTTTGAAAATATTGCTTGGAGAATATCCAAACGTAGCTACTCAGCAATAGGACTATTTCGCGCAGATCTAGCTCTAACTGACAGAAATTAAAAGAGTTTTGAAGAAATTTTTACTTTTTGTTCTTTTTTAGAGTAAAAGTACTCAAATGACTCGGATTTTAATTCCTGAAAAACTTGTGTCTGCTTCTGCCCGTTGGTGTCTAGTTACCTTAGTTTTTCAGCATGTACTCGATGACAACGTTGGCGTCGCTGATGTCCACCTGGCCCGATCCGTTGACGTCGGTCGCCTTCAGGGTTTCGTCATCGCCTCCTCTCAGTATGACATCAATCGACACGTTCACGTCGCTGATGTCGATGAGGTCATCGCCATCAATGTCGTTGATCATGTACTTGAAGTTGCTCCATCCTGTGGCAGCCTTGTAGCTCTGGGCCGAGCAGCGCGGCACGATGAGCCACTTGTGGCGGTGTATGTCGTCGCCGAATGTGTAGGCGTGGGTGGGGCTCGCTACCGGGGCTTCCACGATGATGTGGCCTATATTCTCGCACGAGGAAATGATATACTTGCCCATTGAGGTGAGCGAAGCGGGAATGAATACATCGCCGGTCATGTCCTTGTTGTTATAGAACGCATAGTCACCTATTTTCTCGATATTGCGCGGCAACTCTATTTTCTTCAGGTGCATGCATGAGTAGAATGCGTATCGGCCTATTTCCTTCACCGACTCGGGGATGTTGTATTCTGTGATTGAGTCTTGGTTATAAGCAAGATACTCCGGGATGATTTCAACATTTTCTCCTATGTGGAGTTTAAATAGATGAACATCGCCAAACCATGCATGTAAGCTATTTGTG
>JAZQPG010000121.1:0-18625 GCA_045628365.1 Sodaliphilus sp. | reverse complement strand
CGAGCTTCACGGTGTAGTTACCAGCCTTGTTGAAGGTCATGACGGGGTTCTGCTCGGTGCTGGTGAGTGTCTCGGCACCCTCGACAGTCCAGTTCCATGCAGTGGGGTGACCCAGTGACATGTCCTTGAAGTGTACCTGCTCGCCCTCGAATATAGTGATCTTAGCATCCTCGCCGCTTGCGGTGTTCTTAACCTTGAAACCGTCAATTGCGAGGTTGTCGCCGTATGTACCATCATAGATGAACTCGAATGTGCACTTGTGGCCGGCATACTTAGCCAGGTCAAAGCTGAACTGTTCCCAGCTGGGACCGGTAAATGCGTTGTCCTGAGCCCACTTGAATGCACTGAACTCCTGAGTCTGAGTGCCTGCAGTGAGGTCGTTAACATAGAACTTGAGGTCGGCAGCATGCAGCCATACGCCGCTGAATGCCATGTAGAACTCTACGGTGCTGTTATCCTTAACCTCAACCTCGGGCGAAACAGCGCGCTCACGCTGCTTGCTGTCAGCATAGAAGATTGTGAGCGAGTAGTTGCTCTTGGGGTCGATGGTGCTGAAGGGCTTGATATTGTCGAGCTGGGGAGTCTCGGCCATTGTCCATGTCTTGTCGTTGATGCCATAGTAGTGCCATGTTGAAGCCTCATCCATGGTGTCCCAGCCCATCTCATAATAAGCCTGTGAACTCTCGGCTGCAGTGAAGTCGGCCTTCAGGGCGATGTTGAACTTGAACTCGCCTGTAGCGGGCAGACCCACGTTGTTGTCGCCAACGGCTACTGCCAGCAGTGTGCAGTCATCGTCGAGGGTAACGGTAGCTGTGTTACCGGGCACGATGATAGTCTGGTCATCGTAACCCAGGTCGTCAACATCGGTGATAGTAGTGCTGTACCAGATGGCCTTGCACAGGGGGTCGTCGCTGGTGATGGTCACAGTGACGGGCTCGGTGAAGGTGCCGCCTGCGGGAGTCATCGTGGGAGCAGCGATAACGGGTTTCTCCTTAACCACGAGGGTATAAGAAGCACTACCCGCCTTGAAGTCGTCGTTACCTGCAAACGAAGCAGTCACGGTAGCCTGGCCCACCTTGCGGCCTGTGGTGAAGATGTCACCGTTGCTGTTGATGGCAGCAAGCTCGGGGTCTGAGCAAGAATAAGTGATGGGGCTCAGCTTGTTGGGGTTGTTCAGGTAGTTAGCATAGGCGTTGTCGCCACACTCTACCTCAACGGTCTGCAGGGGATAGCTCAGTCCGGCATCCTTGGGCTCGGGCTTAACGGGGCCGGGGCCGTCATAGGTGATGGTCATCTTGTAGAAGTAGATGATACCCACAGTCTCGCTGGTCTGGTCCATGGTGATGACGATGTCACCGTCCTGGGCAGCGGCAGCGGGCTCATAGGTATAGGCAGTGCGAGTGGTGGTAAGGCTCTGTGCATCGCCATAGTTAACACCATTAACGCTAACGCCCACAGCAACTTCCTGAGCAGCATCCTTGGTCTTAGCCTCGATGGTTACCGACTTGATTTTGCTACCCTTCAAGCCACTGGTAGTGAGGGTTGCATGAGTCACAGGGCTCTTGGCTGAGCCAAAGTACTGTCCGGCACTGGCTGTGTAAGCCGTTACTGACGTGTTGCCGCTATAGGTCCATTCCAGACCCTTGAGAGTGGTGGTCTGTGTTGTCTCATCGTTATCGGTGATGTGGTAGAAACCCTCGCCACCGTTAGCCTTAGAGACATTCCACTCATGCACCCAGGTACCATTCTGGGCAAAAGCCGTCATGCCCACAAGCATGACAAGCAAAGTGAAAATTTTTCTCAAATTCATAATTAAAACTATTTTAAATTAAATTAAATATATCCTAAGACCGAGTGATATTTATCCGGCAAAGTTAATACTTTTATTGCAAAGAGCACATTTTTGGAGTGCAAAACGAATTATAGGCCGTGAGAAATTATCATTTGTCACACATCGAGTGCTTAAAAGTGTCATTCTGTAGGTTCCTGTGGCAAGAGCCAGCGGCGGGACGCTGCAATCACAGCCGCTGTAGCCACGGCACTGGCAATGGCCAGCACGGGGAATTCACCGGGGGCGGTAACACCGAGTTTTTCGAAACTGTTGACATCTATAACACCCACGTTGGCGGCATAGTTCAACAACACCACCATGCTGTTGTTGAGCGCGTGGGCAATGACGGGCACCCACAGCGAGCCGGTCCACACGAGCAAATAGCCCAGCCAGGCACCCAGCAGCATGCGCGGGAAGAATCCGAAGAACTGCATGTGGAAGGCACTGAAGGCTATCGCGACCACCCACACCGCCATGTGGCTCCGTCCCCCACCCCGCATCGTGCGCAGGATCGCACCGCGAAAGACCATCTCTTCGCTCAGGCCGGCCATGATACCCACCACAAAGAGGGAACACAGCATGGGGAGAACATCGGTCTCGCTGAGCAGCATGCGGGTCATCTGCTGTGCAGCGTCCTCGCTAACGCGGAAACTCCGTTCCAGCGCCGCCATCGACTGTGGCAAGTGCACATGCTCGTTCCAGTCGACCAGCCAGTTAAGAGCCGGCAACGACACGACATAGACCACGACGGCCAGCATGATGCCACGCCACGACGGTGCCTTGTCCACACACATCTGCTTCCATGGTTTTTTAAAAAACATGAAACTCATCAACACAGCAGGGGCAATGAAAACCATGACGTCCTGGACCATCACTGCACCCAAGGTTGCGCTAAACTTGGGGAGGCTGGCAAAGCACAACGAAACAAGGGCGGTTACAACAAGCCCTATCAAACCGAGCACCATCAGCACCAGGATGCGCATTGATGCAGTTGTATTTCTTTTCAGATTGTTTTCCATTTCTACATTTTTGGGTCTGCAAAGTTAAGAAGAATTGCAGTATTAATCAAAAAATGACACAAAAACTTGCACAAAACATTCATTTTGCATAACTTTACCGGCCATATTATTAACAATCCAAATACACACAGGTATGAAAAAGTTATTTTTTGCATTGATTATCATGGGGTTGTCCTGGTCGACAATAAATGCGCAGGACGTGTATGACGACTATATGACTCCCCCCAAGGAGAACATTTCTAAGGCTGAGCGCAAGGCACAGAAAGAAAAAGAGAAAAGGCTTAAAGCCGCGACCGACAGCGCCGACTACAAGCTGGCATGCGCCGCGTTGCGTCAAAAACAGTTTGCACTCACCGCCACACGCGTCGACCTGGGCAACATGGGATACTCCGAGTACGGGCTCAGCGAGAACACTAACTTCGTCTACCAGGTGGGCAACGAGGGTGTTGCACAGATAGCACTCAACACCGGGGAACTTGGCCTCAACGGATTTGGTGGCGTCACCTGCAAGGGTTTGATAAACGGCGAGCATTACTCCGAGGACAAGAAAGGCAACGTCAGCTATGACTTCACCATCAACGGCAACGGCGTCACCGTCCAGGTAAACGTTTACCTCTATGCCGGCAGCAAGAATGCCTATGCCCGCGTGGAGCCCGTCTTCGGCGGCAGCTGGAGCGCAATAACCCTCCACGGCGAACTAGTCCCCTACAACAAGAGCGATAACTAACGCACTCCAACCCTTCTAGAGGGAAGTAAATCACTAACTATACACCCGACACAATCGCCTCAGCTATTCGATTTAGCATTAGGCATTGCTGCCGGGTGATTTTTATTTTTCCCGTGTGATATGGCCATGGGCTTATTTGCAGTAGCTGGCCATTAGAACACGCATAGAAATTTTCCCCGCTAGGTTTGTAATATTTTGAAAAGCCGTTGTCTCTTAATAAAATGATTCTATGTCCCCTTTCCATGGCCTCACGCAAGATTTTCTTTTCCATGGGAGCAATTGCAGCACTGACAAGGACTCCCCCCGACTCACCCGTGGCAAGCCACTGATCTCGCAATCGGTTACAATCGTCCATAGTGTATTCATGGTGTATAATCACTGCCGCTTTATCAGGAATATCTAGCAAGAAACGGTTGCCAATAAGTTGACATTTAAAACCTGCAATATCTTGGTCATATAGTGTCGTGAACAAGTCAGGATGCATGCGCTTTATCATTAAGCGCCGAGGGTTATCATCAAGGTATTGCTTCCAACGATCTAACTGGCCATACTGTGAAAGAATGCGGTCGTTATAACCAGCCGCAAAAAGCGGCTTACGGGTAACCGCGGTAAAAGCCGCGGGCACATTGCTTTCACAGGAAACATCAGCAGGATTGAGCTTTGTGCCCCGCGCTTTTACGCGGGTCTTTTCCTCGATATGCCACCATGCTCTCGTACAACCAGCTTTAAAACCTCTCATTACAATGCCCAGGTGTTTACCTGCTGGCAATTCCTTATCCACCCGCAATATTATATGGACATGGTCGGGCATGATACAAGTTTTCCACACCTGTACCATGGGATAATGGAGCGATATTTTTTTAATTTCTTCGTGATAAATGGTTTCACCTAATGGCGATAACAACACACGGGCATCCTTTTCATCACCAATGAGAGTTCCTAGCAACGGACTGCGACCAGTCGTCACAATAGTAATCATGTAATGTCCAGGTCCACTATAGTTGTGACACTCGCACCGCCTCAACATTGATGGTGAAATATCGTGAACCCTTAGACCTTTTTCCGATGCACTTTTGCGGTCCATCTATCCTCTCCTCCCTGCGTGTTATTCCTCTATCATGGATAGGAACTGGTCTTCGTTGATGATGGGGATGCCCAGTTTGCGGGCTTTCTCGAGCTTGGCGGGGCCCATGTTGGCACCGGCAAAGACGTAGTCGGTGGCCCCGGAAATGGAACCCACGTTCTTGCCGCCGTTCTTCTCGATCATCGCCTTGTACTCCTCGCGCGAGTGACGGGTGAAGACGCCGCTGATGACGATTTTCTTGCCAGCGAGCTTGTCGCTGTGCGACGCGAGTTCTTCCTCGCTAACTGCCATCTGCAGGCCTGCAGCACGCAGGCGCTCCACGATGTCGCGGTTCTTGTCCACGGCAAAGAATTCCACTATCGACTCGGCAATCTTGGTGCCTATCTCGGAGATGGTGGCAAGCTGCTCGGCAGGTGCCGCCATCAGGTTATCGATGTTGTGAAGGTTGCGTGCCAGCACCTTGGCCGTGGTCTCGCCCACGAAGGGTATTGACAACGCGAAGATGACGCGTTCAAAGGGTACCTGCTTCGAGTCCTCGATGCCACGCAACAGGCGGTTGGCAAGGCGTTCCTGGAAGCGGTCGAGCGACACCAACTGATTGAAGGTAAGGTCATAGAGGTCGGCAACGTCCTTGATAAGTCCCTCGGCATAGAGACGCACCACGAGTTCCTCGCCGATACCGTCGATATTCATCATGTGGCGTCCCACGAAATGCTCGATGCGGCCGCATATCTGGGGCGTGCATTCCCACTTGTTGGGGCACACCCACGCCGCCTCGCCCTCGATGCGTGTAAGCTGGGTACCGCACACGGGACATGTCTTGACAAACTGCAGCGGCTGGGCACCGGGCTTGCGCTGCTTGGTGTCCACGCCCACGATCTTGGGGATAATCTCTCCGCCTTTTTCCACGTAGACCATGTCGCCGTCGTGGATGTCGAGCGATCGTATCACGTCCTCGTTGTGCAGCGATGCACGCTTGACAATGGTGCCCGAGAGCAACACTGGCTCCAGGTTGGCAACGGGGGTGATCACACCCGAGCGTCCCACCTCGAACGACACGCTGTGCAACTGGGTGCACTCGCGCTCGGGGGCAAACTTGTAAGCGATAGCCCATCGGGGGGACTTTGCTGTGGCACCCAGATTGAGCTGCTGGCGCAGGGAGTTGATCTTGAACACCAAGCCGTCGGTAGCCACGGGGAGTTTCTTGCGCTCCACGTCCCAGTGGTCGATGAAGCCTTTCACGGCGTCAATCGAGTCTAGCACGGTGAGCTCGCCGGTTTTGAATCCCCATCGCTTGAGGGCTTCGATGCTCTCAAGATGGGTTTCATAGGGCAGATTATCGCCCAGCATGAAGTAGAAGTAGGCATCCAGTCCACGGCGCGACACCTCGGCGCTATTCTGCAGTTTCAGCGTGCCGGCAGCAGCATTGCGGGGATTGGCAAAGAGGGGCTCCTCGTTGAACTGTCGTTCCTCGTTGAGACGCTCGAACGATGCCCACGGCAGCAGTATCTCGCCACGCACCTCAAACTTCTCAGGGTAGTCCTGCCCCTCGGGCAACTGCAGCGGTACGCTCTTGATAGTGATGACATTATTGGTCACATCATCGCCCTGGGTGCCGTCGCCACGTGTCACGGCACGCACCATGCGCCCGTTCTCATAGGTCACCGAGATGCTCGTGCCGTCATATTTCATCTCACCCACAATCTCGCATGCCTCGCCACCCAAGCCATCCTGGGCGCGGCGCAGGAAGTCCTGCACCTCGTCGATGTTGTAGCTGTTGGCCAGCGACATCATGGGGCGCTCGTGGGTCACCTGCTTGAATGCCTTGTTGATATCGCTGCCCACGCGCTGGGTGGGTGACAAAGCGTCGGCATACTGCGGATAGCTCTCCTCCAGGTCCTGGAGCTCACGCATCATGGCGTCAAACTCCTGGTCGCTAATGGTGGGAGCGTTGAGTACATAGTAGTTGTGGTTGTGCTGGTTGAGCTGCTGTCGCAGTTCCTCAATGCGCATTTTGAACATGTCCATAGTGTAAGCATATATTTTTACACCGCTAAGTTACAAAAAAAATCGCACACGCCGGCCCCTTTGCATCCAAAAAAGTAATACCGCGGCGCTTACCGCGACCATAAGTGCTGCCTTGCACTTGCAACAATGCAAGTTTTGTAGTAACTTTGCAATCTTGCAGTAAAAAGAAAACTCAACGCTAAACGATATGGCACAAAAGGATACTCAGGGCGGAGTGGCCGAGCGCACCCGACTCCGCGTCAAGTCACCACGCATGTACAAGGTGATTCTGCTCAACGATGACTTCACCCCCATGGACTTTGTGGTGGCGATACTCACCGGCATCTTCAAGCTGGACAATGCCCACGCCAATGCCGTGATGCTACAGGTGCATCACCAGGGCAAAGGCATCGCCGGGGTTTACACACTGGACAAGGCGCTCACACTGAGCAACCTGGCAATGCAGCAGGCACGCGACAACGGCTACCCGCTGCGCCTCAAGTGTGACCCCGAGTAAACGACACTGTAACCATCTCCTCATCATTCAAAGATACTATACTATATGGACCAGATAGGATATGAAAAAAACGCATGGCACCTACTCGACGACGCCATGCTGTTGGCCGAGGAACTAAACCTCGAGTTCGTCACCCCCGAGGTGCTGCTCAAGGCCATGTTCCAGAACTCCAAGTTCAGGCGGGTGCTGGCGCTGATCAACGTGCACGGCGACGACGTCAAGGACATGAGCGACATGCTTGACGGAATCATCGGGCAACAGGACAAACGCACCGAGGGCAAGGAATACCCCGACTTCTCCGACTCGATGTCACAGCAAATGGCAACGCTGCTAGCCATATGCATCCAGCAAGCCTACACCAGCGACCGCAATGACATCACCGTGCCCATGATGGCTACGGCGATGCTCGAGCTGGAGGACTCATGGGCGTGCAACACCCTTGTCTCGCTCGTGGGCGACCGCGAGGGCGATTTCATCGCCACGCTGCTCGATGAGTTTGACAACGACAACGATAACGGCAACACCGGCAACGAAGAAGTTGACCTGCCCTGGGACGACGAGGATCTGCCCTGGGGCGGTAGCGACCACGCAGCCAAGAACCAGTCGTGGCTAGACCTGGTGCACTGCGTCAACGACCACATCAAGGACCACAATCCGCTCATCGGCCGCGAGGCCGAACTGGAACGCACCATCCAGGTGCTGTGCCGCAAGGATAAGAACAACCCGCTGCACCTGGGCGAACCGGGAGTGGGCAAGACTTCGCTCATCTACGGCCTGGCACAGCGCATCGAGGACGGTGACGTGCCCGAGAAGCTCAAGGGGGCGCGCATCTATGAGGTGGACATGACCACCCTGCTCGCCGGCACCCAGTACAGGGGTGACTTTGAGAAACGGCTCAAGAACGTGATGGAGGGCGCTGCACAGCAGGGCAACACCATAATATATATAGACGAGATCCACAACATCGTGGGGGCCGGTCAGGGCGCGCAGGGTTCGCTCGACGCCTCCAACATGCTCAAGCCATACCTTGAGGGAGGACGATTGCGCTTTATCGGTGCCACCACCTACGAGGAATATAACCGCAACATCGCCCGTAGCAAGGGACTGATGCGACGGTTCCAAACAATCGACATCCTTGAGCCCAGCGTGGACGAGGCAATCACCATCATCAAGGCACTCAAGGAACCCTACGAGCAGTTCCATGGCGTGACCTACGATGACGATGCGCTCGAGATGGCGGTCACTGCCAGTGCCAAGCACATCACCGACCGCTTCCTGCCGGACAAGGCCATCGACTTGATCGACGAGGCGGGCGCGATGATGCAGCTCGAAAAGAAGAAACGTCGTGTGGTGGACAAGAAACTCATCGCCCAGGTGCTGGCGCGCGTGGCACGCGTCAACGCACTGGAGGAGAAGGACAACGACGACGACCGCCTGATGTCGCTCAGCAGCCGCATGCTGGGCAGCATCTATGGCCAGGACACCGCCGTCAAGGACGTGGTCGAGGCCGTGCAGATGTCCAAGGCAGGGCTGCTCGACCCCGGCAAACCGCTCGCCAGCCTGCTCTTCGTGGGTCCCACCGGCGTGGGCAAGACCGAGGTAGCGCGTGTGCTCGCACGCGAAATGGGCGTGGAACTCGTGCGCTTCGACATGAGCGAGTACATGGAGAAGCACACCGTGGCCAAACTCATTGGCTCGCCCGCCGGTTACGTGGGATATGACGACGGCGGACTGCTCACCGACGCCGTGCGACGCTCGCCCGACTGCGTGCTGCTGCTCGACGAGATTGAGAAGGCCCACGAGGACATCTTCAACATCCTGCTGCAGGTGATGGACTATGGCACGCTCACCGACAACAAGGGCCGCAAGGCTCATTTCCAGAACACAGTCATCATCATGACCAGCAATGCAGGAGCACAGTGGGCCCACAGCGCCAGCGTGGGATTTGCATCTACTGCAACCGCCGGCGGTGCTATGCTCAAGAAGGTAAAGCAGACCTTCAAGCCCGAGTTCCTGAACCGCCTGAGCGGCGTGGTGGTGTTCAACGACATGGACCACACTATGGCTGGGCTCATCCTGGACAAGAAACTGGGCGAACTGAGGGGCCTGCTTGCTCCGCGAGGCGTGAAACTCACCCTTACCGACGATGCCCGCGAGGCACTGCTCAGTGAAGGCTATTCGCGCGAGTACGGTGCCCGCGAGATGGACCGTGTGATCCACAACCGCGTCAAGACCATGCTGATGCGCGAAATCCTCTTTGGCCGCCTCAAGCAGGGAGGCTCAGCACGCCTGGTATTGCGCGGCAACAACCTGTCACTCAACGTGAGAGCGAAGAGAGATAAGAGATAAGAGATAAGAGATAAGAGCCTAGAAAGCCTAGAAAGCCTAGAAAGCCTAGAAAGCCTAGAGAGCTTATATGGCTTATGTGGCCTATGTGGCCTATCTAACCTATAAAACCTATAGAAAAAATTATGATATACCGACTTCCCGAGGAACTCATATTCCCCGACCCGCACATGGGCGAACCCGACGGCATGCTGGCCGTGGGCGGTGACCTGAGCGTCGATCGCCTGCTGCTCGCCTACAGCCACGGCATCTTCCCGTGGTTCTCGTTCCGCGACTGCGTCGAGCCCGTGTGGTACTGCCCCATGGAGCGCTTCGTCATTTTCCCCCACGAGGTACATGTATCCCACTCGATGAAGTCACTCATCAACAAAGGCCAGTACCGCGTGTCGATCAACGAGGACTTCCACGGCGTGATTAACGGCTGCCGCACGGTCGACAACCGCTATCACATGGAGGGTGCCTGGCTGGGACCCGAAATCGTCAAGGCTTACACCGCGCTGCACAACCTGGGCATGGCAGCAAGCGTGGAGGTGTGGGAGGGCGAGCACCTCGTGGGAGGACTCTACGGGGTGACCATCAACGGGGTGTTCATAGGCGAGAGCATGTTCTCGCGCGTGCCAAGTGCTTCCAAACTGGCACTCATAGGCTTAGCACAACACCTCGAAATGCTGGGATGGAAAATGATTGACTGCCAAATCGAGACACCTCACCTCAAGTCGATGGGAGCACGTTATATCCCCTACGACGAATACATGGAAATACTGAACCGATGAAGAAGATTAACATAAAGAAAGCCCTGCTAGCCGTGGCAGCCATCGCGGTGCTCATCGTGGGCCCAATGGCATTTGACCATGTGTTTTGCAGCTTCTACCAAACCAAGGCACAGCCGCTCATCGACATCGTGGAGCAATACAAGGAAGCAACCGGCCATGCTCCCCGCTCGTCGAGCGACATAGGCTATGATGACTCGACGACCGGATCAGGGCCTTTTTACCAATACATCGACAGCATCCATTACATGGTTTACTATGCCGACGAGTTCGGGCGTTTCTATGTCTACGACCCCGCAACCCGCCAGTGGAAGAACTCCACCACCGTCCCCCATTAAGTGGTCAACAACATTTTTAACCCAGAAAGTGCATTAGGAGCAATTGCCAATATTTTGCTTCTCACAGGCATGATTTGCACTATCTTTCGCTCATATAGGAGCCCCTATGTTCGTTCAATATAGCGCAAACCCTGACACAATGACAAACCCGAAAAATCTTATACATGCCCTAATGCACTTCCTGGGTTTAAATCAGTCATGCAGAACTGGTTACAATTCCAGTGAATCTATCGGAGGCTATGTCCAGAACCTTTATTCGTCATATACGACCTGGTCCTCTGTTAAGATTTTCTTAGTGCCATCCATGTAGGTGATAATCATTTTAGTTATACTCATCGTGGAGGCATCACCGGCTGCATAATATAAAGAATCATCCCAATCCCACGAGCCGCCGCCAAACTGCTCCACCGGGCCCGTTCCTTTAAAGTTACCGGTCGCGCGAACATCACCCACGGGATTAGTCACCTTAAAATACACATCAAGGTATTTGATGGTTTTCTTATTTAAATTGAGATATGACAACTTGAAGGTAATAAAACCATACTCACTATCCCATGACCATTCTTTTACAAATCCATACGGAGCCTCCTTTTTGAGATTCTCAACGTATTCATGGAATTGCGTGGCGTTAAGCCCGTTGACGATGTTCATGTCTAGGCCCATCTGTTTTAATTGAAGGCTGTCACTATACACCTTGCGGTAGATGTTAAACGTCTCGTCGAGCAACAAATCCCCGGGCAGCACACTGGCATGCACCTTGCTGTAAGTATAATCAAGCAAGCCTTTTTCCTGACTCAAATAATATACCGTGTCGTTTTGCAATGATAAGACAAAAACCGAATCAATGCTGTTAACGTGTTCACATTCAGGAATAACACATGTCATCTTGTTCTCGTAGCTCGTTGAGTATCTATAGCCTGTATCCCTTCTCTTTACAGGTATCCACCTCCAGTTGGGGTGCTGAGCCTTGTAGGTCACTTCCTTCTGTTTCTCAGCGGCTTTTTTCAAAGAGTCTTGCCGTGCAGCCTCTCTCACGGCATTTATCGAGTCGGCAATAACTTTATCTCTTGCCGCCTTCAGCTCGGCTGTGCGTTGGGCGTCGAGCGCGCCGAACTTTTTCGCTAATTCCTGATTTTTCTCAGCTACAAGCAACCCTATCTGGTCCGATTTGTATTGCGGTATCAGTTTGTTTTTCTTTATAATATTGGCATAGTCATTGGTCAATGTTATAACAATGTTAGCGTTATCGGTAAGTACAAACAGGTTATGGCTCTTGGGGTCATAAGCATAGTTCTCAACGACACCTGTCACCGTTTCAACCATTTGGTTCTCGGCCATGACATAATAACCATCGCTACCCATGGAATACTGCACCAAGGCCTGCCTGATGAATGAGTTACCCGCATTGTATTGTGCAACGCAACACAGACACTGAACAACCAGTGTCAGCAATAAAATGGTCTTCCTTATTGTCATCTCGATAGCTAACTTTTATATTGATCTATTTGTTTTGTATGTTATGACGTTTTTATAGCCGATTAATCGGGCTGGTCGTGGCAGATGATGAGACCATAGTGACCTGCACTGTAACCATCCTTGAAACTGTAGGCAGTGATGTCAATGCGGTATTCGCCTGTGGTGTTGGGCGACACGGTGACGACTGCCATCGAGCTTTCGTCGCTGTCGCTGGTAACCGGTTTCCACGTGCCGTTCACCTTGCGATACACGTTCACGTCAATATCCTGAAAGCGGAAATCGCCAAATGCCACTATCGTGTAGGTCCAGTTGTTGGTAAGTGTGCGGTAAGACGAAGTGGTTGAAGTGAGGATATCATATTCCATGCGCACTATCTCCTGGTCCTGGCTGTTCTCAAGGAACTCTACAATCTCTTCGCCCTTCTCCATGATAGGGGACATCGTGGTGTACTCATTAGCAAATGTAAAAACAGAGCAGCCTAATGCTGCCATCGATAAAAGAAGCTTTTTCATTTTGAATTCCATATTATACGGTTAACATTTCATTTTACGGGACAAGTCATGCGCAGGTAGTCCTCGCCGAAGATGTGCAGATGGCCGTCTTCGCCAAATCCCAGACTTGCATATAGCCTGTAGGCACCGGTGTTGTCGGGGTCACAGGCCAGCACGGGCAACAGACCCTGGCTACGGGCAGTGGCCACGCCGTGCTCAATGATCTTGCGCCCGATGCCACGGCCACGGTACCGGGGCAGCACGGCAGCGCTGTCAAGATAGTACTCGCCCTCGCGAGTCTCGTCGTCCATCGCCATGGGATCAAACGAGAGGCGGTCCCTTATAGGGGCAAAGGTCGCAACCTTTACCTCGTGATATCCCTTACCGCAATAAGCTATCAGCCCACCGACGGGCTTACCATCAACCTCAAAGATGGTGGCGTTCAGGTAACTGTAGAGTGTCTCGGTGCTCAGGCATGTTGCCGTCAGGTCATCGCCGGGCATCTCACCGCGCTCCATGAGGTCCTGTCCCACGGCTTCCATCATCACCAGCGCCACGAAGCGGGCGTCGGCCGGTGTGGCAGGGCGATGTGTGAGTTGCAGCCGCTCCTTCATTGTTACTTTAAAGTGGTTCGTTGGTAGCCGTGGACGAGGCGATACTTGCGCACGTCGCGGAACAGGTCGGTGGCATAGACAAAGTTGTTCAGGTCATCATTGTCCTGGTCATATATCTCCTCCTTGGTGCCGTTCCAGCCCAGGTGGCCCTTGTTCACGAAGATGATGTTCTCCCCAATTCCCATCACCGAGTTCATGTCATGGGTGTTGATGATGGTGGTGATTCCAAATTCATGGGTGATGTCATAGAGCAGCTCGTCGATAACGATGCTGGTCTTGGGGTCGAGGCCCGAGTTGGGCTCGTCACAGAAGAGATACTTGGGGTTAAGGGCGATGGCACGTGCAATGGCGGCGCGCTTCTGCATACCGCCCGAGAGCTCGCTGGGATACTTATTCTCGCTGCCGGTGAGGTTAACGCGGTCAATACAGAACTGGGCACGCTCCATCTGCTCCTCGCGGCTCATCGACGAGAACATCTTCAAGGGGAACATCACGTTGCCCATCACCGTCTCGCTGTCAAAGAGGGCCGATCCCTGGAACAGCATGCCTATCTCCTTGCGTAGTTCCTTGAGTTGCTTCTTGTCCATCATGGTGATGTCGCGGCCGTCATAGAGGATCTCACCCTCGTCGGGCTTGAAAAGGCCCACGATGTTCTTCACCAGCACGGTCTTGCCCGAGCCACTCTGACCAATGATCAGATTGGTCTTGCCGTCATAGAACTTAGCGTTGATACCAAATAGCACCTGACGCATTGAGTCGCCGTCCTTGAACGACTTCTTTAGATTCCTTACCTCGATCATTGCAGCATGAGTTTAGTTAATATAACGTCTACCACCAGAATCATGATGTTGCTCATCACCACCGAGTTAGTGCTGGCCTTGCCCACCTCGACCGAGCCGCCCTTGACCGTGTAGCCAAAGTAGGCCGAGATGCTCGAGATGATAAAGGCAAAGAACAGCGACTTGATTAATGCAAACCACACGTACCACTCGATGAACATCGTCTGGATACCATACACATAGGTCTCCACGTCGACAATTCCCGTCAACACACACACCAGGTAACCACCCAGCAGACTGGTGAACATACATATCACCACCAGCACCGGCAGGATGGTGATGAGTCCGGCCACCTTGGGCATAACCAGGAAGTTAGCCGAGTTGATGCCCATGATGTCGAGGGCATCGATTTGCTCGGTGACACGCATCGTGCCTATCTCGCTGGCGATGTTTGACCCTATCTTACCGCTCAGGATGAGGCACAGGATCGACGACGAGAACTCCAGCAGGATAATCTCGCGAGTGGTCATACCCACCACATACCGCGGCAGCATCGGGTTGTTGATGTTGAGTTTAATGAGGATGGTACACAGGGCACCAATGAAGATCGACACGATGAGGATGAGCGGAATCGAGTCGATACCAAGCTTATATATCTCGTTAGTGTAACGCTTGAAGAACTCGCGCCACTTGTCGGGCACGCCAATGCTGCTCCACATGAAGGAACAGTATTCTCCAAAACCATTAAGAGCCTTAAATAGCATCATAATACTTCTCTTTTACTTTATCTAAACTGCAAAGATAACGATTTTTCATGAAACTAGAGCAACCACGCGCAAAAAACTTTCCACACATGAAATCAACTGATTTCACACAATTCACGTTCCCAGGATTTTTTCATCGGCCCAGGTCGCCTGTCCTTCACTTCCCGGTGGCCATCACCTCGTCATAGTCGGCACGGCCATAGACGTTGCGTTTTGACGGTTTGTAGGAGGGACTAATAACATCGTGGGCGGGGTTATAATAAGGAGTCTCCACCTGACCCAGCGACAGCATCATGTGGCCCACGACGTCGGTCATGAACGGGCGGTCGAGCGATGCCTCGATGTTCTTCACCAACTCGGGGTGGCGGGCCTTGTACACGTCAGAGCACCACACCACGAAGAAGGCCTCATTCTGGTAGCGCAGTTCGTCGGGTTTGGGGCTGCGCGACACGTTGCGTCCACAGTGGTCGCGGTAGTCATATATCTCCTCGCCATGGTCGGTCAAGTAGACAATCACCGCATTCTTGTCGCGGTAGTGGTCAAACAGCTGCTTCATCACCGCGTCGTTGTAGCGTGTGGCGTTGTCATACTGGGCAATGGTGGTTTTCCTGGACTTGTCAAGATACTTGTCCTTGCGCTTGATGTCGGTGTAATTGAAAGCGGCGCACTGCTTGGGATAGCGCTGGAAGTAGGCAACATGCTGACCCATGATGTGCAGCATCACGAGGTTGTGGCGCCCGGGCAGCTTCTTGGCGAGGAAATTATCCACCAGTCCGCCGTCATAACCGTATCGGCGCTTGTTGCACTCGGTGTAAGACAGTTTGGTCATCTCCTGACTGTAGAGGTAGTCGTTGACTGTGATGGTGTACAGGCGTTTTGTCATGAACTCGCGCTGCATGTCCCACATCCACACGTCGTAACCGCTGTGCTTGAACACGGTGAGGAACGACGGGAATTCAAACCAGCTTTCTCCGTCACCAATGCTGTTGAGGCTGAAGGTGCTTTTCTCCATGAGCGAAGTGAAATTCTCGTGGCACACGGCGTTGTTAAACACATAGAGGTTGCCGTTGTCGCGCTCTCGCTCCATGTTGGGGGTAGTGGGCAAATCGTAGCCGTAGGTCGAGGCATGGTGCTTGTTGTAGCTCTCGCCCAGGATGTACCCCACCGTGAGCGAGTCCTCACTGACAACGCTGGCCGGTGTATCATAGACCTGGCGCGATGCCGCTAGAGCCAGGACAAGGTCATTGGCACTGCATCGCAGGGAGTTGAGCCCGTGCATCGTCTGCGTCACCAGATCGATAGAGTCGTGAGGGAAAATCCTGCGCCATTTGTTGAGCGACGCCGATGTGCCACACGTTGCCAGCCATATGTAGCATCCAGCCAGCCACACCGAGCCCACCATGCCCAGGGTTGCCACCACCCTGCCCCACCACGGGGAACGGAACGCACGGCCCAGCACGCGGCGCAACCTCGGCCGCATGGACTCGCACGTGACAATTATGAGCAGAGAAGCCAGGTCTACGGCATAGGACCACAAGCTAAGGTCCTTGAAGGCATACGTGTCAAAGAATTCGGAACTCTCCTTGGGGTTAGTTTCCATCATGATGGTCATGGTTTGCTGCGAGATGCTCATCTTGAAGTTAAACCCCACGAACACGCTCACTGCCAGCAACAGCCAGAACAAGATGTAAAGCACCCACTTGGTCCACCGCAGACGATAGACCAGACATGTCGCCATCCACGACAGGCCGGTGAGCATCAGCAAGCCCTGGAAACCGGTCAACAATCGACGTGACAGCTCGATACTGGTGATAGCAAATATCCACCCAATGATGGGGTGGACAAGCATCAGGAAAAAGAACAGCATGCACAGGGGCTGCTCCTTAACCGGGCGCAAAGCCCTCAACACCAGACTGTCAAACTTATGCTTGAATTCCATTGAAAAATCAGTTTAGTCAAAACACGCGGCAAAATTACTTATTTCCCGCACAATGACCAAATTTAGCGCCATTTTTTAACCGTCGACATCGTCGCGTAGGGTCAGCCGGACCATGCGCAAAACCAACCCTACCACCCCAAAAACGCCCTAAAAGGGACTGTCCTAGGCTGTCCCTATTAGGGCGTTTTTTTGAAGGCAGTGGGTTGAAGGAGGCAGTATCAGCCCATGAGGCAGCGTTTGTCGATGAGGTCGTTGGCTATGGCATAGATGGTGAGGCCGGCAAGGGAGTGTATCTGGAGCTTGCGAGTGATATTGCGGCGGTGGGTAATGACGGTGTTGACCGAGATAAACAGCTTCGCGGCAATCTCTTTGTTTGACATGCCTTGCACGAGGCACACGATGATTTCCTTCTCGCGTTCAGAGATCGACTCGGTACCCTCTGACCCCTTGATCATGCTTGAGATGCGAGCCGAGACGTCGTCGTTTTTCACTTTCTGTTCCAGCAGACGGATGGCGGGCACAAACAGGATATCCTCCACGTTGCTGTGGTTGCTCAGCCACTCCTCGTTGCTGTAGATGTCATAGATGGCAGCCGTGAGCTGGTTGTTTGTCAATCCGTCCTGGGGCAGGTACTTGATGATGATGCTCTTGAGTTCATGGAACTTGCCAGTGATGTCATCGTGGTGCTTTGAGTATATCTCCACGTTATAGTTGGGCCTCTGTTCGCCCTGCAACAATGCGTTGACATAGGGGAAGAGCGTCTTCTCCTCATACTTCATGTGCAGTTGTATGTCGTGGGCATACTCGTCATAGAGCCTCAGGATGAGCACCGCCATGTTGTCGCCCTGCGAGAGTGCTTCCTCTAGTTTTCGGCGTATGGAGGGCAGCTGATAGTCAAGGAAGAAACGGTGAGAAGCCTGCAGGTAGCCCAGCAGTGTTTTCACCGAGATGCGCTCGTCGGTTTCCTTGGGGGCATAGCCGTTGATCAGGAAGTTCACCACCACAAGAAATGTGTAGCAGTCAACGCCCTGCTCGGTGCACACCTCGTCGACAGTCTTGTCGCCAAAACCCAGACGGATGCCGAAGGAACTCAATCCCTGCAACATGCTGTAATTGTCGCTGATGAGGTCTATCATCTTGTCATCAGCCTCATATAGTTTCATCCTTTTCATAATCAGTTGTTTTTTCATCTGCAAAGTTACATCATTTTTCCCTAACGAAGAAATACCTATATGTAAGTATTAGGTTTTTTGTTACTACAAATCAGTAATAAATATGCAGTATGCAAGTAATAAAATGTTATGACAAATTGCATAAAACACACTAACTGAATCAACATTTATGTGTATTGCCTTGTCAAAATAACGGGTTTACCTTTGCAATCAAAAACAAAAAATACACAAAATGATAAGAAAACTTACTTTATGCATCATGCTGATAATTGCAGCAGCAACGGCCCAAGCTCAAAGCGAAAGTCCGGTTATCAGCATCGACACCACTCGTGTGAACAAGTTCGTCAATGCCCTGTCGCGTCTGAGCCTGGGAGGCTATGGCGAGGCTGTGATGACACGCAACTTCTACAGTCAGAGTTTCAACCGCTATAACGCCCCCGAGCGTTACAAGAACGACGGTAGCCATGGGCGCTTTGACCTGCCACATGTAACGGTGAGCCTGGGAATTGACTTCGGCAAGGGCTGGACCATGGGTAGTGAGCTTGAGTTTGAGCATGGCGGCAATGAGACTGCCGTAGAGATTGAGGCCGAGGAGTCGGGCGAATATGAAGCCGAGACCGAGAAGGGCGGCGAGGTAGCGCTGGAGCAGTTCTGGCTCAACAAGGCGTTCTTAGGCGGCAAGTTTAATGTGAAAGCCGGCGAAATTATCGTCCCCGTGGGCTATGCCAACGCTCATCACGAGCCACTGAAC
>JAZQPG010000120.1:0-4693 GCA_045628365.1 Sodaliphilus sp. | reverse complement strand
TTTTTTCGTTTAGAGGCTTTGTGCGTGTCGGCTTTCAGCCTCTCATTGGTAATATTTCTTCAAATTATCTTCCTTCCCGTGGTTTACAGGGTTGTGGTGTAGGACATCACGTTTTGGGAGAAGGTGTGGGTATAGGTGAGGTCGGTGGCTAGGCCTTGTATTATTTTGAGGCCTATTGCCTTATCGTCGCCCGACGCGGGTTGCAGCGTGGGGTTGAATGGGCGGCCGTCGTCGTGAAGCATCACCTTCACCTGCTTGCCAGTGACCGACACACGCAGGTCGATGCACGATGCCGTGCCATGCTTGATGGCGTTCTGTGCAAGCTCGTCGATAACCACGGTTATCGCTACTGCCTCCTGGGGCGTCGCACCGCACTCGCCCAAGAGGAATTGCTGGGTTTCCTTCATTGTGGCATCAAGTTCCTCGACACGCGCAGGCACTGTCACGTCAAAGAGGTGGTCGGCACTCTTGCGCGGAATAAGGAAGAAAGGCATCATCGACTTGTCGGTGAAACGCTTATACAAGATATAAGGAGCAATGATGAGAAGCACCATCACCTGCCCGATGAGGAATCCCCACCAGGGCGAAATGTCGCAAGGGTGAGCACATAGCAGCCAGAACATGGCCATGGGGAGCAGCGGCTGGCCCGCCGACACGATGAGCGACAATGTCTTGTGCGAGTAAATCTGATACATGGGGATGAGGATGCAGAATCCCTGCATGAAGATGTTGAACGCATGTATCGCTATGCCCACGCGGGCTATCTTCATCGCCTCGGGGTCGTTGATGCCAAAGATGCTGGCAAAGGTGCCGGGAAACGCCACCATGAGGGCAACATACACGCCCAGGCCTATTGCCATGAACGCCATTGCATGACGCGACACGAGTGCCACGCCACGGTTGTCGTCCGAACCTTTGAGCACGGTTGCCACGGGAGTGTAGGAGTTGATCGGGCCCGAGATGATAATCATCGAGAACGAGAGCAAGGTAGCACACACTGCCATCGCCTCCATGCCGTGAGCACCCATGTAGGTCATCGCAGCATGGTTAGCCCCGAGCATGCGCACAGCGATGAGCGACGTGCTGATTCCCATGGGCAATCCCATGAGCAGCAGTTTGCCCAGGCTCGCCAGGCTGAAACCGCCCAGCGAGAATTTGAGAGATTCCTTCTCGCGGAAGTGAGAGAGCATGAGCACAACCGCCACGGTGTAGGAAATGTTGGTTGCCCAGGCGGCCCCCACAACGCCCCATCCGCAGAATTTCAGGAAAATGAAGCCCAGCACCACATGGGTAATCTCGGATGCGATGGTCGCCTTGGTCACCAGCTTGGGAGCACCGTCCACTGCCACATACATCATGAGGGCAAGCATCAATATGAGCGGCAATGCGCCATAGAGCTGCACATTGAGGTAATTGCTGGTGTGCACCATGAGCGTGGGCTCGCTGCACAGCAGGTGCACCAGACTGTCGCCGCAGACGAACGGCAGCATAGACCCCACGAGGCCCATCAAGAACAACACGACGAACGAGGTGGAGAACACGCCGTTGGCGCGGCGCTTGTCCTGGTTGCCTATTGCCATGCCCGTGAGCATGGAACCGCCTTGTGCCACGATGCACGTGAGGGCAAAGATGAGTTGCGTCACTGGCTTGGTGATGTTGACGCCTGCCATGGCATCGGCACCGATGAAGTGACTCAACATGAGCGCATCGATGAGCGCACCTGCCTGGCTGCCCAGCACCGTGAGCACCGAGGCCAGCAAGAACCCATTGAATGCCTTGTTTACTAGTTTTGCACTACGTATCATAGTCTACTATTATAGTACCGGGCATTCCGGATTATCCGGAGATTCCGGAATGCCCAGGCTTGTTTTTAATCAAAGAAGTCGAGACCTGCGATGGCCTTGATGAAACGTTCCACGTAGTCCCACGATGTGTAAGCCCACGAGAAGCCCAGGCGGCGGAGCACTTGGGTAGTGAATGTGTTGTCATATCCCAGGTTGACCACCTTGTTGCCGCCACTTGCCGCGTAGGCCATGAGCGGACGCAGACGCAAGGTCTTCTCCTCGTCTTGTGTAGCCTCGCCTATGATAGCGCCAAATTCCTCCTTCTCCACAAATCTCATGGGAGCATCAATCACGTGCATGCCGCGCAGCACGTCGCCCATGGGCAGGGTGTGGTTGTTGGTGGGATGGAACACGATGTTCTCACGCGGAGTGGTTGCGAGCAGCAGGATAGCACGGCTCACTTCGTCGATGGGCGAGAACTCACAGGTGAAGTCACACATATCGTAGGCACAAGCCCCGAGGGTCTTGTAGGCACGCAGGGTGGCCATGAAGTTGTTTGACATGAAGTTCATCTGGAACTCACCGTCGCTGTTGCGGGCCGAGAGGTTGCCCACGCGCATAATCTTGGCCGAGAGGCCGTTGTCGCGCACGGCATCCAGGATGAGTCGCTCGGCGTTGAACTTAGAGCGTGCATACTGGTTGTCGAGGCTCTGGCCGTAGTCGAGCTCGTGCTCAACGAGTTTGCGCTTGGGATCGGGGAAACCGTTCATGCTGTGGCCAGCCACGCTCACGGTAGAGACGTGCACGAGGCGCGAACCGCTTGCAAGACACCACTTCACCAGGTATTCAACCGAGTTGACGTTGACCTCCTCGATGTCGTTGCCGGTCGAGAAGTGCTTCACGTTGGCAAGGCAGTTGATCACGGTGAGGTTCCTGTAAGGCAGTTGCATCACGGTGTCGGGGTTCATCATGTTAGTCTCCACGATGAACAGGCGGGTGTCCATTTCCTCGTCAAACGCCTCGTCGAAGTAGTAGAAGAGCATCGAGCGGAGGCGGTCGGCGGCGCTCACGCCGTCCTTGCCGCGCAGCGGGCAGTAGATCTTGCCGTCGTACTCCTTGAGCAAGTGGTAGAGCACGTGGATGCCCAGGAAGCCGGTGCCGCCGGTGAGCAGCACGTCGCCAATCTCCTGACGCTCGCCACGGAGCAGGCTCTCGATGGTGTTGTCCTTGAGCACCTCGGCATAGACATCATTAGAAGCGACCTCCTCGGCGGGCTGCTGCACTTCCTCGGCGGCAGCGGGTATTGCGCCAACAAACTCGGCAAGAGCCCTGGGTGTGCTGTGTGCAAAGACGTCCTGGAAGGCGACCTGGTAGCCTAGTTTGGTAGCCTCGATGACCACCTTGATGACCACGAGCGAGGTACCGCCCTGCTCAAAGAAGTCGTCGGTTGCTCCCACGCGGTCGAGCTGCAGGATAGACGCGAAGATGTCGCAGAAGTCCTGCTCGGCCTTATTGGTCGGAGCGACATAGTCGGTCGACTGTGCGATCACGGGATCGGGCAGCACTTTGACGTTGGTCTTGCCGTTGGGAGTGAGCGGGAATTCATCGACCTGCAGGTAGGCCGTTGGTATCATGTATAGGGTAAGGGTCTTCTTGAGCTCGTCCTTGAGTGCCGGGATGTCGATCTGACGGTCGGCGGTGAAGTAAGCACACAGGTGGTCCTTGCCTTGCAGTTTCTTGATGAGCACTACAGCGCTCTTGATGCCCTCGACGCGGGCCATGGTGCTCTCCACCTCGCCCAGTTCGATGCGCAGTCCGCGCAGCTTCACCTGGTTGTCCTTGCGTCCCAGTACCATCACGTTGCCGTCGGGCAGCCAGCGGGCATAGTCGCCCGAGTGGTAGACGCCGTCGACAAACCGTGCCGCGGTCTGCTCGGGCAGGTTGTTGTAGCCCTTGGCCACCGAAGCGCCGCCTATGAGCAGCTCGCCCACAACGCCCACGGGCACCTCGTTGCCGTCGCTGTCGACGATGAAGTTGGTGTAGTTGACGCAGGGCTTGCCAATGTGGGGTATGTCGCCCACGGTGAGCTCGCTGGCGTGGCTGTTGGCAATGGTCTCGGTGGGGCCGTAGCCGTTCACGATGCGCAGTCCGGGATAGGTCTGCAGCTTTTGCAGCAGAGCGCCCGAGGGGCCCTCGCCGCCCTGATAAGCCATGTGCATGTGTTTAGTGAAGGCGTCGTTGAAGACGTCGCTCTCGAGCAGCTGCATGAAGCGCGATGTGGTGGCTGTCATGCAGTCGATGCCATATTTCTCGATGAGGCGTGCCAGCGCGTTGGGGTCGTTGCACTCGTCGTCGCCGGCGAGAACCAGGGTCTTGCCCAGCATGAGGGGCGAACCGGTCTCCCACACCGACATGTCAAATGAGATAGTAGTTATACCCAGTGCAGCATGGCACTCGTTCTTGAGTATGCCCTGGATGAGGTTCTTGTCGCAGTGGTAGTTGCACACGCCCTTGTGCATGAGCTGCACGCCCTTGGGGGTGCCGGTAGAACCGCTGGTGTAGATGAGGTAAGCCAGATCGTCGGGCTCAACGTGCACGTCAGGAGTCGACTCGTCGGTGCATGCCAGCAGTTCCTCCACGTCCACGGCACGGCCGGGGAACTCGTCCAGACGGTCGGCAGTGGTGATGATGAACGGAGCCGCCGAGTCGTCGAGGATGTGGTTGTTGCGGTCAGTGGGATACTTGGGGTCGCAGGGGATATAAGCGCCGCCGGCCTTGAGCACGCCATATTGCGACATGATGAGGCGGCTGGTGCGGGGCAGGAGCAGGGCCACGCGGTCGCCACGCTTGCTGCCACGCTCGATGAGGGCGTGGGCGAGGCGGTGCATGTGGCGGTTGGGGGGGGCGGT
>JAZQPG010000119.1:0-5117 GCA_045628365.1 Sodaliphilus sp. | reverse complement strand
GTTCCCGGGACCGACGACAGCCAGCTCGTGATGATCGAGTACTCGGCGCCCAACACCAACAAGCCTCTCCACCTGGGACACGTGCGCAACAACCTGCCGGGCTACAGCCTGTCGCGCATCATGGGGGCTTGCGCCAACAAGGTGGTGGAGTCCAACATTGTCAACGACCGCGGCATCCACATCTGCAAGTCGATGCTCGCTTGGCTCAAGTGGGGCGAGGGCGCCACTCCCGAGACCGCAGGCAAGAAGGGCGACCACCTCATCGGCGACTTCTACGTGGCATTTGACAAGCACTACAAGGCTGAGCTCAAAGAGCTCATGGCCAAGGGCATGACAGAGGAAGAGGCCGAGAAGAACTCTGAGCTCATGAAGGAAGCACGCGCCATGCTCAAGAAATGGGAGGACGGCGACAAGGAAGTGCGCGACCTGTGGGCACGGATGAACGAGTGGGTATATGCCGGCTTTGACGAGACCTACAAGCGCATGGGCGTGGGCTTCGACAAGATATACTACGAGAGCAACACCTATCTCGAGGGTAAGGAGAAGGTAGACGAAGGCCTGGAGAAGGGCATCTTCTACCGCAAGGAGGACAACAGCGTGTGGGCCGACCTCACCGCTGACGGCCTCGACCACAAGCTGCTGCTGCGTAGCGACGGCACCTCGGTCTACATGACCCAGGACATCGGCACCGCCAAGCTCCGCTACCAGGACTACCCCATCGACCAGATGATATATGTCGTGGGCAACGAGCAGAACTACCACTTCCAGGTGCTCTCGCTGCTGCTCGACAAGCTGGGCTTCAAGTGGGGCAAGGACCTGATCCACTTCTCATATGGCATGGTAGAGCTGCCCAACGGCAAGATGAAGTCTCGCGAGGGCACAGTGGTTGACGCCGACGAGCTCATGGACGAGATGATCGACACAGCCCGCAAGATGAGCAGCGAGCCCGGACGCCTGCAGGGTGTGCCCGAGGAAGAGCGCGAGAACGTGTTCCGAATCATCGGCCTGGGCGCTTTGAAGTACTTCATCCTCAAGGTTGACCCACGCAAGAACATGCTGTTCAACCCCTCAGAGTCAATCGACTTCAACGGCAACACCGGTCCCTTCATCCAGTACACCTATGCCCGCATCCAGAGCGTGCTGCGCAAGGCCGAGGAAGACTTCAACGCCGTGGACGTGAGCGCCGTAGAGCCCAACGAAAAGGAGACCAACCTCATCCAGAAGCTCAACGACTTTGCCGGCACAGTGCTCGATGCAGGCCGCAACTACAGCCCCGCTGTGATTGCCAACTACACCTATGACCTGGCCAAGGAGTTCAACCAGTTCTACCACGACTGCAGCATCCTCAAAGAGGAAGACGCTACGCTGCGTGCTTTCCGCCTCAAGCTCTCGGCCACCGTGGGCACCATCATCAAGCGTGCCGTGTCACTGCTGGGCATGGAAGTACCCGAGCGCATGTAAAACGACATACAAACATCCCCTGACAAAAAATCCCGAGGTTCCCATCCCCCGGGATTTTTTGTTAGTTCATTGAAGCCTCCAAAAAGAGGAACTCCTTAAAACGGCACGGGGGTGATGTACCATACATCCGCCGGCGCGGCCGGGGCTGAAGCGTGGCAGTGACTTGATTACACACACGGCTTCTTTGTCTAAATCTTTGCTAGCGAGCGTACCACTTTGACTTTAGCTACTACCGATACGGAAACGCGTTCACGACACTTCACTCACGGGCCGCGTATAGCGACCCTCCCTTACCCCGCCATGCTTACTGTGGTTTAAAGGCGGCTGTTAAAAAAGAGATTGCTTGGCACATTATCCACCCATATTGTTGCCCAAACCACAAATTTTCACTACCTTTGGCATTGCTGCCGGCAGCACATCGTGTTACCGCATAACATAAAATTCACTGTAAATGAAAGCGATTACCCGACTATACATCCTCCTTCTCCTGGTGATGGCTGTGGCGATAACCAGCTGCCAGGACGAGCCCGAGCACCCCAACACGCCGGAGGGGAACTTTGACGCACTGTGGCAAATCATCGACGAGCACTACACCTTCTTTGACTACAAGGACGTGGACTGGAAAGAAGTGGGCAAGCGTTACCGTGCCAAGGTACACCCCAAGATGACCTCGCGAGAGCTCTTTGACCTGTGCGGCGACATGCTCAAGGAACTCAAGGACGGGCACACCAACCTCATCGCGGCCCACGACGTGTCGCGCTACTGGATATGGGAAAAATACCCCATGAACTACGACGAACGTCTCATAGACGAGTACTACCTGGGATTTAACTACAAGCGTTCCTCGGGCATCAAGTACCAGATACTGAGCGACAACATCGGCTACATGTACTACGGCAGTTTCTCGAGCGGAATAGGACGCGGCAATCTGGACCTCATCTTCAGTTACCTGGCTTCGTGCGACGGGCTCATCATCGACGTGCGCAGCAACGGTGGCGGTCTGCTCACCAACGTGGAGACCCTCGTGGAGCGTTTCATCGACGAGAAGACGCTGGCCGGATACATCTGCCACAAGACAGGCCCTGCCCACGGCGCCTTCTCCGAGTGGCAGCCCTACTACTTCACACCGTCGTCCGACCATCCTCACTACCTCAAGCCCGTGGTGGTGCTGTGCAACCGTGGCTCGTTCAGCGCCACAAACAACTTCGTGTCCATCATGAAGTCGCTGCCAGGCGTCACCGTGGTGGGCGACGTTACCGGCGGAGGATGCGGCCTACCCTTCACCAGCGAGCTACCCAACGGCTGGCACGTGCGCTTCAGTGCCGCTCCCATCAAGGATAAGAACGGTAACCTGACGGAGTTTGGCGTCGAGCCCGACGTGCGCGTCGACCAGACTGCCGACGACACCGCGCGTCACCATGACACGCTCCTTGACACCGCCATCTCCATCCTCACCACCACCTCCCACTGACCGAGCCCATCATGGCGGTCACTGGCGGCAATCACACAGGGCATTAATCTCCGGAATGATATATTCCGGATCAGCGGATATTCCTGGTTGGCGCTTTGGAGTGGAGAAGTGGAGAAGTGGAGAGTTGGAGCAAAGTGGAGCCCCTTGAGGCAGGATAGGTGTAAATAGTAGTCACTACTCCTTTGTGAATAATCCCCGCGCAGAATCTCACGGAAATCTCACGGAAATCTCACGGAAATCTCACGGAAATCATGGTTTACTCCTGGTGTATGCAAAGCACCAAAGGTGCGCTATATCACGTGGTGTTATTAACCCCAGTTGCAGTGAGGTAGCGAACGTAGGCCGGGGATAAACAGATACATATACATGCGGCGGGCCCTAATGCACTTTCTGGGTTAATATGAAATCCCGCTAGGGATGTGATATTGTAGGCAGGCATGCAGCAAGGGCCTTTAGGACCGTGCAAATGGCTGTATAACGCGCCACCATCTGTCCGTGCCTTTACGGTACGGTATAATACCCGTTAGTTGGTGGTGTTGATTAGGGCTACGGCGTAGGCCGAGATGCCTTCTTGACGGCCGGTGAAGCCTAGGCGCTCGGTGGTGGTGGCCTTGATTGATACCTGCGAGGGCTCGCAGTTCATGCACTCGGCCAGCTGGGCCTGCATGGCGGGAATGTGGGGGTTGATCTTGGGGCGCTCGGCACAGATGGTGATGTCGCAGTTGCCCAGTTCGTAGCCCTGTTCACGGACCAGGCGCATCACCTCGCGCAGCAGCAGGCGGCTGTCGATGCCCTTGTAGCGCGGGTCGGTGTCGGGGAAATGGTAGCCTATGTCGCGCAGGGCGGCGGCGCCGAGCAGGGCGTCGCACAGGGCGTGGATAGCCACGTCGGCATCGCTGTGGCCCAGCAGCCCCAGCGTGTGTTCCAGTTTCACTCCGCACAGCCACAGCTCTCGGTCCTCGACCAGGCGGTGCACGTCAAATCCCATTCCTACTCTGAACATAATGATATAATTGTGTCTTTTTAATAGCAGCGGGGACAGACCATATTGCTGTCCCCGCTGCGTGCTGTTATTTCCTTTATCTTTACTTTTTCTCGGGTTGTTTACTTGCGGCCAAACATGTTCTTGATGCCGTCCATGTCGAAGGTGACGGTGAAGCGCAGTGTCTGGTCGAGGGGGCTCTGCTGGGCGGTGGCGATCATGTAAGACGCGTCGAGGCGAATCACGTTCATCGCAAAACCGGCACCGAAGCCAAAGTACTGACGGTTACCCTTGGTGCGGTCCTCGTGGAAGTAACCGCCGCGCAGGAAGAACTGCTGGTTGTAGCTATACTCGGCGCCAATCGAGTAGTTGATCTCCTTGAGCTCCTCCTTCATGCCGCCGGGGGCGTCGTGGAACGAGTCAAAGATACCTGCGATCGATGACTTGTCTTTCCACTTCTGGAGTGCCTCGCTGTAGGCCTCGTAGTCGTAGGCGCCCTCGGGAGTCAGGTAGTTGGCCTGGCGGGGCTTAGCGGGCACGAGCAGTTTGTTGGCGTCAACGCTGAGTGTGAGGTTGTGGTAGTCGGCCAGAGGGAAGGTGAATGCAGTACCCAGTCTGAGGTTGGTGGGCAGGAAGGCGGGGTCGTTACCGCTGTTGTAAGACACCTTAGAACCCACGTTAGAGATGTTGAAACCCAGTGACCACTGGCACTCGTTGCGGCCGATGATGGGATAAGTGGTGTAGTAACCGCTGATGTCGGCGGCAAATGCCGATGCGCCCTTGGTCTGGTCGCTGTTGTTGGTGTCGCCGCCATATCCCAGGTCACTGTAGATGTAGCGCAGAGCCACACCCATAGCGAACTTTTCGCTCAGCTTGCGCGAGTAGCCCAGGTCGACCGACATCTCGAAGGGGTTGATGCTAGCCATCGCGGCACCGCCCTGGTCGCTGGTGGAGATCTCACCGAGCGAGAAATAGCGCATCGAGGCACTGATGGCCTGGTTGTCACCGCTACCCAGTTTCATGTAGCCGGCCACGTTGGCCAGGAAGATGTCGTTGACAATCTTGCGCAGCCAGGGAGTGTAAGACAGGCCGATGCCGGCATTGCTATAGGCAAAGGCATATTTCGACGGGTTCCAGAACTGTGAGTTCACGTCGGGGTCGGTTGCCGCACCCAGGTCGCCCATCGAGGCACCGCGGGCATCG
>JAZQPG010000118.1:0-24050 GCA_045628365.1 Sodaliphilus sp. | reverse complement strand
GGGGGGGGGGGAGGCGGGGGGGGCGGGGGCCCGGGGGGGGGGGTGGGCTTCGGCGAAGCGGTCCTGGCCGTAGCGGTCGTAGCGGGCGCGGGTAGAGACGATGCTGCGGTCGCCGCGGGCTATGGCGTCGCTCTCCTCCTTGACGCGGTAGTCAAAGAGGTAGTCCTCGCGCACGGTGTAGAACTTAGGGTCGCCACCCCACACGATGTTGATGAAGTTGTCGTCATCGGTGCCCTGGCTCTTGAGCAGACAGTTGCGCAGGTAGATGTCGGTGCCGGTGAGGTCGCCGGCATTGATGTCGCTGGGCATGCCGTAGAGGATGCAGTTGTCGATGTAGGCCACGATGGGCGGACAGTTGGGGTCGTCGATGTTGAAGACGTTGAGCAACGGGTCGCTAACCACCTTGAACAGATAGTAGTTGGTGAGCGTGCAGTGCTGCATGGTGGTGTTGCCGCCATAGAGGTACACCACGCCCTCGGCAGCCTCGCTGAACTCGGTGCCGTAGGCCGTCACCTTAGCATTCCAGCAGGTGAAGATGGGACCGCTGGAGTTGTGGATGAGGCAGTTGAGCAGTTGGAGCGTTTGCTTGCCGGGGTTGTTTGAGCTCACCTGGAGACCAAATTCGCTGCCGGTCATGTCAACATATTCCCAGTTGCTGCCATATCCGCCCACGCCAAACACCACGCCGCCCCACTGGCCCGACATGATGTCAAAGTCAATGTCGGCCACCACCTTGTCGATGCGGTCGCCCTTGAGTGTGATGTGCTGGTCTTTAGTGCCCAGGGCAAACATCTTGCCATAGACCTTGAGCGCAGCCCCTTTGTGGAAGAGCAGCTTGGCTCCGGGGTTGACCCTGAGTGTGGCATTGGGCGCCACGACCAGTGTGTCATAGATGAGGTAGGGCTTGGCTGCCGTGTAGGTGGCGTCTTCCCAGATGGTGTCGCCCTTGATGCGCACCACGTCCTGTCCCCAGGCATTGATGGTCACCTTCTGGGTCACGCCGTTGGTCACGAACTCGATATGGTCGGTGAACTCCTGCGGGGTGTCCTGCTTGAGCTCATCGATCATACCCTCGACAAAGACGTAGAGGCTGTCCTCGCCCCTGAGTTCTATGTCCTTGAACTCCTTGCCCTTCATGCCGTCCACGTTGATGTAGAACTTGGCATCGCTGGTGCCCTCAACCCTGATCGACGAGATGTTGAGCTGTTTCTTGCTGGGGTTGTACACGACAAACTGCTTGGTGGTGGTGCCCTGGGCTGTGATCACGGTGTCAAACGCCACGGTGTCGACCGAGAACACCAGCACGTCGTCGCTCGAGGTGGTGAAGCCGTCCTCGATGCATGAGGTGGCAGCAAGCAATGTGATTGCCGCCACTATTATAAGGTGTAAAAACTTATTCATACTTAAATAACGCAAAGTGGCGGCGTTTATTTTTTAGCGGCGTTAGTTTTTTCTTTTCGTCGGTTTTGACTACCTTTGCACACTGAAAGAAAAAACCTTTGAAATTATGGATAATCTTATTTTGAAACAAGGCAAGCCCGTGGCACTGTGCAGTGACCACGCCGGCTGGGCCACCAAGCAGGCCATCATGGCCTTCCTGCGTGAGCAAGGTATTGAGTTTAAAGACTTTGGAACATACAATGAGGAGAGCTGTGACTATCCCGACTTTGCCCATCCCTGCGCCCTTGCGGTGGAGAGCGGTGAGTGCTATCCCGGCATCGCCGTGTGTGGCAGTGGCGAGGGCATCAACATCACCCTCAACAAGCACCAGGGCATTCGCTCGGCGCTGTGCTGGATCCCTGAGATTGCACGCCTGGCGCGTCAGCACAACGATGCCAACGTGCTCGCTATGCCTGGCCGCTTTATCACTGACGATGAGGCGATTGAAATCGTTAAGACCTACCTGACAACTCCCTTCGAGGGTGGCCGTCACCAGACCCGCATCGACAAGATTCCTTGCCTTTAAGGACGCTTCGCTTTAAGGACGGCACGTTGTGACTTTAGGATGCGTGTGTTAGTCTACTAGGGCTAGTACGCGCTCGGGAACTTTGTACTCCAGCGAGTTGCATATTGAGCCCATGACGGGCGCATATTGCGGCGAGAGTTCGATGATGCCCATGAATCCCTCGGGAAATCCTTTGCGACCCACCATGAACACACCCTTGGCCGAGCCGTCTTTCTTGTAAGATACATGGCACACTCCGGCAAGGGTGTTATTGTTAATATCATACACCGATGCACTCTCCAGGTCGATGCCTGCTTTAACGAGCAGCGCGTTGAGCTTGTTGGTGGCTTGATCGCTGGTGGTCATCTCGTTGCTGAACGGGATGATGACTACCTTGTAACTACTGGTGTCCCCCGTGAGTATAAGCTCGTTATTGTCACCGTTGCTGGTTTTTACTTTGTGCTGCGGCAGGGCGATGGTGATGTTCATTTCCTCATCGGTGTACACCGCCAGCTGCTCCTCGGGCGGAGGTGCGGGCAGCCCTTTTTGTTGCCGTGCGTTGCAAGCCGCCATGCACAACACGAGGCACAGGAATAAGAGTGCAGTTCTCATTTTTTTTGCTAAACTTTTAGTTGTGAGGCAACCATTCTGGAATGGAGAATATCTCGGGCAGAACTAGCTCTAACTGTTTCTGCGTGAGATGTTCCCCGTCAGTGTATGGTTACTGGTTGTAGTTATTGAAACTGGGCGGTTGCGGGGGCATCTGCTGGTCATCGTACAGAGGGGGAGGCATCACGGGCATTGCAGGCGCGCGCATGGCCTTGGCAAGACGTGCCACTTTGATAAACATCCAGATGCAGAACGGGATCCATAGCAGCACGAGAAGCCCCATTTCCATTGCTTCGGCCACCATGAGCAGCGCGTCAAAGATGCCGTGCATCGCCACGGGGACCGCCACCGCCAGCATGTAGTTCTTGTTGCGCTTGGCCTGCGGGCCAAAGACCGCCTTGGCAACATAATAACCCATCACGGCCTGGAAGCAGAAGTGTCCCGGAACCGAGAACGTGTCGCGCATCAGGGCAGTGCTTATCATGTCCTCGGCACCGGCGAGATACATGATGTTCTCAAGGCCGGCAAATCCCAGACCGATGCAAGTGGCATAGACAATGCCGTCAAACGGCTCGTCAAACGCCTTAGTCGTCCTAATCAGCAGCAGCAAGAAAAGGAACTTGCTCAGCTCCTCGACCAGGCCGGCAGAGATGAATGCATTATACAGAGCACCGCCCAGGGAGGTCATGTCAGCTTGGGGCAGAAGTAAGTCGATTATTATGGCAACTGGCACAGAAAGCACGCCGAAGAAAACGGCTTTAATAAGGGCAGAGATAGGCTCAGGCTGAACCATATCCTTGCGGTAAATGTAGATGATCAGTGCTGCAACCGGCAGCAGAGCAAGAGATAAAACTGTTAACATGTAGTGAACGGTAAGGTTTTAAAACTCAAATGTGATTTATATATTTTTCCACTGCAAAAGTAAAGATAATTCCCCACCGCCACAACTTTTTTTGAAAAAAATGTTTGGACTGATAGGCGATAGTTGGGTCTCTTTAGGAGTTTTGCTTTGAGAAAAGTTGTTCCACATGGTTTGATGATGAAAGATTTTCACTATCTTTGCATTTATTTCATAAATGACAAAGAATTTACTCTATAGATATGGATTGTAACCCTACTGTGTTTGAAGAGAATTTGTTGAAGGACCTGTATTCTTACCTTAAGTTGCAGGGCGAGGTGGATGACATGATGCCTGACTGCCCCGACGTAGAGCAGATGTGGGTGGCGGTGGCCAATGGCTACCTGCCCGACGGCATGCGTGAGTTCCAGCAGTATCCGCTCACGTCGCTGGGCTGGGCCATGTATGTCGGGATGGCTGTGGCGCAGAAGTGGGACGACGACTGGGAGCGTTTCTCTAAGGTTGAGGAACCCTATTTCGCCTTGCGCGACCCGCGCGGCTATGACGAGATGGACGAGTATATCGCCGAGGTGGTGCTGAAGCTTAACAAGACCAAGGCGGCCGAGCTGTCTAAGCTGGTGGGCAACATGGCGGCGCGCACCTACAACTACCTGATGCGCAACGGCATCGAGCCGGGCACGGCACAGGCTGTGCAGGCCTATATCAGCTGCCTGCACCAGCTCTACCTGATGGGTGCCTGCGTGCAGCTGCACCGCCTGGGCTACCACATGGTGAAGGGGTGATTTTTTGTGAAAGTTTAAAGGTTTAACTTTGTAAAGGTTTAAAGGTTTAATCGTTTAACCGTTTAATCGTTTAAGGGTTTAAGTGTTTGGCTTGTTTGTTAACCTGTTAACCTCTTAACCTTTTAACCTTTTAACCTCTTAAAAAGAGAGAAAAATATGAAGAAGATATCGATATTGGTTCCTTGTTACAACGAGGAGAAGTCGCTGCCTTTGCTGCATGAGCGCCTGGGTGCACTGATGGACGGCATGCCGCAGTATGACTGGGAGGTGGTGATGGTCAACGATGGCAGCCGCGACGACACGCTCGCGGTGATGCGCTCGCTGCACGCTGCCGACCCGCGCATGTGCTACATTGACCTGTCGCGCAACTTTGGCAAGGAACGCGCCATGCTGGCGGGGTTTGACCACGCCACGGGCGACTGTATGGTGATCATGGATGCTGACCTGCAGCATCCGCCCGAGGTGATCCCCGAGATGATAAAGCACTGGGAAGAGGGCTGGGAGGACGTGTATGCGCGCCGCAACACCCGCGGCAAGGAGTCGTGGCTGCGTCGCCGTCTCACGCTGGCCTACTATCGCCTGCTGCAGCGCACCACGCGCACCGACGTGCTGCAAAACGTGGGCGACTTCCGCCTGCTCGACCGCAAGTGTGTCGACGCCATCGCTCAGATGCGCGAGATCGAGCGCTACACCAAGGGGCTGTACTCGTGGATAGGGTTCAGGAAGAAAGAGATAACCTTTGACCAGCAGGACCGTGTTGCCGGCGACTCATCGTTCAGCATGTTCAAGCTGATGGGCCTTGCCATCCAGGGCATCACGTCCTACACCACGGCACCGCTGCGCCTGGCCACGTTGCTGGGTTTCGCGGTGTCGATAGTGGCGTTTATCTACATGCTGTATGTGCTGGTGAGGACCCTGCTCTATGGCGATCCGGTGGCGGGCTACCCCACGCTTATCATCGTGATCCTGTTCCTGGGTGGTGTGCAGCTGATCTCGCTGGGCATCATAGGCGAATACCTGGGGCGCATCTTCAACGAGAGTAAGAACCGCCCGGTGTACCTGGTAAGGGAAAAAGAAGGAGTGTGACATGCTGGAGAAGATGCTAAAGGACAAATGGTACTGGCTGACGCTGCTGGTGGGCACGGTGGTGTTCTACGTGCTCAACGCTAACACTCCGCTCATTGGCGACGACATCCTGTTCTCGCGGGTCCCTGACGACATAAGCCGTCCGTGCGACACCCTGGGGCAGTACATCGCTTCGATGCCCTTCTTCTACTGCGACAACAACGGGCGCATTGCCGACATGATGGTGCGCTTCGTGACCTCGCTGCTGGGCAAGGGGGTGTTCAATGTGCTCAACAGCCTGGTGTTCATTGTCTTCCTGCTTGTGGTCTCAAGGCACATTGATGAAACCAACCGGCGCGTGTGGCACCTGGTGGCCACCATGCTCTACATGCTGCTGCTCATGCCCGTTGCCGGCCAGACCATGCTGTGGCTATCGGGCACTATAAACTACCTGTGGTCGAGCACGGCCACGCTGGCATTGCTGTTGGCATTTGGCCGCGAGCGATGGCCCTGGCCGCTGCCTGTCAAGGTGCTGGTGCTGCTGGGAGCGTTCATTGCCGGCGGCATGAACGAGTCGGTGTCGTCGGCCACACTGGCGTGCATGGTGCTGTACTGCATCGTCAACCGCAAGGCGGTGACCCGCTGGCACCTAGCCGTCATCGCGCTGTATCTCGCCGGGTTCCTGCTGATAGTGCTCTCCCCGGCTGCGTGGGACCGCCTCGCTACAAGTGGCTCGGTGAATGTTAACATGACCCCCCTGAGGATGGTCGTGCAGCGGCTATATAACCTGGCTACCAAGAGTATACACTTTGTGACCCCGGCGGCGGCCCTGTGTACGGTCGCTGTGCTGGCCCGTGCCAGAGGCTTCAAAGCCATGTCCGCGGGGTTGATGAACTGGTGCCTGGCGGGTGCCGTGATCTCGGTCCTCGTGTTCGGCGTGTATACCATCCGATTCTATACCTGGTACTCCATCGTGGGCTTTGTCGTGGTGGCCCAGGCATTGGCTCCCAGTGTCGACAGTCACCGCAGGGTGTCGTTGGCGCTGTGCACGGTATGTGCACTGGGGTGTATCGTCACATCGCCCTATGCCATCGCCTCGGCGCACTCCTATAGCAAGTTCAACGACAGCGTGCTGAACGCGGTGAAATCGTCGCCCGACGGCGTTATCATCGCTCCCACCCAGTTTGAGGAGCGCCGCTTTGTCCACGCCATGGACTTCAGCAACGACCGCTACACCGGCTACAACCGCGCGCTGGGTTACTGGTTGGGTAAACCCAACGTGCATTTCCTTAACGACTCGGTCTACTCGCTCTATCGCGGCGAGCAGCCGATGATGCATGACGCCAAGCCTGTCAAGGGTGTCGAGAGTAGCGACAGCAGTGTGGTCAACACCTTGTATGCCCTGCCCTCGGCAGGCATCTCGGCAGCACCCATAGTGGGCGACGATGTTGAGCTGATGGTCGAGTACAAGGGAAATATGTATTACAACGACATGGAGTCGCTCATAGGCAAAGACCGTGCCGCCCTGCGCCGCCTGTGGGGCACGATGTCTAACGCGGTGCCGTTTATCACCTACGTGCTGGAGCGCGACGGGCACCGGTATATCATCCTGCCACCCGTCACCGACGAGGTCACTGGGATGGATTTCTGGGTGAGAGCGGGCGGTGAGAAAAAACAACTCAGGCTAACCCTAACGAAGTGACGTGGACCGATGGCACAGTTTGTGAAAAATAAGTGGTACTGGATATCCCTGCTGGTGGGCACGGCGGTGTTTGCCGTCATCAACGTGTACACGCCCCTCAGTGGCGACGACTATGACTACACGTTGGTTCCCGGCAACATGTCCGAGCGCTGCGACACCGTGGCCAAGTACCTGGCGTCGATGCACTTCTTCTACCAGGACGTCAACGGCCGCATCGCCGACATCATAGGGCGTTTCTTCTGCAGCCTGCTGGGCAGGAGCGTTTTCAACGTGTTTAACGTGACGGTGTTTGCGGTGTTTGTCCACTCGGTGATAAGCCTCATCACCCCCGAGCGCAAGGCTTGGGTGGCATCGGTCGTGTTCATGTATATCCTGCTGCTGTTCCCGTGGCCGGGCCACACGATGCTGTGGCTGTCGGGGTCGGTGAACTACATGTGGTCGGCAACGGCAACGCTGGTGCTGCTGCGATACATGGTGGACCATGACGACGGTAGCGTGACGTCACGTCCCGTCATCAGGCACCTCGCCCTTGCCGTCGCGTCGTTCATAGCCGGCGGCATGAACGAGAGTGTGTCCTTTGCAACGTTGGCCGGCATGGGAGGGTATTTCCTGTTCAACATGAGGAAGTGGCGGGGTAGCAACGTGACCATCACGCTCTTCTATCTGCTGGGAGCCTGCCTCATCCTCTCGTCTCCCGCGGCGTGGACTCGCCTTGACAGCGGTTCGTCGGTGAATATCCACATGGGGTTCACCAAGCTCATTCTGAACCGCGGGTATAACCTGGTGACCAAGACAGCAGTTTTTGTCACGCCGTTGCTGGGACTGGCAACTATAGGCTATGTCCTCAGGCGTAAAGGCTTCAGGCTGGCTGTTGACAGCCTGCTCAACTGCGTGATGGCCGGGACGATGATATCGGTGATCATCTTCGGCGTGGCCGAGGAGAGATTCTACACCTGGTATTCGGTAATGGGACTGATCGTGTTTGCGTCGGCAGTGATACATCACCTGAATTCCCGGCCGCGTGTTACCCGTCTCGTGCTGGCGGCTACCGCAGTTATCAACACGGTGTTCTCGTGTGTTGCCATCGGCGACTCCTATGGCAACATGAAACAGAGCGAGGCCGCCACGGCGGCAGTCCTCAGCAGTCCCGATGGAGTGACGAGGAGTTACACGACACGCCCCAAGAGCCGCTACACCTACACGCTCAAGTTCAACAACGAGGACCAGACGTGCTACAACATCCACCTGGGCTACTACCTGGGAAAAGAGAACGTGGCATTCATTAACGACTCATTATACACCCGCTACAGGAGCGGGAAACCTTTTCTGCAAGGAGGAAAGCGCCTCCCGATGGAGTGTGGGCAGCAGCAGTGGGCCCGCGATGTCTATGCGTTTGAAGGCAATGATTTCTACATCATCCCTCTGGTGAGTGACAGCGTGGCCGACGTGCGTGGCGTGAGCTCCAAGGCCTACTTTGACCACGCCGTGACACGGAAAGGTAAAACCGGCGACGTCCTGCCTTTCTATCACTATCACCTCAGGCGCGACGGCATCCTGTACCTGGTTGTGCCCCGTCTTGACGATGGCCTCGTGCGCATCGAGATCCCTGTGACCATTGGCAACAGGGAAGATTTCCTGGTTTTTAAACACAAGTGACATGACTGATCAATGGGATAAAATAATCATAGGCATCGACCCGGGCACCAACGTGATGGGCTACGGGCTGCTGGGTATCAAGAAGAAGACCCCTCACCTCATCGCGATGGGGGTGATAAAACTAAGCCGCATGGATGACCACTACATGAGGCTAAGGCACATCTTTGACCGCGTGAGCGGACTTATCGACTCCTACTTGCCCGACGAGATGGCTATCGAGGCACCCTTCTTCGGGGTTAACGTGCAGTCGATGCTCAAGCTGGGACGCGCCCAGGGCGTGGCGATGGTCGCTGCGCTCAAGCACGACGTGCCCATCACCGAGTATGAGCCCAGCAAGATCAAAATGGCGATCACCAGCAACGGCCGCGCCAGCAAGGAGCAGGTGGCGTCGATGCTGCAGCGCACCCTCAAGATCGACAAAGACCAGATGCCCGAGTTCCTGGATGCCACCGATGCCCTGGCGGCTGCCCTGTGCCACTTCTACGAGAGCTCCAAGCCCATCAAGAGCACAGGCACCAAGTCGTGGAAATCGTTTATCGCCGCCCATCCTGACCGCGTGAAGTGACCCGTTCCCTAAACTTTCTTGATAATGGAGATGCAACGCAATTCACGGCTTGTTGACCGCGCCTTCTGGAACTTCCTGGGGGCGTCGATACTCACCACCATAGCCGGACAGCTTGCCGTAAGCACCGATGCTGCCATCGTGAGCCACCTGATGGGTCCTCGTGCCATGGCAGCCATCAACATGGGCATGCCCGTGCTCACAACCTTCCTGTCGCTCAACTCGCTACTGGGAGTGGGAGCTAGCCTGTTGGCAGCCAAGGCCATTGGCCGTCGCGACAACGGGGAGGCAAGCCGGGTGTTCTCGGCTGCGTTCTACTCAGTCCTTGCCGTGGGCATCGTGGTGTCGGTGCTGAGCTTTGCGGCGTGCCCGTGGCTGGCACGTGTCGTGTGTGGCGACGATGCGCTGCGTCCCATGGTGCTGAGCTACTTGCACACCACCTGCCTGGGTGTCACCGTGCTGGTGATGACCGGTATGGTCAACATGATGGTGCAGAGCGACGGGCGTCCGCGCCTGGTCACTATGTCGGTGGCTGCCGGTGCTGTGACCAATGTTGTGCTCGACTTTGTGTTCATCAAGTACCTGGGGCTAGGCATAGCCGGATCGGCTTGGGCCACCATCATTAATTACGGCGTGACCCTGTGCATCGCCTCGACCCACCTGCGCCGTCCGTCGTGCAGTTACCGCCTGCTACGTCCGGCACGCGTGCTGTGGCATGCGTTCAAGGCTAACCTGACCCAGGGTATGCCGCTCATGATTGCCAACGTGATGCTCAGTGCCATCGTGCTGCTCATCAACAAGATAGTAGAAGGTGCGCTAGGTAGCGACGGCGTGTATATGGTAGCGGTGTGCATCCAGCTGCTGCTCATCACCTTCGTGGTGCTGAACGGCGTGCTCGATGCGATGTTTGCCATTGGCGGCGCCCAGTTGGGCGAGGGCGATATCGTGGGACTGGGGATGCTCAATCGCCGCGTGCTGGTGTTCACCTGCGGCGTGCTCCTGCCGCTCACGCTGGTTACACTCGCTGTTCCCCAAGTGCTTGCAATAGCCTTCGGAGCCGACAACCCGCAGCTCAGCAGCGCCTTGTGCCGCGTGCTCAGGATATTCAGCCTATTGCTAGTCCCCTTTGCCCTCACGGTGATGATGCGCGGCATGTACCAAGTGCTGGGCCACCTTGCGCTTAGCATAGTCGTGGCCGTGGGTCAGGTGGGAAGCATACTGGCGGTCGTGTACCTGTTCACCCAGGTGTTCCCCGGCGAGATGCTGTGGTGGGGATTCCCGCTGGCATCGGCAGCAACTATCGTGGCTCAGCTGCTCGTCACCTGGCGCATATCGCGCCGCAACGGAGCCTCGCCCCTCACGCTGTTGCCACGCCCCGACACGATGACCCATTACTCCTTGTCAACCACCATGGACCACCTTCCCGAGGCAATGACTGCGGTGACCGCCTGGCTGCATGACCGCCAAGTGAAAACCGCCGTGGCCGCCGATGTGAAGGCATTCCTCAGCGACGCGCTGGACGCGGCCGACGGCTCAGCGCTAGCCGACATCCTGGTTCGCATCACGACCGACAATGTCGAGGTAACCGTCAAAGACGCGCTCCCCGTGTCGTCCCATCCCCCCCGCCATGCCGCAAAGCAAGCCTTCGGCCTAACCGCCACAACCCACACCTACCCACGTGGATAACCTCTCACGAATCTAACTGTCTTAATGGCACTGGTGGTAGGTTTATCGCGCAGAACTCCCGGAGAACTCGCGGAATCATTTTTCACGCTGATAGTAGATTACCGGCTGCATGAGCTATATAGGCCACATAAGCTACATAAGCTACATAAGTTGCTTAGTCGAAGTGTCTTTAATTTCTTCTCTCTTCTCTCTTCTCTCTACTTTGAATTGAGTAGGGTGGTGATGATGCGGGGGCGGGGGGTGTTGAAGGTGGGGGAGAGGAGGTCGCGGCTTGGGTCGTAGTACTTGCAGCTGAGGCCTGCCAAGTCGAGGATGAGGTGGGGCATGTCGTCGATTTGGAAGGGGCGAGAGGCCGCAGCGCGTATTTTCTGCACCATGTCGGGGTGCAGCTCGCGGTAGCGGGGTGAGCACCATATCCACATGGGGATTTCGTACTCAGACTTTACCTGGGCCGGGGTGAGGTTGCTGTGCACTCGTCCCATGGTCTTGCCGTCGTCGTAGGCGTTCTCGCCATGGTCGCTGACGAAGACGATGACCATGTCCTGCTGGGCGAAGCGGTCGAACAGCGCTCCGCATATCGAGTCCTGGAACAGGGTGCAGTTGTCATAGTGGGCGACGTCCTGCCGCTGCTCGTCGTTGAGTTCGCGTCGGGCGGCGTAGTCCTTGACGGTGAAGTGTGTGCGCTCGGGTGGATAGCCCTTGTCGAACGACACGTGCTGGCCTTTTACGTGGAACATGAGCATGTTGTAGGTGCTGGTCATGTTGGGCGACACCTCGGCAAGCAGTTCGTCGTCATAGAGGCATCTCTTGGGCGACTGATAGTCAAGCAAAAGCTTTGAGACGTTGGGGTCGCGCAGGAAGAAGCCACCGGTGCTGTTCCAGATGTTGTGTCCCTCAAGGGTGAATTGGCTTGAGATGAACGCCACGCGGTATCCGGCTAGTTTGAGCAACTGCGGGAACAGGGGCTGTGACATCCAGGTGTCGGGCTGGTCCACGCTGTGCATCGACAGCATGTTCTTGAACACGGTGGACGTTTGCGGCTCGATGGTCGATGCATCGGCGATGAGTGTGAGGTTGCCGTTGTCCATCTCTTGCTGCAGGCGCGGAGTGGTGGGTAGCGGGTAGCCGTAGACCTGGGCATGCCGCTTGATATAGCTCTCTCCGATGTAGAGCATGATGTTGGGCGAGGCGTGGCTGCAGCTGTCAATCTTCACGCCGCGCGATGTCGCGATTATCTCGTCGCACTGGTGGGTAGAGAGCTGGTAGAGCTTGTTGCCCAGTATGAGCCTCGTGACAGGGGTCTTGGCGCCGCTTCCGCCGTTGTCCTCACACTGCATGTAGACCTTTTCAAACTCATTGACGCTGCTTGTGTTCAGTTCACGGGCGAGGTTGACGAGCTGGTGTGCCCAGCCGTAGAGGAAGGGTGCGCAAGCCATCACCGTCACGATTGCTGCGACTTGCAGTGAGCCATGGTGCTTGTTGCGCCATGCAGCGAAACGCCCTTCACCGGTGCCACGGCTCTGGACCCTGTGCAGTTTCACGGAGACTGCCACCCACGCTGCCAACAGCGCTACATAGGCCAGGTTTTTCCACTTGTAAACGAATGTTTCCAGGAACTGTGCCGTCTCGCTGTCGGTGGTCTCAAACATCATCTGCAGCATGCTGGCCGACATCTCCAGCCTGAAATTGGCTGTGAGGAACAGTTCTATGATAGTGAGTAACCCCATCACGGCCATCACCAGCGTGGTGGCCCAGCGGCGCCACTTGCCCCTGAACAGTGACAGCACGAGGGCAACGTAGTACAACTCGGCCAGTGCTGCGCTGGGGGTTATGGTGGATAGGCTGAACGGCTTGGTGGCAATGTACAGGAACACCATGGAGGCCATCATGGGCCACATCACGGTGAACGGCCGCAGCAGGAAGCGGACTATCGCCTTGCCTGCTCTCAGTGCTATGTTATTGCCACACTCGGTGTTCATACTTATTGTTCTTTTTTTGTAAAAAGCGTTGGCCTCGTGTGGATGTCTTGGGGCCAACGCTTTTAGTTTTGCTATGATTTATAGAATCGTTGACGGTGGGTTATCACTTTACCACAACCTTCTTGGACTGCTTGCCAGCCACTACAACGTAGGTTCCGGCGGGCAGGTCGACAGTGCGCATGCCGTTGATCTTGAAGCGTGCAACCTCTTGTGCATCGAGGTTGTAGATCTCGATTGTGGCCTTGCGTGCTGTGGTCACGGTGATGCCGTTGCCGCTCGACACTGCTTCCCAAGTGCGTCCGTCGGTGAACTGCTGGACGGGTGTTGCCGCCTTGGCATTGGGGTTGTCGGTGATGGCGATGTCGTCAATGTTGCCGCGTGAGCCGGTGCTCTGAACGAAACGGAAACGCACGTTGCCGGCGATGTTGACATCGGTTGAGAATTCCTGCATGGTGGTGTTGGTCACTGAGAATTTCTTAACGGTAGTCCATGTCTTGCCGCCGTCGGTTGAATAGTCGAGAGAGAGGTCAACGGTGCCGTCGCTAGCGCTCCATGTAGAGGCGTAGAAGCTCACGTGGCTAGCTCCGGTGGCGATATCCTCGGCCATGGTGATTGCCGATGTGGCACTCTTGCCCAGGCGGCAGCTCAGTTTGCCGCGCTTCTGTGTGTCGGCCCAGATGCCTGCGTCCTTGAAGTCCCATTCCCAGGTGTTGCCGGTCACAGGCTGTGTCCAGTAACCGCCGGTGGTGAGGTCTTCCCAGTCCTCGGTGTAGGTCTGCTTCTCGGCAGGAGGCGTGGGGGGCTCGTGTCCCATGATGATCTCGAGCACAAAGTTCACATCGTTGATGTCTACTGTGCCGTCGCCGTTGGCGTCATCGCGTCCTCCCCACAGTGTACGGTCGCCGGTGAGCACGGTCTGTACCACAGCGTTGATGTCGCTCACGTCGACCTCGTCGTCGCCGTTAACGTCGCCGCGAAGCGGTGAACCGGGTCGTGACACAACAGCGGTGAGGTCTTCCTCGTCGCCGGCGTAGCTTGCCGATGAAGCGCGCAGGATGCCGGTGAAGGTGCCAAGCTGTGACACGTCGTTGAGGCGGATGTAGAAAGTCTCGCCCTCGCTGTCGACGGTGAGGGTCTTGCTCCAAGTCCTGCGGTCGAGGCTGATGTCAAACTTGTCGCCGCTGACGGTGACAGTGACTGCTTCGTTCACGTTCTCGGTGTAGACCTGAGCCTCGATGACGGGCAGTGTGGTCTGGTTGCGGATGGCCTCGAAGTTGAACGTGCCGTCGGTGACGATGTCGATGATGTGGTCCACGTCGAGTGTGTTAACCTCCACCAGGTTGCTCTCGAGGCGGTCGCTTGTGAGCTTGAAGTAGTAGGTGGTGAGAGGAGCAAGTCCGCTGACGGTGTAAGTGCCGGCACTTGCGGTCACCTGCTTGGGATAGCCGCTGAGCACGGTCTTGCCGTCGCTGCCATATACGTAGAGGTTGTAGTTGGTGGCATCCTTCTGGTAGGTCCACTTGGCTACGAACGACTGTCCGGTGATGTTGGCCGCGCTAGCCGGGATGCCGCTTACAACGGTCACGTTGACGGGAACCCTCACGGTTGCACACTCGCTGCTCTCCACGATGAGCGTGCCGCTGTAGGTGCCGGCGGTGGCGGGAGCAACGTAGTAGACGATGATGTCCTTGCCTGCCATTGCATCGCTTGCGCTCACTGAGGTGGCCGACGTGGTGAATCCGTTGCCGCTGATTGAAATCTCAATATCCTCGGTGAGGTTCACGCCCTTGACCTGAACTGTTGCTGATGAGGTTGAACCGGTTGCAACGACACCCAGGTTGATGGGATTGGTCGACATGGGAGATGTGATGGTGGGGTCGGCGCTAGCGTTGGCATACCAAGGCTGGCCCACCTTGTTGCCCCAGATGTACTCGGCGAGCTCGGGGTGGTCGATGAAGGGGTTGCGGTTGTTCTGCTTGTACTTGCCGCCGTTGCCGTCATAGACTGCCTGGTTGCGCTTTGTCTCCTTGTCGCTCACGGGGTCCAGACGGTTCCACTCGAGGAGCATGTTGATGGCCCATGTGGCGAACGCGGGATAAGAAGTCTTGTTGAGCATGTCGCTGTTCCAGTTGGCGATGCGGTTGTTGTAGGCCGCAGCCATGTAGAAATAAGAACGAGCGAAGTCACCCTTGTAGATGTCGTCGGGCTCGAACACTGTGCCGCTGTAGCCGCTGTAAGTAGACTTGCCGAGCTTGCCCAGGGGCTTTGCCTTGCTGGTGCCTGCCAGGTAAGTACCGTTGGCACACACACCGAAGGGGTAGTTGCTGCGCTGGTTGTTCACCTTACCGTCGGTGGGGTAGATGTGGAACGCGTCGCTCACCATGGGCGAAGCATCGTTGAACCAGCTCTTGGGGAACGAGTGCTCGCGGTTGTAGCAGTCGCCCACGTTAGAGTAAGAGCCGCACTGGTTGGTGCCGGGCTTGAACTTAGCGGTAGAGTACATGTCGAGGATGTATCCGTCGCTACCCACGTCGGCATATTTGTAAAGGTCCCACAGTCCGTCGTAGGAGATTGTGGTGTGGCTGCCCACGATGCCTTCAAGGGCCTTGAGCAGAGCTTGGCCGGTCTTGCCCTCGGCAGCGCTGTAGTAGCCCTGTGGCTCGGCTGCACCGGCTGTAAAGGCAACAAGCATCACTGCTATTGCCGTTAACTGGTTAATTAATCTTTTGATGTTCATTTTAGTAGACAAATAGGTTTAATGTTATGTTGATTGTTTATTTTCTTGTTCGGGTTGTTTTCTTGCCTTCTTCAGGTTTGTTCTCCTTTTTCACTTTGCCGGCGAGCATGCCGCATGCTGCCGAGATGTCCTCGCCACGGCTGCGGCGTATGGTGCATATCACGCCCTTGCTGTTGAGGTAGTCGCGGAAGTAGGCCATGCGCTCGTCGCTGCTGGTGCGCAGCTTGGGGGTGTCGGGGATCATGTGGTAGCGGATGAGGTTCACGCGTACGCTCTCGTTGGGCAGGATCTCGCGCAGGGCCTCGGCGTGCTTGATGTCGTCGTTAAACCAGTTCCACATGATGTACTCCACGCTGAGTCGGCGCTGGTGGGAGAAGTCATACTTGGAGAGCATTTCCATGACGTCCTTGATGTGGTACACCTTCTCGAGCGGCATGAGCGACTGGCGCTCCTCCTGCACGGCGTTGTGAACGCTCACGGCGATGTGAACGCTGGTTTTCTCGACCAGGGTCTTGAGTTCGGGCTTCTTGCCCACGGTAGACACGGTGATGCGCTTGGGGCTCCATGCCAGTCCCCACGACTCGGTGAGGATCTCGATCACCTTCATCACCTCGTCGAGGTTGTCAAGAGGCTCGCCCATTCCCATGAACACCACGTTGGTGAGCGTCTCGCTCTCGGGGATGCTGAGCACCTGGTTGATGATCTCGTTGGCGGTGAGGTTGCCGTGGAAGCCCTGGCGTCCGGTCATGCAGAAGTAGCAGTTCATGCGGCATCCCTTCTGCGACGAGATGCACAGGGTGGCGCGGTCGTCCTCGGGGATGTAGACGCTCTCGACAGCCTTGCCGTCGCCTACGTCAAAGAGGTACTTCACCGTGCCGTCCTCGCTGCGCCTAGCGTCCATGGGGGGCTTGAGCCCGATGACATAGGAGGCAGCGAGTTTCTCGCGGTTAGCCTTGGAGATGTTGAGCATCTCGTCAAAGGTTGTCACGCGTTTGCCATATATCCATTGTGCCAGCTGAGTTGCGGTGAACTTGGGCATGCCCAAGTCAGCAGTCACTTCGCGCAGTTCGCGCAACGTCATTCCGGCCAGCGCCTTGCGCTGATTTCTTTTTGTTTCCATCGTTATAATTTAATTCGGGTTTTATTGCAACCTACAAATTTAGTACATTATTTTCAATAATGAGTGTTCAATGCGGGAAAAAATTTCAAAAAGTGCACAAGTATGTGTTTTTTACTTGCAAGATTAAGGAGTTTTAGCGAAATTTGCAGTACAAAATAACCATTAACATTATCATTACTGATGAAGATGAAAAAGACATTACTAGCCCTCGTGGCTGCCGCCTTTGCGATGACAGCAGCCGCTACCACCCAGGTGGTGGCCCACCGCGGCTACTGGGATGCCCCCGGAGCTGCACAGAATTCAATCCGCTCGCTGGTCAAGGCCGACTCGGTCAAGTGTATGGGGTCGGAGTTTGACGTGTGGATTACCACCGACGGACAACTGTTTGTCAATCACGACGAAACGATCAATGGCGTGGAGATACAGAAGAGCACTGCGGCCCAGGTGCGCACCCAGCGTCTCAAGAACGGTGAGCTCATCCCCACTCTCGAACAATATCTTAAAGCCGGCAAGAAATTAAAGACCCAACTGGTGTGTGAACTTAAGCCCCATGCCGACCGTCAGCAGGAGGCCTTAGCCGTCAAGAAGATTGTGCAGATGGTGAAGAAATTCAAGCTGGAGAACCGCGTCACCTACATCACTTTCTCGCTCGAGGGCATGAAGGACCTTATCCGTGAGGCTCCCGCCGGCACCGAGGTTTATTACCTCAATGGCGAGCTGTCGCCTGCCCAGCTCAAGGAGATGGGCGCTGCCGGCCTCGACTACCACTACAGCGTGATGCGCAAGCACCCCGAGTGGTACCAGGAAAGCCACGACCTGGGGCTTAAGGTGAACGTGTGGACCGTGAACACCGGCGACGTGATGCTGGAATGTATAGAGCATGGTGCCGACTTCATCACCACCAACGCTCCCGAGCAGCTGCAGCATCTGCTCGCCCTGGACAAGGACATCGTGCCTCCCTGCAGCAGCAACATCGCTTACACCGGCCGCATCAACAAGACCGAGCCCACCAGTTACCTCTTTGTGTATCCAGGTACCAGCTACAAGGCCGCGTTCTACGGCTCGGGCATCGACATGCTGATGAAGCCCGGCAGCGGTTACTTTGAGGTGGTTGTCGACGGCGTGATGCCCCACAAGATCTATGTTGGGCCTGACGACTCGGTGGTAACGCTTGCCAAGGGCCTGGGCGAGGGATTGCACGAGGTTGAAGTGACTCTGGTGTATGAGGGCTACGCGGCTCGTCCCGAGTTCCGCGGCTTCAAGCTGCACGAGGGCGGCCGCATGGCGGAGGCTCCAGTGCTGCCCGACCTCAAGCTGGAGTTCATAGGCAACAGCATCACCTGCGGCTATGGCAACGAGGCCCCCGACAAGAGCTGCCCCTTTGCCGACTCAACCGAGAACCACTACTACACCTACGCCGCCCTCACGGCTAGGGCGCTTAATGCTCAGGAAGTTGCGGTGGCACGCTCGGGCATAGGCGTTTATCGCAACTATGCCGGCAAGGACAAGCCCAACACGATGACCAAGTGGTATGACTACACCTGCATCCTTGACAGCACCCAGAAGTGGGACTTCAAGCAGTACCGCCCCGACGTGATACTGGTCAACCTTGGTACCAACGACCTGAGTACCAAGGGTTATGATATCAACACCTACGAGGAATATTACCTGGCGTTCATCCGCCACCTGCACGAGGTTCAGCCCAAGGCCAAGATTGTTGCCCTCACAGGCTCGATGCTTGCCGGTGTGCCCCTCAAGGAACAGAAGGTGGCCCTTGACCACGTGGGCGAGATTGTCAATGCCGAGGGCATAGAGTATTACCGCTTTGACATGAGCACCCAGGACGGTTCGCTGGGCTACGGCGCGTCGTGGCATCCCTCGCTGAAGCAGCACGAGAAGATGGCCGGCGAGCTCATCCCCTTCCTGCGCGAAATCCTCACCCGCCAGCACCGCTGATCCGGCATCAAGTAAAATTACTCTGCTTTTCCGGTGTTTTTTTAATGTTAATTTCTGTTTACACCTCCCTTTAAGCACGTCTTTCGGGAAGTAAAACCAAAAAAGTCCGTCACAAAAAAGCGACGTAACGTTCAGTGACATAGCGAGATAAGCAACTTTTTTGTGACGAACTTTTTTGAAAAAAATGTGGCTATCCAGCAGTCGGTATTTTGCTAAGTTGCTGATAATCATAGTTGTTGCTCGGTTGATGCATGAGATGGTCGGGTTGTGGCATTACCTTTGCACCGCAAATGTGCAAAACAACCATTAAACAACACACAACAATCAAGGAAAATTCAGGCTATTTAAACACAGTGTTTACACACTGAGCCACACACACCGCATCCTCAAATGGGATAACCCATTCTCGGGCTGCCGCAGTACATGAAGGACATTATCGTGAGGTCACTGCTAGTTACAACAGTCCCCCGGAGTTCGTGACAGTTGCACTGTACCCGGCAATCTCCTCGGCTACAGGCAGCCGCGTGAGGATCCATGACGGCAAGTACATGAACCCCTGTCGCTGTGGAGGGTGAACGCTCAGCAGTTCCAGCAAGACACCCCCGATTAGCTAAAAGGGACGGTTCTTTTTAGCTAAAAACTCAGACTGGGAGATGCTACGCATCACAGTCAGCTAATGGCTTGGCAAATAGTAATAAGAGTTCGTCACAAAAAAAGTAGCTTTAATAACTGTGTGACAGCTAGTTAAGCCACTTTTTTGTGACGAACATCTTTACAATGATTTTTAAACTGAATCCTTCGAGGGTGCCACACCATGTGGAAATCTATTCACGACTCATCACTGTTTCGTGAAGAAATGGGTTACCCTTTCGTTGCAAAACCTTATCGGGCGATGATCAGGTCGATGCCCAGCTCCTCGACCGCCTTGGCGTCCTTGGGACTGATACCGGGGTCGGTGATGATGATGTCCACACATTCCATGTCGCCTATCTTGGAGAAGCCACGGCGGCCGAACTTGCTGCTGTCGGCGAGCACGATGGTCTTCTGGGCCGCTCCCATCATCACCTTGTTGAGCTCGGCCTCGCGCATGTCGGTAGTCGTGATGCCATATTCAAAGTCGATGCCGTCAACGCCCAGGTACAGCTTGCTGAACGAGCAGTCGCGCAGTATCATCTCGCTGTATTGCCCCACGACCGAGAGGCTGCTGTGGCGCAGCATTCCGCCCAGCTGGATGAGGTCGATGTTCTCGTCGGTGGCAAGGATTTCACTTACTACGAGCGACGCGCTCACCACGGTGAGGCGGTGAATGGGCTGGATGGCGTGGGCCAGGGCGTGCACGGTAGAGCCCGATGCAATGATGATGCTGTCGTCGCGATCGATGAGCCTTGCGCCAGCCAGGCCTATGGCGCGTTTCTCTTCGGGCGAAATCTTTTCTTTTTCGATTACGGAACGGTTGTTGATGTGCGGATTGATAAGAATCGCTTTGCCGTGGCTGCGGTACAGCTTGCCGAGTTTTTCGAGCTCGGTAAGGTCTTTGCGCACAGTGACTGACGACACTTTGAGCTTCTCGACCAGGTCGCTCACTGTTACCGACCCGTGCTTGATGAGCGAGTCAAGGATGATGGAATGACGCTTTTCTTTTAGCATATAAAGTACTGTTGAGAGGTTTCGTAATTTCGTTTATATGGTTGCGTTTTTAGATAAGTAATGCAAATTTATGAAAAAAAAGTCGTTTTTCCAAGTAAAACGAAAGTAAAAATCTAAAATCTTTTGTTTCGCCCCATGTGTTGATGCGTTTTAATGGGCAAAACGAAACTTTAAACGAAACCGAGGTGTTTTTAAACGAAAGTGCCTGCTTATGTTTTGCTAGTTTGTGGTTTGATAAAAAAATGACAAATAGATAGTTTTATAAAACATTGATTGCTAGTGAAATGTATTTTATAATAAGAAATATATGTAAAAAAAGTTACAAAATAATTTGGTTTCTAAAGAAAAAGTGATTACTTTTGTACCGAAACAAGACACTAAAACCCATCAGACCTTAAAAAACATATAGATGGAAGCGAACAGAAAAGAATATGACGTGATTGTGATCGGTGGTGGTATCACTGGTGCCGGCACTGCTCGCGATTGTGCCATGCGTGGTCTCAAGGTGCTCCTGCTCGAGCGCTTCGACTACAGTTATGGTGCAACCGGTCGCAACCATGGATTGCTGCACAGTGGAGCGCGTTATGCCGTCACCGACAAGGAGAGCGCTACCGAGTGCATTCAGGAAAATATGACACTGCGCAGGGTCGCAAGACACTGCGTGGAAGAGACTGACGGCTTGTTTATAACCCTGCCCGAGGATGACCTTGCTTACCAGCAGACCTTTGTTGAGGCTTGCCAGGCAGCAGGCATTCGCGCCGACATCATCGACCCTGAGGAGGCCAAGAGGCTTGAGCCCTCGGTGAACCCCACGTTGATTGGTGCCGTGCGCATCCCCGATGCTTCCATTGATCCGTTCCGTCTGACAATGGCAAACGTCTATGACGCTCAGCTCCACGGAGCCGATGCGCTTACATACCACGAGGTGACAGACCTCATCATCAACCAGAATAGAGTCGAGGGCGTTAAGGTCCTTGACCACCACACAGGAATCAACAAAGAGTTTCGTGCTAAGGTTACCATCAATGCCTGTGGCATCTGGGGTACCCTGATTGCACAAAAGGCTGGCGTCACAGTCAACATGTTCCCCGCCCGCGGTGCGCTGCTTATTTTTGGCCACCGCGTGAACAACATGGTGATTAACCGCTGCCGCAAACCGGCAAATGCCGACATCCTGGTTCCCGACGACACCGTGTGTGTGATCGGTACAACCAGTGACCGTGTGCCCATGGAAACCGTTGATGACATGAGAGTGACACCCCAGGAGGTAGAGGTGCTGCTGCGCGAGGGTGAAAAACTCGCTCCGGCACTGGCTACCACTCGCATCCTGCGTGCATACGCGGGTGTGCGTCCTCTTGTTGCTGCCGACAATGACCCCAGCGGCCGAAGCATCAGCCGCGGCATCGTGTGTCTCGACCACGAGACCCGCGATGGTCTGGCAGGTTTCATTACCATCACCGGCGGTAAGATGATGACTTACCGCCTCATGGCCGAGGATGCCACCAACCTGGCTTGCCAAAAGCTGGGCGTGAACGCAGCCTGCACCACAGCCGACACTCCGCTCCCCGGATCGGAGGTTACCGACGAGCGCCCCGCCAAGAACACCATCGCGGTGAAGGCTGGCGTGGGCCGTCACGGCACGCTCACCAAGACCTATGCCGATGCCGCTGCCGACATCGTTGACGATGCTCTCGTCTGCGAGTGCGAGCACGTGAGCGTGGGTGAGGTCAACTATGCGATGGACAACCTCCACGTCAAGAACCTGGTGACCCTGCGCCGCCGCACACGTGTGGGCATGGGTACCTGCCAGGGTGAGCTTTGTGCAACACGCGCTGCCAACGCGATGTGCCGTCAGCAGGAACAGGCTGCCGATGTCAAGGCCGACCTCGCTTCGTTCATCAATGAGCGTTGGAAAGGCGTGCAGCCCGTAGGCTGGGGCGACAACATGGCCGAGGCTCAGCTCACGGCGACTATTTACGAAGGATTGTGCGGACTTAACCAGTATGCAGGAAAGGAGGAACTGAAATGAAGTTTAACACAGTGATTATGGGTGGCGGCCTCACAGGTCTCACCTGCGGCATCGCTCTGGCTAAGGCCGGACAAAAGGTAGCGCTCGTGGCAACAGGACAAAGCTCGCTCCACTTCGCTTCGGGTTCGCTCGACATGCTGGGTTGTGACGCACAGGGCAATCCCGTCACTTCTCCCATCGAGGCAATGAAATCCCTCCCCGAGGGTCATCCTTATAAAAAGGTGGAAAACGCCGAGGCTCTCGCAGCCCAGGCCCAGGAACTCCTGGCCGAGGCTGGCATCAAGACCACCGGTAAGGCTGCTGCCAACCACCAGCGACTCACCCCCCTGGGTGCTGTGAAACCCACATGGCTCACCATGGAAGAGTATATCACCCTTGACGGTGACAAGTTCCCTTATAATAAGGTGGCGCTGATGAACATCATCGGCTACCTCGATTTCCCCACCAAGTTCATCAAGGAAGGTCTTGTGAAACTCGGTGTCGACGTTGAGGTGAAGGCCATCACGCTTCCTGAGCTCAACGAGGCCCGCAAGAGCCCCACCGAGATGCGAGCTACCAACATCGCTAAGGTGCTGGCAGGCGAGGATATCGTGATGCGACTCGCTGCCGAGATCAATGCTAAGGCCAACGGTGCGCAGGCAGTGCTCCTGCCAGCAGTGCTCGGCATCAAGAACGACACGCTTGCATCGTTGCTCAAGAGCCAGGTGAATGTGCCTGTACACTACGTGGCAACCATTCCGCCCTCGGTTCCCGGCACCCGCATGCAGGCATTGCTGCGCAAGCGCTTTGAAGCGCTGGGCGGCATGTTCCTCAATGGCGACAAAGCTGTGAAGGGATACCTTAGCGGTAATGTGCTCAAGAGCATTGAGACTCAGAAACTTGAAGGTTCAAAGCTCGAAGCCGAGAACTTCGTGCTCGCCACCGGTTCGTTCATGGGCCGTGGTCTGGTGAGCGACTATGAGAAGGTATATGAGCCCGTGCTGGGACTCGACGTTGACTTCATCGCCGACCGCGCCCAGTGGACACGCGACAATGTCTTCGAGGCTCAGCCCTACATGGAGTTTGGCGTCAAGACCGATGCCCAGCTGCATGTTTCTAAGGAAGGCAAGACGCTGACCAACGTGTATGCGGCAGGTCAGGTGCTCAGCGGCAACAACAAGGTGAAACTGGGTAGCGGCGAGGGTGTTGACATGCTCACTGCTCTTCAGGTGGCTAATAACATACTCAAAAAGTAAACGATCATGGCAAACGAAATGCAACTGAAAAATATCAGCGAGAACAACTTTGAGCAGTGTCTCAAGTGCTCGATATGTACCGTATATTGCCCTGTATCGGCAGTAAACCCTGCATATCCCGGTCCCAAGCAGAGCGGCCCCGACGGCGAGCGCTATCGCCTTAAGGACCCAGAGTTCTTCAACGAAGCACTCAAGATGTGTCTCAACTGCAAGCGCTGTGAGGTGGCTTGCCCCAGCGGGGTCAACGTGGGTGACATCATCCAGAAGGCCCGTATGAAACACAACACCCATAAGCGCAAGCTGCGCGACATGATGCTCGCCAACACCGACTTCGTGGGCTCGATGGCAACCATTGCCGCTCGCATCACTAACTTTGCACTGGGCCTTGGCGTGAGCAAGGCTGTGCTCCACTCGGTGATGAAAATCGACAAGCACCGCACTTTCCCCGCCTATGCAGGCACCAAGTTTGAAACATGGTTCA
>JAZQPG010000117.1:0-3530 GCA_045628365.1 Sodaliphilus sp. | reverse complement strand
CAATCCGAGTAAGGATGCCCGAAAACGGCACCTTCTTCACGAAAACACTCTTCCTGACCGAAAAACACCTTGCCATAAAGCCACTATTCGACCTGCCAAGCATCGAATCCTAATTTGGGTGACGCATTGACGAAGTCAGGGGTTCCGTGGGTTCTGCGCGCGAGTTTCTTTATTGATGCATAAGAAAAAAGGACACAGTCTCTGTGCCCTTTGTGCCTATGTGGGATACCTCTATACCTCTGTGGGAGGTGGTTAGCGTTTCAGTGGGTTGCCTTCGTACCAGTTGATGAAGGCTTTGTTGACCATCATGTTGCCGCCGGGGGTGGGGTAGTTGCCCGAGAAGTACCAGTCGCCGGGGGCTGTGGGGATGGCCTGGTGCAGGTTCTCGACCGTCTGGAAGATGATCTCGACTTCGGCATGGATGTCGTCGTCGGTCATCATGCGGGCTATCTGGTGCGAGATCTGTTCGTCACTGAACGGTGCATAGATGTCGGTTACGTAGTTCTTTATCTGTTCCTTGGGGAGACCTTCCTGTGCCTTGCAGCGGGCATACACATCGTCGATGACAGCCTGGCGGCCGGTGTCTTTGAGTAGCTGGATGGCTGCCTTGAATGCACAGAACTCGCTCATGCGCGACATGTCGATGCCGTAGTAGTCGGGGTAGCGTATCTGTGGAGCCGACGACACGATGACAATCTTGCGCGGATGCAGGCGGTCGAGGATGCGCAGGATGCTCTGCTTGAGCGTGGTTCCGCGCACGATGCTGTCGTCGATGACCACTAGGTTGTCGATGCCGTTACGCACTTGCCCATAGGTCACGTCATAGACGTGGGCAGCTAGGTCGTTGCGCTGGTTGCCCTCGGTGATAAAAGTGCGCAGTTTGATGTCCTTAATTGCTATCTTCTCGGTGCGCAGCCGCTTGGAGAGGATACCTTCGAGCTTTGCGTCATAGTCTGGCGCATTGCGGTCCAAGGCCTTGATTTGCTTGAGTTTGTCTTGTTGCATGTGTTGCTCTATGCCCTCGACCATGCCCATGTAGGCTACCTCGGCGGTGTTGGGGATGAACGACACGATGGTGTTGTCCAGGTCGCTGTCTACGGCCTTGATGATTTGGGGAACAATCTTCTTGCCCAGCTCTTTGCGCTCCATGTAGATGTCCTTGTCGCTACCGCGCGAGAAGTAGATGCGCTCAAACGAACAGTGGCGGTAGTCGAGCTGTGGCAGTATTTGCTCGATGTTTATCTCGTTGTTCTTGCTGACGGTGATTGCCGCGCCGGGTGTGAGTTCATGGATGGCGTCAACGGGCACGTTCATAACCGTTTGCAATACAGGACGCTCGCTGGCGGCAACGAATATCTCGTCGTCGATGTAGTAGAACGCGGGGCGGATGCCGTGGGGGTCGCGCATGACGAACATGTCGCCGCTGCCGGTGATGCCGCACATGGCATAGCCGCCGTCCCATGTGCTCGACGGACGCTGGAGGATGCGTTTGAAGTCGAGGTTGCTCTCCATGGCCTCGGTGAGTTCGGTGCCGGTGAGACCTTGCTCGCGGTAGATGCGGTGCAGGCGCTGGTTCTCGTTGTCGAGTGCTTCGCCCAGCTGCTCCAGCAGCACGATGGTGTCGCTCTTGACGCGCGGATGCTGGCCACGGCTCACGATGTCGCCAAATATCTCGTCAACGTTGGTCATGTTGAAGTTGCCGCACAGCAGCAGGTTGCGCGACTTCCAGTTATTGCGCCTGAGGAACGGATGCACGAAGCTCAAACCGCTCTTGCCCGTGGTGCTGTAGCGCAGGTGTCCCATGTAGAGTTCGCCCACAAACGGCAGGTCGATGGGAGCAACGCCCTGCACGAGTGCTTCGTGGATATTCTTGCGCACTCGGTCAAATATCTCGCTGATGGCACCTGAGCCCAGTGCGCGGTCGCGGAAGATGTATTCCTCGCCGGGTTGGGAGTGGGTGTAGACGCAGCCTATGCCGGCACCTTCCTGACCGCGGTTGTGCTGCTTCTCCATGAGCAGGTATAGCTTGTTGAGACCGTAGAGGTAAGTGCCGTATTTTTCCTTATAGTATTGCAGCGGCTTGCGCAGCCTTATCATTGCGATGCCGCATTCGTGCTTGAGTTGTTCCATTTTAATGAAAAAAGGGGTATTAGTAAACTAATGAGGCGACAGACACTGTGTGCAGTCTGACGCCTCAATATGTGATGGTTTCTTAACGGATGAACAGGAGTTCGCGATACTTGGGCAGGGGCCACATCTCGTCGTCGACCATGAGCTCGAGTTTATCCACGTGGTAGCGTATCTCGTCAAGCAGCGGCACGATGGTGTCGTGGTAAGCGATGGCTCGCTCGCGCATGCTCTCGATGCGGTTGGCAGCCTTGCGGTTCTCCACCATCTCGCCGGCCTTGTCCTTGATGAACTGCATGTGTTCGCTCATCTTCTCGATCATCGCCAGGTCCTGTGCCGCGATAGCTTCGCCTTGCTCCTTGGGGAAAAGGTTCTTGATCTTGTACACGTTGTCGAGCAGGATGCTCATGTAGCGTGTGGCGCAGGGGATGACGTGGTTGAGTGCCAAGTCGCCGAATACGCGTGCCTCGATCTGCACTTTCTTGGTGTAGATTTCCCATTTGACCTCGTTGCGTGCTTCGAGCTCAACATCGTTGAACACGCCGGCCTTCTTGAACATCTCCACAGCCTTGGGCTCAAGGTAGGCGTCAAATATCTTGGGCACCGATGTCTCGCAGTCGAGACCGCGGCGTGCGGCTTCCTCTTTCCACTCGTCGCTGTAGCCGTTGCCGTCAAAGTGGATGTCACGCGACTGCTTCAGGAACACTTTCACCTGGTGCAGGATTGCCTCGCTCTGCTCCATGCCACCTGCCACGAGGGAGTCAACAGCTGCCTTGAACTCGCCCAGCTGCTCGGCCACGGCCGCGTTGAGGGCAATCATTGCCGATGCGCAGTTGGCACTGGAACCCACGGCGCGGAACTCAAAGCGGTTGCCGGTGAAGGCGAAGGGCGACGTGCGGTTGCGGTCGGTGTTGTCGAGCAGAATCTCGGGGATCTGCGACACCTTGAGGTTGAGTTCCTCCTTAGCGTTGAAGTTGAGGCTGTCGGCCTTGTCGTCGCTCACGAGGCTGTCGATTACCTTGCTCAGCTGTGAACCCAGGAACATCGAGATGATGGCGGGGGGAGCCTCGTTGGCACCCAGGCGGTGAGCATTGGTTGCCGATGCGATTGAAGCCTTGAGCAGGCCGTTATATTTGTGTACTGCGCTCATCACGCATGATACGAATGTCATGAACTGTAGGTTCTCCTCGGCGTTTTTGCCTGGCTTGAACAGCATTGTGCCGGTGTCGGTGCCGAGGCTCCAGTTGTTGTGCTTGCCGCTGCCGTTGATGCCGGCGAAGGGCTTCTCGTGCAGCAGCACGCGGAAGTGGTGGCGACGTGCCACCTGAGCCATGACGCTCATCAGCAGCAGGTTGTGGTCGTTGGCAAGATTGGTTTCCTCATATACCGGGGCAAGCTCAAAC
>JAZQPG010000116.1:0-3356 GCA_045628365.1 Sodaliphilus sp. | reverse complement strand
TATTTCAAGTTGTCGATGTTTCGATTAAACCTTTAAACTTTTAAACCCTTAAACTTTTAAACCTTTAAACCCTTAAACCTTTACCTCAAAACACCTGTTCCTCGTCGGGGTCGCTAACCACCTGGAAGTCATCGTTCTCGTCCTGGTAGTCAGTTTCCCAATACTCGTCGCTCCACTCCTTGCTGTCGGGGCCTATCATCTTGCCGCCGGCATTGGTATCCTCGTCGTCGTCGATCTCGATTACTTCTTCCTTCTCGGCCGAGAAGATGAAGTCGTCCTCGGCTTGCACGCGGTGACGCTCGTCGAGGTCGCGCTGCACGATGCTCTCGGGGATGCGGTTGCGCTCGTCGTTGATGGTGCGCCACAGCACGTCCTTGAGCTGCGTGAGCCCCATCTGCGCCACGCTAGAGATGAACACGGTCTCCACGCCCTCGGGAAGCTCGGCACGCATCTCCTCGATGAGTTCGTCGTCGAGCATGTCGCACTTGGTGATGGCGAGCACGCGGGGTTTCTCCACGAGGTCGGGGTTGAATGTCTCAAGCTCATTGCACAGCACCTTGTATTCCTTGGCGATGTCGTCGCTGTCGGCGGGAACCATGAACAGCAGCACTGCGTTGCGCTCGATGTGACGCAGGAATCGCAATCCTAGTCCGCGTCCCTCGCTAGCGCCCTCGATGATGCCAGGGATATCGGCCATGACAAACGACTGCTGACCGCGGTAGCTCACGATGCCCAGGTTGGGTTCGAGAGTGGTGAATGGATAATTGGCAATCTTGGGTTTAGCAGCCGAAATCACGCTGAGCAGTGTGGATTTTCCCGCGTTGGGGAACCCCACGAGACCCACGTCGGCCAGCAGTTTGAGCTCCATGATCACGTGCTTCTCCACGCCGCGTTCGCCCGGCTGGGCAAAGCGTGGAGTCTGGCGGGTAGCCGTCTTGAAATGGGTGTTACCCAGTCCGCCGCGGCCGCCCTTGAGCAGACGCACCACCTGGTCGTGCTCGGTGACGTCGCACAGGAACTTGCCGGTGTCGGCATCATATACCGCCGTTCCGCAAGGCACCTCGATGGTGCGGTCTTCGCCGTTCTTGCCAGTGAGCTGGCTGTCGCCTCCGGCCTGTCCGTCGGTTGCCAGGATGTGGCGTGTGTACTTGAGGTGGATGAGCGTCCACAAGTTGCGGTTACCCTTGAGGTAAACGTGTCCACCACGGCCGCCGTCGCCGCCGTCGGGACCACCCTTGGGCACATACTTGGCACGGTGCAGATGGGCCGAACCAGCGCCACCATGGCCGCTGCGGCAAAATATTTTCACATAGTCGATAAAGTTACTCTCTGCCATATCTTTTTAAAAACGAAATACTAAAATGCTTACGCATTTTCACGAAAACGAAAAACTATAATGTTTGCGCATTTTCACGAAAACGAAAAACTATAATGTTTGCGCATTTTCACGAAAACGAAAAACAGTTTCAAGAAGACAACTCGAAATATCGAGACATCGATTAAACCTTTAAACTTTTAAACCCTTAAACCTTTACTACCCCTTTATCCACTTGATCACGTCTTTGATCGTGTGTTTCTTGCCGTAGAGCAGGATGCCGGTGCGATAGATGCGTGATGCAATCCACACGATGCCTGCCGCCGATGCGTAGAGAAGCACAAGGCTAATCAATATCTCCCACCATGCCACTTCAAAGGGCAGTCTCACCATCATCACCACAGGCGCGGTGAATGGTATCATCGAGCATGCCACCGCCATGGGGCCGTTGGGGTTGCCCACGCAGGCAATGCCAGCATAGAGGGCAATGATCATCACAAAGATAACCGGCGTGGTGAACTGACCGGCGTCGCTCGCCTGGTCCACTGCCGAGCCAAATGCAGCAAACAGTGCCGCATAGAGCACATAGCCGCCTATGAAATAAAGCACAAAGCAGCAGATGATGGGAATGTAGTTGATGCTGTAGATGCTTTTCATCACCTCCATCATCACATCATCGTCAACTCCCGCAGCCATCTGGGCGGCCTGGTTGCCCGTCATTGCGGTTGCCGACGGGTCAACGCCGAACACCACACCCATGATGCTGCCCATGACCATGAGCAGGACAGTCCACACGGCAAGCTGGGTGAGGCCCACTAGACCTATGCCCACTATCTTGCCCATCATAAGCTGGAAAGGCTTGCACGAGCTCACTATCACCTCCACGATGCGGTTAGTCTTCTCCTCGACCACGCCATTCATGATCATGGCTCCGTTCATGAGCACAAACATGTAGGTGAACAGCGACAGCATCATGCCTAGCACCATTGCCATCTCGGTCGATGTCTCGCTCTCGCCGTCACTGCTCCACTTCACGCTGCGCACATCGACTTTCACCCTGCTGTTGTCAATTATCTGCTGCAGGCCATCGATGCCGTATGAGGCCACATGCGCACGAGTGATGGTGTCGCTCAATGCGGTGTTGATGGTTTCCTTGAGATTGGCATTGATAGTGCTTTCGCTATACACGTTCACCACGGGAATTGAATCGACTGTCTGGGGTATGACCACAACGGCTGTGATGTCACCGCCGCTCTTGTCGTAAAACTCGCGGGCATTGGTTGCAGTGTCGCCGCGCAGGGCCACGAAGTGGTAAAGGTCGGTGTCGTGTATCGCCTGGGCATACTTCCCCGTCTCGTCAATCACGGCAACAGTCTCAACGTCGCTTCCGGCATCGTTAAGATAGCCTATGAGCGCTGGCACACCGCCACACACCAGGATGAGCAACGGCATGAGCAACGTGGTGAGTACAAACGACTTGGACTTCACCATCGACATGTATTCTCGCGCTACGATAAGTTTCAGTTTGTTCATTGTGGCTGCTGTTTTGTGAGGTTAACCGTTTCGATGAAAATCTCATGCATGCTGGGCAGCACCTCGTGGAATCCCGTGAGGTTGCAGTTGTCGTTGAGCCATGACACTGCCGAGCGCACACCCACCCCGCTGTTGAGCTTGATGAGCGTCTCGCGCTTGTTGTCGCTCTTGCCGGGCAGGATGGCATACAGGTCATCATTGGCAGGCAGAGCCTGTCCGCCCTCAAGCGACACGGCGATGATATTCTTCTTGTAGGCATGGCGTATCTCGTCCACACTGCCCTGCAGCACTACCCTCGACTGGTTGATGAGCGTGATTTGCTCGCACACGGCCTCCACGCTCTCCATGTTGTGGGTAGAGAACAAGATAGTCGCGCCGCCGTCGCGCAGGGCCAGAATCTCTTGCTTGAGCTGCTCGGCATTCACCGGGTCAAATCCCGAGAACGGCTCGTCAAAGATGAGCAGCTGCGGACGGTGAATCACCGTGGCGATGAACTGCACCTTCTGCT
>JAZQPG010000115.1:0-11529 GCA_045628365.1 Sodaliphilus sp. | reverse complement strand
CGGGAGTTGCTGGTAGAGGAGGGGGGTAAAAAAGCATCCATGCCTCTCGGGGGGAGGGGCATGGATGCCGGTATTGTCATGTGGTGGATGCGGATTAGGTGTCGAGGGCAGCGTAGGTTGCGTTTTCCTCGATGAACTTGCGGCGGGGTTCTACTTCTTCGCCCATGAGCATTGAGAAGATGCGGTCGGCCTCCACTGCATCGCTGATGTTGACGCGTTTGAGCAGGCGTTTCTCGGGATCCATGGTTGTCTCCCACAGTTGCTCGGGGTTCATCTCACCGAGACCTTTGTAACGCTGAATCTTCACCTGGTCCTCGTTGCCTGCGGCATAGGTGTCGATGAAGCGACGCAGGCCCATGTCGTCCCAGCAATACTCCTCGTGGTTGCCCTTTGTGGCCTTGTATAATGGCGGTGTGGCAATGTAGAGGTAGCCGTTCTCGATGACGGGACGGATGTGGCGGAAGAAGAATGTCATCAGCAATGTCGCGATGTGAGCACCGTCGACGTCGGCATCGGTCATGATGATGATCTTGTGGTAGCGCAGGCGGGTCAGGTTGGGCTCCTTGGCGTCTTCCTCGGTGCCGATGGTCACGCCCAGTGCACGGAAGAGAGTCACGATAGAGTCGCTCTCGAAGATCTTGTGCTCAAGCGCTTTCTCCACGTTGAGGATCTTACCGCGCAGGGGGAGGATTGCCTGGAACTGGCGGTCACGGCCTTGCTTGGCCGATCCACCCGCCGAGTCTCCCTCGACGATGAACAGCTCGGTGAGCGCGGGATCCTTTGACGAGCAGTCGGTGAGCTTGCCGGGCAGGCCGCCACCTGCAAGGGGTGACTTGCGCTGCACCTTGAGGCGTGCGTTCTCGGCTGCGTGGCGTGCGGTGGCTGCGAGGATGATTTTCTCCACGATGGCCTTGGCCTGGTTGGGGTGCTCCTCGAGGTAGTTCTTGTGTGCTTCGCGCACACTTACCTCGACGGCGCCAATTGCCTCGGTGTTACCGAGTTTGGTCTTGGTCTGTCCCTCGAACTGGGGTTCAAGCACCTTGACCGAAACGACGGCGGTGAGGCCCTGGCGGAAGTCCTCGGGCTTAACCTCGACTTTCACCTTCTCGAGCATGCGGCTGTCCTCGGCATACTTCTTTAATGTGGCGCCCAGGCCGCGGCGGAAACCGGTGAGGTGTGTACCGCCCTCGATGGTGTTGATGTTGTTGACATATGAGTTGATGTTCTCGTTAAACGAGGTGTTGTAGGTCATAGCAACCTCCACGGGGATGTCACCCTTGTTGTTGGTGATGTGGATGACGTCCTGGATGAGCGGCTCCTTGTTGGCGTCGATGTAGCGCACGAAGTCGTCGAGACCGGTCTGGCTGAAGTATTCCTCGGTGTGGGGGTTGCCCTCCTCGTCGAGGTTGCGCAGGTCGGTGAGTGTGAGCTTCACGCCAGCGTTGAGGAACGCCAGGTCGCGCAGGCGCTTGGCCAGGATGTCAAACTCGTAGATGGTGTGCTGGAAGATGGTTGCGTCGGGGTGGAAGGTGACGGTGGTGCCGTGGTCTTCCTCGGCGCAGTCGCCAATGACTGTCACGTTGCCCTTGGGCTTACCGATCGAGTATTCCTGCATGTACACCTTGCCGCCACGGCGCACCTCGGCGCGCAGGTAGTCGCTGAGCGCGTTAACGCAGCTCACACCCACGCCGTGCAGACCGCCCGACACTTTGTAAGAACCCTTGTCAAACTTGCCGACGGCATGGAGCACTGTCATGACGCCCTCGAGGGCGCTCTTGTGGAGCTTCTCGTGCTCGTCGACGGGGATACCACGACCGTTGTCTCGCACGCTGATTGACTCGTCAACGCCGATGGTAACGTTGATGGTGTCGCAAAAACCCGCGAGGGCCTCATCGATGGAGTTGTCCACAACCTCGCTCACGAGGTGGTGCAGACCCTTGATGTGGGTGTCGCCGATGTACATTGACGGGCGCTTGCGCACGGCCTCAAGGCCTTCAAGCACCTGGATGTTTGACGCGGAATATTGTTTTTCCTCTTGTTCTTCGATGTTGTAATCTTCTGCCATATATAGTATAGTTTCTTTCTGTTTTTTAAGCCTTCGGGAGGTAGTGCGAACACTTGCCGCCCAAAAACATACAAAATTACATAAAAAACCTCTAATAATAAAATTTTTATGCCAAAAAAAGTGGTTGTAACTAGATAAAAAACCTTAAAAAACACCTTATTTATAGCAACAGGACGGACATGCCGCTGTGCGCAAGGCTGGCGGCAGGTTTTTAGAGGGCAAGGCTCTCTAAGTTCTCTAGGCTCTCTAAGCTTTCTAGGTCTCTAAGCTCTCTAAGCTTTCTAGGTTCTCTAAGCTCTCTAGGCTTTTTAGGTTCTCTAGGTTGTCTGGATTTTCTAGAGATGCTAGGGGGTGGGGACGAGGGTGTTTTCTTGATGGGGTTACATCTCGTCTATCTTCTTCTTGGCCCATTCCTTGGCGGCTTTCACGGCCTCGCGCTTGGCTTGGGTGGCCAGGGTGTCGATGAGGTCGCGGGCTGGCTTGGTGGGGTCGTCCTTGTCGGCCGAGGCATTCTTGTCGCCCTCGGGTGCATCCTCGGGCTGTGTGCGCTCGGGATAGATGGGGAGCGGTTCCGAGTCGTTGATGTCAGGGGCGAGGTCGGTGGTCTCCTCGGCCTGTTGTGGCGGGGTGATGTTCTCCTTGAGCAGGTCGCACAGGTCGTCGGTGTCGACGGTGAACACGTGGCCCAGGATGCCCAGCGACACGCGCTTCTTGTGGGTGCCCAGGTTGAAACTGCCCACTGAGCACACGAAGTAGTTGTCATAGGCAAACATCTTGTCGATGATAAGGTCGGCACCGCTGTTGCCCACCCACTTGGCTGCTTCGCCCAGCACCGAGGTGCCGCCTGTTGTCTGGTTGATGGTGAGCGCTATCCACTCGTGGGCCACGTCCTTGACGGTGTCCACGTGCTCGCGGCGCGTGGGGACGGTGATGATGAGCACCGCCAGCACCACGATGGTGGTGAGTATGGACCACATGAGGCATCCGCCGCGTCGCTTGCCGTTGTCGCGGGCATTGTCGCGCGGGGTGTTGTAGGTGCGTGGTTCGGGTTCGGGAGCGTGGTGTCTCCGTCCCTCGAGATGCTCCAGCAGGTCGGTGAGCTCGGGCACGTCTCCGGCCGGCATCCAGTCGTCCATCCCCTTAGTCCACACGTCGGTGTCGGGTGTTATCTCCAGTGCGGCGAGCTGGTCGATGGTATAGGGACCGCGCTGCTCGCCATTGATAAAAGCATAGAATTTCATGATAAAATATTTTACAGGGTTTTAAAACATTGAACTAACGCGTTTCACGGCCTCGGCCAGGCGGTCGATCTCGTCGCGGGTGTTATAGAACGAGAGCGATGCCCTCACCATGCCGGTGACGCCGAAGCGCTCCATGAGCGGCTGGGCGCAGTGGTGACCGGTGCGCACGGCAAACCCGAGTTTGTCGAGCAGCAGCCCCATGTCGTAGCTGTTGATATCGTTGACGAGGAAGGAGATCACGGCGCCCTTGCCGGGTGCGGTGCCGTAGATGTGCATTCCGGGCACCTCCATGAGCCTTGCTGTGGCATAGTCGAGCAGTTCCTTCTCGCGGGCGGCGATGTTGTCCATGCCCAGGGCCTGCAGGTAGTCGAGCGCGGCTCCCATGGCTGCGATGGCCACGTAGTTGGGCGTGCCGGCCTCGAACTTGAAGGGTAGCTCGGCAAAGGTGGTGTTCTTGAACGACACGGTCGAGATCATCTCTCCGCCGCCCTGGTAGGGGACCATGCGCTCGAGCCAGCGCTGCTTACCGTAGAGCACGCCCATGCCGGTGGGGCCATACATCTTGTGGCACGACATGGCATAGAAGTCACAGTCAAGGTCCTGCATGTCGACCGCCATGTGCGGGGCGGCCTGTGCGCCGTCCACGAGCACGGGCACGCCGTGGCTGTGGGCGATCTCGATCATGCGCTTCACGGGGTTGATGGTTCCCAGCACGTTGCTCATGTGGGTTATCGACACGAAGCGCGTGCTGTCGCCGAAGAGGTCCTCATAGGCCTCGAGGTCGAGCGTGCCGTCGTCCTTGACGGGCACCACGCGCAGCCTGATGCGCTTGCGCTGTCCCAGCAGTTGCCAGGGCACGATGTTGCTGTGGTGCTCCATCTCGGTGACAATCACCTCGTCGCCGTTGAACATGGTCTCGCCCATCGACGATGCCACGAGGTTGATGCCGGCGGTGGTGCCGGCGGTGAAGATCACCTCGCGTGTTGAGGCGGCGTTGATCCACTGGCGCATCTTCTCGCGAGTGGCCTCGACCATGTCGGTGGCTTCCTGCGAGAGGGTGTGGACGCCACGGTGCACGTTGGCCTTGTGGTTGCGGTGCATGTCGTCGATGGCGTCAATGACGGGCTGCGGCGTGAGTGCCGTGGCAGCGTTGTCCATGTAGACCAGCGGTTTGCCGTTGACCTCGCGTCCCAGGACGGGAAACTCCTTTCTTATCTCTTCAATATTCATATCCAATGGTGTGATCAGTTGTTTTGCCGGGAAATGCCGGCTATTCCGGATGCTCCGGGCTTTCCGGGATGGCGGGTTAACCCATTCCATTAACCCATTAACTTCTTAACCTTTTAACCCTTTACAAGCCTCCTGGCACGATGAGCACGAGGCGAGGGTGCCGTTGAAGCGTTTCTCCACGAGGTAGTGCAGGCGGTCGCGCAGCACGTCAAGGCGCACGCCGTCGATCACATCGCTCATGAAGGCCTGCATCAGCAGTCGGCGTGCCTCATCGGCGCTGATGCCGCGGGTGCGCATGTAGTAGAGCGCTTCCTGGTCGAGCTGGCCGATGGTGGTGCCGTGTGAGCACTTCACGTCGTCGGTGTAAATCTCGAGCTGGGGCTTGGTGTACATGCGTGCCTCGGGCGATGCACACAGGTTGCGGTTGCCCTGGTAGGCCTCGACGCGGGGACATCCCTCCTTGACGAGGATCTTGCCCGCGAATGCTCCTACGGCCTTGTCGCCCAACACATACTTGAACATCTCGTTGCTGACACATCGCGGAGCGTTGTGGCTGATGATGGTGTGGGTGTCCACGTGCTGCTCGTCGCCGGCGATAGTCATGCCCAGCAGAGTGGTCTCGGCGTGTTCGCCGTCCACGGTGACGCGGTAGTTGTTGCGTGTGAAGCCGTTGGTGAGCGTGATGCCGTTGATGAGCACGTTGCTGCCAGCGGCCTGGCTGGCATAGATTGATGACACGCGGCTGGTGGCGGGGCTGCTTTCCTCCAGGTCGTAGTAGTCAAACACGGCGTCCTCCCCGGCAATGACCTCAACCACCTGTGACGACAGGTAGCTGGTGTCCTTGTTCTGGGTGTGGTCACACACCAGCAAGCGTGCCTGGGCGCCCTGTTCCAGCACCACGAGGATGCGGCGCACGGCCATGACGGGCTGGGTGGTGTTGAAGATATTGACCAGCTGGATGGGGCGCTCGGCGATGACACCGCGCGGCACGTACACCAGCAGGCCGTCCTGGGCCAGCAGCGTGTTGAGGGCTACCGTGGGGTCATCGAGCGAAGCGAGCGTGCCGTAGCGTGCCAGCACGTCGGGATGGTTGGCCTCGGCGTCCCTGAACGTCTCCACGATGACACCGCCGGCGTTGCGCACGGCGTTGGGGCCGGGCACGATGGTGTCGTTGAAGCACATGTACAGGCAGGTGCTCATGTTGGGGACGTCACAGCGGAAGCTCTCGGCGGCGTCGCCGGTGAAGGCGATGCGCGTGAGGTTCATGCCGTAGTCGGGGGCAAAGACTGCCTCGAGGTCGGTCGCCTCATAGTCCTCGCTGCCCTTGCGGGGCAGTCGCGCCGCCTCCAGGGCCTTGAGGGCAGCGTCGCGCTGGGCGTTGAGCACAGCGGGTGAGCCGTTCTCAATAGTGGGGCGGTTGTCCTTGAAGAGGTCTATGTATTGTTGTAATGCGTTCATTTCTGCTACTTTGGGGTTTATTCTTCGTCAACCTGGGCCTTGATCCAGTCATATCCCTTCTCCTCGAGTTCGAGAGCCAGCTCGGGGCCGGCGCTCATCACGATGCGTCCCTTGTACAGCACGTGCACGAAGTCGGGCTTGATGTAGTCGAGCAGGCGCTGGTAGTGGGTGATGACGATGGTGGCGTTGTTCTCGTTCTTGAGCGTGTTCACGCCGCTGGCCACGATGCGCAGTGCGTCGATGTCAAGGCCGCTGTCGGTCTCGTCGAGGATGCTCAGCTTGGGCTCGAGCATAGCCATCTGGAAAATCTCGTTGCGCTTCTTCTCACCGCCCGAGAATCCCTCGTTGACCGATCGCGACGCGAGCTTGTTGTCAAGCTCCACGATGGCGCGTTTTTCGCGCATGAGCTTAAGGAAGTCGCTGGCGCTGAGGGGGTCCTGGCCATAGTACTTGCGCTTCTCGTTGATGGCGGCGCGCATGAAGTTGACCATTGACACGCCGGGAATCTCAACGGGGTACTGGAAGCTGAGGAACAGACCCTCGTGGGCGCGGTCCTCGGGAGAGAGTGCCAGCAGGTCCTTGCCGCCGAATGTCACCTCGCCGTCGGTGACGGTGAATGCGGGGTGCCCAGTGAGCACCGAGCTCAGTGTGCTCTTGCCCGAGCCGTTGGGGCCCATGATGGCGTGTACCTCGCCGGGTTTAACGGTAAGGTTCACACCCTTCAATATTTCCTTGCCTTCAATAGAGGCATGAAGATTCTTTATCTGTAACATATATTTGTTAGTTCTTTATGTTCTTTCGATATTTCGATGATTCTATAACTCGATGGATCGATATTTCGATGGAAAAATTTTGTGTCAAAATCGGTTAGCCGATGGAGCCTTCCAGGGAGACGCTGAGGAGCTTTTGGGCTTCGACGGCAAACTCCATGGGCAGCTTGGCCATCACTTCCTTGGCATATCCGTTGACGATGAGTCCCACGGCGTCCTCGGTACTGATGCCTCGCTGGTTGCAATAGAAGATCTGGTCCTCGTTGATCTTGCTGGTGGTTGCCTCGTGCTCCACTACCGACGAGTCGTTGCCTACCTCGATGACGGGGAAGGTGTGGGCACCGCTGGTGTCGCTCAGCAGCAGGCTGTCACACTGGGTGTAGTTGCGGCAGCCGGTGGCCTTGGGGGCAACCTTGACCATGCCGCGGTAGCTGTTCTGGCTGTGGCCGGCGCTGATGCCCTTGCTCACGATGGTGCTTCTTGAGTTCTTGCCCAGGTGAATCATCTTGGTGCCGGTGTCGGCCTGCTGGTAGTTGCGGGTGAGCGCCACGCTGTAGAACTCGCCCACCGAGTTGTCGCCCTTGAGGATGCAGCTGGGGTACTTCCACGTGATGGCGCTGCCGGTCTCCACCTGGGTCCACGACAGCTTGCTGTGGTCGCCGCGGCACAGGCCGCGCTTGGTCACCAGGTTGTAGATGCCGCCGTTGCCGTCCTTGTCGCCGGGATACCAGTTCTGCACGGTGCTGTACTTCACCTCGGCACGGTCCTCGACGATGATCTCGACGATGGCGGCGTGCAGCTGGTTCTCGTCGCGCATGGGGGCGGTGCAGCCCTCGAGGTAAGAGACGTAGCTGTCGTCATCGGCCACGATGAGTGTGCGCTCAAACTGGCCCGTCTGAGCCGCGTTGATGCGGAAGTAGGTCGACAGCTCCATGGGACAGCGCACTCCCTTGGGGATGTACACGAACGAGCCGTCGCTGAACACGGCTGTGTTGAGTGCCGCATAGAAGTTGTCGGTATAGGGTACCACCTTGCCCAGGTATTTCTTGATCAGGTCGGGGTAGTCCTTGACGGCCTCGCTGATGGAGCAGAATATCACCCCCATCTCGGCGAGCTTGTCGCGGTAGGTGGTGTGGACGCTCACGCTGTCCATCACGGCGTCAACGGCCATGCCGCTCAGGCGCATCTGCTCCTCGAGGGGGATGCCCAGCTTGTCAAATGTCTTCTTGAGCTCGGGGTCGATCTCTCCGTTCCCGCCCTCGGCCTGCTTGCGGGGCGCGGCATAGTAGCTGATGTCCTGGAAGTTGATCTCGGGCATGTCGATGTGTCCCCAGGTGGGTTGCTTGAGCGTGAGCCAGTGGGCAAAGGCCTTGAGGCGCATGTCGAGCAGCCACTCGGGTTCGTTCTTGAGTGCCGAGATTTTCCTCACCACGTCCTCGTTGAGGCCCTTGGGGATGACGTTGGTCTCAATGTCGGTCACGAAACCATACTTGTACTCCTCATTTGCGGCCTGCGAGATGATTTGTTTCTCGGCTGCTTTGTTATTTTGTTCTTCTTTCATTGTCTTTGTCGATGTGCTCCGCACAGTACGCGGCGCTTCAAACTGCAAAGATACTACAAATTTGACGAAAGACGAAGAAACAGGCACCGAAAAACGCCCGTCTGCACCCGTTTTTGCGGCAAACGGTCGTCAAACCCTAAATAATTATATTATTTACCCCTCGAGATGTGCGTGCTTTAGGCCCCTTCGCCGGTGGGGCAACAAAGACTGATGGGGGTGGTGAGATGGAGGTGGTGATGTTTAGGATGGGGGGATGGTTTTTAGCGGGCGAGGCGGCGGCGCATGGTCAGGGAGGTGAACAGCGAGGTGAGCAGCCCCACGGCGGCCACGAGGAGGAACACGATGATGACATCGGTCCACTGCACCTCGATGGGGTAGGCGGTGATGATGGCTGTGGACGGGTCCACGCCCAGGGTGATCCAGCCGAATTGCTGCTGGCACAGGCACAGTATCAGGCCCAGCACGATGCCGGTGACGGCACCCACGAGCGAGATGAGCCATCCCTCGGTGACAAAGATGCGGGTCACCTGGCTGGCGTTGGCGCCCATGCTCTGGAAGGTGGCGATGCTGCGGTCCTTCTCGATGATGAGCAGGCACAGGGTGCTTATCACGTTAAACGACGCGATGACAAGTATGAAGGCGAGCAGCAGGAATGCCATCCACTTCTCGATGTTGACCATCTTGTAGGCCATGGCCTGCTGCATGAGGCGGTTCTTGACCGTGTAGCCGGGGCCCAGGGCTTTTTCAATGGCTTGCATCACGGACTGCTCGTTGGCACCGGGTGCTAGCTTGATCTCGACCTGGGTGGCCTGGGTGGGGTAGTCAAAGAGCTTGCGGGCCATCTCCAGGGGCACGTAGATGAGGTCGGCGTCATAGCTGTTTTGCTGCAGCTGGAACACGCCGGAACAAAACAGCGAGTCGTTGCGGAACGCCCCCATGGGGTTGGCGATGTTGACGCGTCCCTGGCGTTGCGGGGCGTAGAGCTGAACCATGCGCAGGTAGCCGGGCCTCACGTGCAATGCCATCGCCGGGCCCACGCCCAGCACGGCATAGGGCGACACGTCGTCCTTCAGCCTGAACTCGCCGTCGATGATGAGGCTGTCCATGCTGTTGACCGACGAGTAGGCATCGGGTACGCCCTTGAGGCGCACGGGCATCTGGTAGTCGGCAAAGATTGCCAGGGCCTGGTCCTCGATGACGGGCACCGCTGCCTGCACGCCGGGTATGGCGGTGACGGCCTGCAGGACGCTGTCGCCATGTTCCATGGCTTTGCCGGTGGTGGCGGTGACAGCAACCTCAGGGTCGAGCATCGCCAGGCGGCCCATGATCATGCCGCGGAATCCGTTGAACACACTCAGTACGCACACGAGCGCAGCCGTGGTCACCATCACACCCAGTACCGAGACGATGGAAATGATGTTGACCGCGTTGTGTGCCTTTTTCGACACCAGGTAGCGCCATGCGACTGATAATGTCCAGTTCATTGTTCTTTAAAAGTTTAAGGGTTTAAAGGTTTAACCAATAACCAATAACCGATAACCCCTTACTGCTCGGGGTGGAGCAGTGAATCGATGTGCTCGATGTAGTCGAGCGAGTCGTCGATGAAGAATGTGAGCTCGGGGCATTTGCGCATCTGGTAGCGCACGCGGCCCGCGAGGTCGTAGCGTATCCTCTTCTCGTTGGCGTTGATGTTCTTGATGAGCTCCTCGGCGCGGTCGCTGGGGAAGATGCTCAGGTGCACGCGTGCGATGCTCAGGTCGGGAGAAACCCTAACCGAACTAACGCTCACCAGCACGCCGCCCATCTTGGCGGTCTCGAGGCGGAATATCTCACTCAATTCTTTCTGCACGAGTCGTGCAATCTTTTGTAATCGTGTACTTTCCAAATCTTATAAGTGTTTTAAAATTTTGTACAAAGGTACGACTTTTTTCACGAATGACGAAAAACGAATGACGAAAAAACGATATCCCCCACAGAGGCACAGAGGACACAGGTTTTTTTCTCCCCTTTTGTACTTCAGTCTAAATAAACTACAGATTGCGCAGATATCACAGATTATCTATTTCTCTCTGTGGCCGCCGTGCCTCCGTGGGAGACACTGATTAAGGCTTCCTGTCGCTAACCCCCTGTGGCCTATTTCTTCCTGATGATGGTGAGACCGTCGCGCAGGGGGATGATCACCACCTCCACGCGCGGGTCGCTTGCAACTAGGTCGTTGAAGTCGAGGATGCCCTTGGTCTGTGCGTCAAGGTGTTTGCCCCAGTCCACCACCTTGCCGTCCCACAGGGTGTTGTCGGCGATGATGAAGCCGCCGGGCTTGATGCGCGGCAGCACCAGGTTGTAGTACTCCACATAGTCGCGCTTGTTGGCGTCGATGAATGCAAGGTCAAAGTCGCCGTCGATCTCGCCGAGCACGCGGGTGGCGTCGCCGATGTGAAGATTCACGCGGTTGCCCACGGGCGACTGTGCGAAGTGCTCGCGCAGGAAGTCCTCGAGCTCGTCTTCGATCTCAATGGTGTGGATGGCGGCGTCGGGGCGCAGTAGTCCCTCGGCCATGCACAGCGCCGAGTAGCCGCTGTAGGTGCCCAGCTCGAGCACGAGCTGCGGGTTGACCATGCGCACGAGCATCTTCAGCAGGCGACCCTGCAGGTGGCCGCTGGCCATCTGACCGTATGCCAAGCGCAACTGCGTGTCACGCCACAGGGCATGGAGGTAGTCCCCTTCCTCGTCTATATGCTCCAGTATGTATTCGTCCAGTTCCAATGTTTTTCGCTATTATGACAATTTTCACTGTTCTTATTCCCTCTCGGGGGTGGAGGGAGCTTTCACCGCTCAGGCCTTCAATGCTTCCACTGCCAGTCGATAACTGTCCAGGCCGAAGCCGCAGATGACGCCCTTGCATGCCGCACTGATGAAGCTCTTGTGACGGAACTCCTCGCGCTGGTGTACGTTGCTGATATGCACCTCGATGGCAGGGCATGGCACAGCCTTCAGGGCATCGTGCAGGGCTACGCTGGTATGGGTGTATGCACCGGCGTTCAGCACGATTCCGTCGAAGGTGAAGCCCACCTCGTGAATCTTGTCGATGAGTCCGCCTTCGTGGTTGCTCTGGTAGTAGCTGAACTCAATCTCTGGGTAGCGTTCCTGCAGTTCCTTCAGGTAAGGCTCGAAGCCTTGGTTGCCGTAGATGCCGGGCTCTCTTTT
>JAZQPG010000114.1:0-2459 GCA_045628365.1 Sodaliphilus sp. | reverse complement strand
AATACTGAATTTGCTTAAGAATTATAAGTTTTAACTTTAGACATTATCAAAAGCCATTTTATAAAGTAGGTAGCACAATTTGCTATTAATCAATAGTCTTTATTGTCGTGCTTTTGATAATGTTTTTCTTTTGATAACTGCTCCGTCAAACGTCTCGTTGAGGTAGGTGTAAGGCTTGACGTTGCTCAGGGGGAGTCGGTCGCCCTCGGCATCGCCCTCGGGTTCGCTGTTGTCGGTAGCCACGCCGGTGAGCTCGAGTATGCGGGTTTCGGCCTTGACGCCGGTGAAGGTGATTGTCTCCTTGTAAGTGCCTGCGTTATTGGGCTTGAAGGTGACGGTGAACTGCGCGTTGCCATTCTTGAGCAGCATGGTGTTGTTGATGATAAACGCACCCTTGCCCAGTCCGCTCATCGCTGCCTTGCCATAGTCGGGCATGTTGGCAGTGGTGACGGTGAACGTCTGCTGCACGGTCTCGCCGGCCTTGCAGCGGAACTCGGTGAGCGAGGCGGCGTTGACGGTGATCGACGGCATGTTGTCGGGGTCATAGGCCATCGCGGTGAAGTTGTAGCCGCAGTTGAGCGTGCTGGGGGTAGTCTCAAAGTTGATGCGCGCGGTGTGCTTGCCTATTGCCGTGGGATTGTAGCTGACGGTCACCTCGGCAGTGCCGTCGCCCGCGGGGATTGTGGTGGCACTGAGCGAGTACTGGTTGGCGTTGGCGCCGGTGAGGTACACCTGTGTGGCGGCGGGCATGTTCTTGTAAACCACATTGAAGGTGGCAAACGTGGTGCTCTGTCCCATGGGCGCTGCATCGTCGGTGAACACCTGTGACGGAGTCACGGTGAGTTCGGGAGCATCGACGGGAGTGATGTCGAAGATGTCGGTCCAGGTGTCGGCAATGCGCATGGCGTCAACCTTCACCTGCGGTCCGGTGTAAGTGGCGCTGCTGCCCTGGCGCAGTTCCACAGCCTGCATGCGCGTGCCGTCGGCACTGGTGTGGGTGGTCATGTCGAGGATGGCGGCATCGGCCTTGGGAGCGCCGCTGCTCACGTCGGTGGGGTTGACCCATAGGCGCACGATGTCGTTCTTGGTGCCCTCGACAAACTGGTACTGGAACACAACGAGATAGGTGGTGCCCAGGTCAAACTCCTTGCTGGTTACCTCTAACTGAGAGTTAGAGTTGCGTGAAATCTTGAACTTGAACTTGCCGTCGGTCGAGCCGGTGCCCACATAGAGGCGACCAATCTCGCTGGCTGTCCTCTGATCTTGCAAACCAGAAGACCCTACCGACACAAAGTTCATGAAATAAACGGGGTCATCGGTCACGCTCTGCACGTTGACCAGTGCCGACACATAGATGGAACCGCTGGTGATGGGGTCGGTAGCAAAAGGAATCATCACGTCCTGTCCGCTGGAGTAGTTGTTGACCAAGGCTGCCTTGCCCACAGCCTCGGCCTGATAGCCGGGGTAGGTGAGTGCACCGTCGACGAGGGCCACGTCACCGCCGGTCTGGGTTCCATACTGCAGCCAAGGTCCCTGCTTGTAGAGCGAGGTGGCTGTGTAGTCAAAGTTCTCTTGAACCAAGAGGTCGGCATGCGCTGCGGCACTGCTGCAAAGCATTGCACCACACGCAACCAGTTTAAATAGATTTTTTATTTTCATATCATTGAATATTATATAGGTTTCTTTTCTAGGCTTTCTATGGGGATAGGCTTTCTAGGCTCTCTAGGGGGATAGGCTACATAAGCCACATAGGCCACATAGGCTTTTTTCTCCCCTCTCTGAAGGAGAGGGGTTGGGGGAGAGGCTTCTATTTCCCCAGCAGGATGTCTAGCTCGGCGTTGAGGTCGTCGATGTCGATGCTGCTATCCTTGTTCACGTCGGCGCGGCCACTGTACTTGCTCGCGTTATCCTTGCCCAGGATGATGTCGATGAGGATGTTGGCATCGTCGATGTCCACTACGCCGTCACCGTTCACGTCGCCCTTCTTGTTGGGTGCGGGCCACAGGTTGAGGTAGTACTCATTGTAGCCGCTTTGCTGTGAGCTGGGGACCTTGAGGTAACTGGTGCCCGAGAGTGCATAGTTGCCGCTGTGGCCTGGGCAGGTGAATTTTTTACTGTCGGTGTTCCAGATGTAACCACCGTCCACGCTATATACATCAACCTTGGTGCCGGGAACGCCCACCAGTAAGTTGCGAACCGGGTTGCTGCCGCTTTCTATGCGGGGCAAGCGATAGACTTTATTGTTTTCGATTCCAGTTACTATAACGCCGGTACCTGCTGCAATATTGGTAATTGCGCTGGTGTTGAGAGTGTTGCCTGTGCCGCTGGTTACATAATAGGCATTGAGGCCGCTGCCGCTGAATGTCACGGGAACTGCGCACGAGAATGTGGTGTTATCGTATGTGCTCTGGATGTAAGGAGCCAGGAAGTCGATACCAGTCTTACCACTGCCCATGTCC
>JAZQPG010000113.1:0-3331 GCA_045628365.1 Sodaliphilus sp. | reverse complement strand
GTATTCATGGCAACCGACCCCGTGACAGGAGCACGCACCAATGCAGAACAATACATCTATGGTTTCCTGATAGGCGTGATAGCAATACTGATACGCGTGTATAACAGCGGTTACCCCGAGGGTGCAATGCTCGCAGTGCTGCTGATGAACGCGTTTGCGCCGCTCATCGACCACTGCGTGGTATCGTTTAACATCAAGCGCCGACTGGGTCGCACTAAAACCAAATAACGAAAGGAGGACATGACTATGAATAAAAACAGCAACATTTATCAAATCGTGTACTCATCAATCCTGGTGGTGCTTGTGGGAGCTGTGCTCGCCGTGATCTACATGACACTCAAGCCCATGCAGGACGAGAACATCGCCAATGACAAGCGCAAGCAAATCTTGAGCGCACTGCACGTCACCTGTGACAACGACGCCGACGTGAAAGAAAAATATGAGAAATACATCGTTGCCGATATCCTTGCTGACGAAACCGACGAGGCTGGCCACCCCAAGGCACAAGAGCGCGGAGCAGCCTTCGATGTGGATATGGCAGCCAACATGAAACTCGAAGCCGACAAGCGCAAGCTGCCCATGTTTGAAGCCAAGATGGACGACGGTACCACAAAATATGTGATACCCGTGTATGGCGCCGGCCTGTGGGGTCCCATCTGGGGCTATGTAGCACTCAACGATGATGGCAACACCGTCTATGGCACCAATTTCTCGCACCAAAGCGAGACTCCGGGCCTGGGCGCACGCATCACCGAGCAAGAGTTCCAGGACAAGTTCAACAGCAAACAACTCATCAAGGAAGGCGCGTTCAAGAGCGTAGAGGTAGTAAAGAAAGGACAGAAACCCAGCAACGGCGGCGACTATGTAGATGCTATCACAGGCGCCACCATCACCAGCCGCGGCGTGAGCGACATGCTGGCAAAGTGTCTTGAACCCTACAAGAAGTTTCTGGGAGGCATTTCCGAGGAAAAGACAACAGAGAGTACTAACAAAGACGTAAAAGAAGAGTAATAGAAGAATATGATATCTAAAAAGAACAAATCAGCGTTATTCAACCCGCTGTCGCAGGAAAACCCTGTATTGGTACAGATATTAGGTATCTGCTCGGCACTTGCCGTTACAGCCAACCTGGGCCCAGCCCTGGTGATGGGTCTGTCGGTAATCGTGGTGCTTGCTTTCAGCAATGTGATCATCTCATTGATGCGCAAGACCATCCCCACCACCATACGCATCATCGTGCAACTGGTAGTTGTGGCAGCACTTGTGATCATCGTGCAGCAGTTCCTCATAGCTTTCAGTTATGACGTGAGCAAGCAGCTCTCTGTGTTTGTGGGCCTCATCATCACCAACTGTATCTTGATGGGCCGTCTTGAGGCATTTGCTTTGAACAATCGTCCCTGGCCATCGTTCCTTGACGGAGTGGGCAACGGTCTGGGCTACACCATCGTGCTCGCCATTGTGGCATTCTTCCGCGAACTTCTCGGATCAGGCACATTGCTTGGATTCCAGGTAGTTCCCCAATGGTGCTATGAACATGGATATGAGAACAACGGCCTCATGATCCTTCCCCCCATGGCATTGATCACACTGGCTTGCATCATCTGGGTTCACCGTTCGCGCAATGCCGAATTACAAGAAAAGTAAAACCGCTAACTAGAATAGAACAATGGAAGAACTTAATTTGTTTATCAAGTCGATATTCATCGACAACATGATATTTGCCTACTTCCTGGGCATGTGCTCTTATCTGGCAGTGTCCAAGAATGTGAAGACGGCGTTTGGCCTAGGCGTAGCGGTTACCTTCATGCTTATCGTAACCCTGCCGCTCAACTACTTGCTCAACACCTACGTGCTTCAACCTGGAGCGCTGGCATGGCTGGGCGAGGGCTACAAGGATGTAGATTTGAGTTTCTTGGGTCTGATTATGTTTATCGCAGTGATAGCCAGTGCCACCCAACTCGTGGAGATGGCTGTTGAGAAATTCTCACCGTCGCTCTATGCCTCGCTGGGAATCTTCCTTCCGCTCATCGCTGTGAACTGCGCCATCCTGGGCGGTGCCTTGTTCATGCAGCAGCGTGACTTTGGCTCGGCACTCACAGCCACAGTCTATGGCGCTGGTTCGGGCATAGGCTGGCTGCTCGCCATCGTGGGACTGGCAGCCATACGCGAAAAGATTGCTTACAGCAACGTGCCCAAGCCCTTGCGCGGTGTGGGCATCACATTCATCATTACTGGTCTCATGGGCATAGCATTCATGAGTTTCCTGGGCATTAAATTGTAATTACAACTATGATACTGATTGATACTACAGGACTCACAGTCATGTCAAGTGCTGTGATATTTCTAGCGCTCACGATGTTCTTGGTGATACTGCTGCTCGTGGCACGTCACTTCCTCGTGGCTAGCGGAAAAGTGAAAATCAACATCAATGACGGAACAAAAGAGCTAGAAGTAAACACTGGTTCGTCGCTTCTCACCGCATTGCAAAGCGAGGGCGTGATGCTGTCAAGCGCATGTGGCGGCAAGGGCAGTTGCGGCCAGTGCCGATGCAAGGTGACCGAGGGTGGCGGCGAGATACTGCCCACCGAGACAGTGCACTTCAGCCGCAAAGAGCAACAAGAACACTGGCGACTGGGATGCCAAGTCAAAGTGAAAGACAACATGTCATTAGAGTTGCCCGCATCAGTGCTCAGCGTGAAAGAATATGAGTGCACGGTGGTGAGCAACAACCTCGTTTCATCGTTCATCAAAGAGTTTATCGTGGCCCTGCCTCCTGGCGAGCACATGGACTTCATCCCCGGCTCCTATGCACAGATACGCATCCCCGAGTATGAGATGGACTATGACAAGGACATCGACAAAGAGTCGCTGGGCGAGTACCTGCCCACATGGGAACAATACAACATGTTCTCGCTCAAATGCAAGAATACCGAGCCCACAATACGTGCCTACTCAATGGCCAACTATCCTGCCGAGGGCGACCGATTCATGCTCACAGTGCGCATCGCTACCCCACCCTTCAAACCGAAACCCGAGGTGGGATTCCAGGATGTGATGCCCGGCATAGCATCTAGCTATATCTTCACACTGAAACCAGGCGACAAGGTGATAATGAGTGGCCCCTACGGCGACTTCCATCCCATCTTCGACTCAAAGAAAGAGATGATATGGGTGGGCGGCGGCGCCGGTATGGCCCCCTTGCGTGCACAAATCATGCACATGACACGCACCCTGAATACACGCGACCGCGAGATGCATTACTTCTACGGCGCTCGCTCGTTGAGCGAAGTGTTCTACCTAGAAGACTTCCTGGCGATAGAGAAGGAGTTCC
>JAZQPG010000112.1:0-9239 GCA_045628365.1 Sodaliphilus sp. | reverse complement strand
CACCGTCGGCAACCGCATACACCACATTGTTTGCCACACGTGCCACACCGGGGTTATCGACCGACCAAGTGACTTTCTTGTTGCTGGCATTCTCCGGCAAAACGGTTGCAGTGAGTCTTCGCTCTTCGCCTCGCGACATGTACATTGCCGATGACGACAGCGTGATAGATGTGACAAGCTGTACGGGACTGGAGGTAAACCTTATGGGCACATCGGTTCTGAATGGAGTCATAACCAGTATCCCGTCTTTCAGCGAAACGTCATTGAAAACACCACAGGGTTTGCCTTGCTCATCAAAAAACAGGATGCAGCGAAAACCAGGGATATACTTGAAGGTTTTTGCGTAGGGATAATCGGTAGTGCCATCGGCATTGAGAACAAACTTCTTAGCCGGTGTATCATACCATGTGCCTGCAACAATCACATTATAGTTCTCGTTTCCCATGCCGTCGATGTGTGTAGCCATCTGTCGGCCCAGGACGGTGCTTATGAGTTCGTTGATGTCGGACACATCAAGATTATAGTCGTCGTTCATGTCGCCCTTGATAGCCTGCGCGCTTACCTGTGCACACACACCAAACAGCAGGACTAAGAGCAAAAATATTTTTTTCATATTATATATATTGTCTTATTGTTGTATTAAACTTACTTAATAGCTTTTTATGGTGGAAGGCGCTAAATCCGTTATGGCGTCACACGCACAGGACGAATGCATTGTCCGTAGAAACGTTCGTTGCCGTTCCATTCCATATATCCCGAAGTGACATCCAGATAATATGCCGCGCTGTGAGCATACTGGAATAGCGTGCGCGTCCAGTAATAGCCGTGACTACTCTCGTTGATTAATTCAGTGCCGTTGATATAGCCCGTGGCAGGCAAGATGATGTATTTGTTATTGCTCTTGCTCGTTACCTTGCGACATTTCACTCCGTTCACTGTCACCCACTCGCTGGTGGTATACTTGGGGTTGTAAAGGTCACAGATCTCCTGGTAGGTGGGCATGCGCCAGCCCGAGCCCCAGTTGACGGTGGCAGCATCGTCACCAGCGACCAGTTCGGTAATGTAGTCACATTTGCCGTAATTGGGATTTCCACAGTATTTAGTCATCGTTGTTGAAGAACCGTTGCACAAGTCATAATTGGTCCAGCTGAACGTGTGGCCTTCGTACTTGGCGTAGCCCTTTTTCTCGCCCCAAGCGAAATATTTGCCCGTGGCCTCTGGCTTGTCGGCACCTATGTTGCAGGTGGCCCACAGCACACCGCCGGGGAGCCCCAGGTCAACATACTCGTGCTTGACGTCAACCTCGACCTTGCAGGTTGCCTTCACACCGCTGTCATCGGTAGCCGAGCAGGTGATGATGGCTTCGCCGCTTGAAACAGCATACACCACATTGTTAACCAATCGTGCCACCTCGGGCTTTTCGACCGTCCATGTGACTTTTTTATTGGTGGCATCTGCGGGTGAAACGGTTGCGGTAAGCGTCTTCTGCTCGCCTATTATCATGCGTAGGGTTGATGGCGATATCGTTATGGATGAGACATATTGAATAGGCTGGGATGTGTATTTTTTTTGTTCATCGGTCCCAAAGGGGTTCACAACCATTACCCCGTCTTGCAATGAGACCAAATTGAGTATTTCGCTTATCATGCCTCGTTTGTCAATAAACACGATGCAGCGATTGCCGGGAATGTACTTGAACCGCACCGCATTAGGATAATTGGTGGATCCGTTGGCAAGGAGGGTAAACATCTTAGTCGGACTCTCATACCATGTGCCTGCGACAATTGCATTAGCGGCAAAAGAGTCATTCACATACTGCTCCGCCTGCTTGCCCAGGACGGTACTGATGAGTTCGTTGATGTCGGCCACGTCAAGGTGGAGGTCGTCGTTCATGTCGCCCTTGATTATCTGCGCGTTCATTTGTGTACACACAGCACACAGAACAGCGAAGAGCAAAAACAGTTTTCTCATAATATGCATATTAATAATGGATTTCAATTGCAAAGATACAACTATTTTTCTTTATTTTGCAAAATTACATCAACAAATAGACGTAGAACGTTATTGATAGCCAATGAAAAAAAATCCGGAGGGTATTTCCCTCCGGACCTATAAAGCTATATAAATCCATTTAGAATTAAATAGTCTTCGGCTCGGACATCATAATTCAATAGTGTCCTTTACCTTCTCGTCGAGGAGAGCGAAGTCAAGTACATCCTTGATGGTGTCCACATAGTGGAACGTAAGCCCCTTGAGATATATCTCGTTGATATCCTCGATGTGCTTGCGGTTTTCCTTGCACAACATGATATCGGTGATACCGGCACGCTTAGCAGCAAGGATTTTCTCCTTGATACCGCCCACGGGAAGTACCTTGCCACGCAGCGTGATCTCTCCAGTCATGGCAAGATGGCTGCGCACCTTGCGCTGAGTGAAGGTAGACGCGAGCGATGTCACCATGGTAACGCCTGCCGAGGGTCCATCCTTGGGAACTGCTCCCTCTGGCACATGAACATGAACGTTATACTTGGTGAACACTTCGGGATCAATGCCCAGCATATCACAATGGGCCTTGATATACTGCATAGCAATCACAGCAGATTCCTTCATCACGTCGCCAAGGTTACCAGTGAGGGTAAGTTTCTCACCCTTACCCTTAGACAGCGACGATTCGATGAAGAGCACCTCGCCGCCAACCTGGGTCCACGCCAGTCCGGTCACCACGCCGGCAAAGTCATTGCCTTCATACATGTCGTGGGAACTGGTCTTTGGCCCTAAGTATTCGGCTAGCATCTCGGGCTTGATGGTAGAGGGACACTCACGGCCTGAGGCCTTGAGGCGTGCCACCTTGCGGAGCACCTTGGAGAACTTCTTCTCCAGGTCACGCACACCACTCTCGCGGGTGTAGTCGCTGATAATGGCTGCCACGGCGGGCTTGCTGAACTTAAGTTCCTTGCGGTCAATGCCACTGAGCTCCATCTGCTTGGGAATGAGATGACGCTTAGCAATCTCCATCTTCTCCTCATGGATGTAACCGCTAATCTCGATTATCTCCATGCGGTCGAGCAGCGGCTGGCTAATGGTAGACAAGGAGTTAGCTGTGGCTATGAACAAGACCTTGGACAGGTCATAGTCAACGTCAATGTAGTTGTCATGGAACTTATCGTTCTGCTCAGGGTCAAGCACCTCAAGCAGTGCGTTTGAGGGATCACCCTTATAGTCCTTTCCCACCTTGTCAATCTCGTCAAGCACGATAACCGGGTTAGATGTTCCGCTCTTGATCATTGCATCAATGATGCGACCGGGCATAGCACCGATGTAGGTGCGGCGGTGACCGCGTATCTCGGCCTCGTCATGGAGACCACCCAGCGAGATGCGTGCGTACTTGCGGTTAAGCGCCTCGGCTACCGAGCGGCCAAGTGATGTCTTGCCCACTCCCGGAGGTCCGTAGAGGCAAATGATGGGAGCCTTGAGGTCACCGCGCAGTTTGAGCACTGAGAGGTGTTCAAGAATACGGTCTTTGACGTCGTCGAGACCATAGTGGTCTTTATTGAGTTTCTTCTCAACCTTGTTCAAATCAAAGTTATCCTCGCTGTAGTGGAGCCAGGGCAAGTTGAGGAAGTTATCAAGATAGGCAAACTGCACAGCATAGTCGGGAGACTGTGGGTTAAGGCGCTCGAGTTTGCGCAGTTCTTTACGGAAAACAGCATCAACCTTGTCGGGCCACACCTTCTTGGATGCACGCTGCTCCAAAACGTCAAGGTCATCGTTACCCACAGCACCCAGTTCTTCCTGGATGGTTCTGATTTGCTGTTGCAGGAAGTGTTCACGCTGTTGTTGCGAGATATCCTCACGGGTGCGCGACTGGATATCGGCCTTGAGTTCCACGAGCTGTGCTTCCTTACGCAGGTTGGCATACAGCAGGTAACCACGCTTCTTGAGGTTGCGTTCCTCGAGCATCTCCTGTTTCTTCTCCGGGTCAAACTGTACGTTTGTAGCCAAGAAGTTAATCAGGTATAACGAGTTGTCTATATTCTTCATGGCAAAGGCAAGGTCTCGTCCGCTCTCGCCCATGTTGCCAAGCATTTCAAATGTAATCTCGGTTATCGACGACACGAGGACCTTGAACTCGGTATCGCGCCCGGCAGGTTTTATCGAACTCACCATGTGGCAACGGCCTTTGAGGTAGGGGGTCTCCTCTACAATCTCCTCCAGTCCTATAGCATTGCGTCCCTGAAGTATCGCGTTAACCGACCCATCAGGCAGTTCGATAACCTTGATAATCTCGGCAAGTGTACCAACGGAGTACAGGTCTTTTTGTCCTGGATCTTCAACGTGTCGGTCAATTTGGCAGACAACAGCAATGCGCAGTTGCTTTTTTGATGCCTCCCGAACCAGTTTAAGCGACTTGTCGCGCCCAACGGCCACCGGCATAGTCATGCCAGGGAAGAGAACCATATCGCGCAAAGCGAGCACGGGGACAACCATTTTGCCATCCTCGTCGACCTCGGGCTTATCGTCCTTAGTGTGGTGTATTTCAGTGATAATGGGCATCACATGTGTCGACGCTGAGTCGCTTGCCCCGTTATTGATATCGTCAAAAAATTTATCCATTAAATAAATGATATATTGTTATTACTCATTTATAATTGCAATAATAGTGCCAACTCGGATCACTCGTGGTGATAAGGCTCGTGATTGAGTATCGTGCAGGCCCTATAGAGCTGCTCGGTGAAGATGAGACGTATCATCTCATGGGAAAATGTCATCTTGCTAAGCGACAACTTGTCATTGGCACGGGAATACACATCGGGGGAGAACCCGTAAGGACCGCCCACCACAAACACCACGCGTCTAGCACCGCTCGACATGCGTTTCTGCACGTAGGCCGAGAAGTCCATCGACGTGTACTCCTTGCCGTGTTCATCGAGCAATACCACGAAGTCGCTCGTCTCGAGGCGCTGCAGGATGTTCTGTCCCTCGGCCTGCTTTTGCTGGGCCTCGGTCAGTTTCTTGGTGTTTTTGAGATCGGCAATGTGCTGGATGTCAAACGAGACGTAGTGGGACAAACGCTTCGTGTACTCGTCTATTCCCTGCTTCAGGTAACCGGTGGCGGTCTTTCCCACGACCATCAGAGTGAACTTCATAACAGAGTCTTGAGTTTGGCAACAGTGAGTGATTCAAACGAGTCCAGTACAACATTGGCATACTGCGCCACCACTTCGGCAGCATTGGTGGTGGGGAGTCCCACGACAACGCCTCCGGCGGCACGAGCAGCCTTGAGCCCCTTGATAGAGTCCTCAAAGATGAGGCATTCCTCGGGAGCGCAGTTAATCATCTTAGCACCAAGCAGGAAACACTCGGGATCGGGTTTGGCATTCTTCACCATCTCGCCAGTGACAATACCGGCGAAGTGCTGCTTGAAATCGGGATGCTGGGCATAAACGGCATCCATCTTTTTCTGATCACTGCTGGTCACGATGCATGCAGGGATACCGGCGACATTGAGTTCGGAAATGAAGTTCTCTACACCGGCAAAGTATTCATACCTCATGTCGCGCTGGAACTCATCAAGCATCTCAGTAACCAGTTGGCGGGTTTGCTCATCGGCATAGTGGTCATGAAGGATCTCATACAGGTTTGAACCTTTGATCACACTTGAGAAATTAGGTATGTGGGTGGGATAACGTTCTTCCACGGCATCCCAGAAACGCGTGTAAATTCCTTCGGTGTCAAGTATCACACCGTCTAAATCGAATAATACTCCTTTAAATTCGGTCATCATTTAGTGTTATGAAGTGAAAAACTTTGCAAAGGTACAACGAAATACCCAAAAAATCAGTAATTTTGTACTGAAAATATTTTAACAGACATGATTGAGCAACTACAACTCAGGGTAAATGCCCGCACGGCGCACTCTCAGGACGCCATTGCACACTATATCGCCAGCGAGCGACACATCGAGAAATCACGCATAAAGGGCGTGCGGATTCTCAAGCGTTCCATTGATGCCCGACAGCGCAAGGTGATGGTAAACCTCACAGTGCGCGTCTACATCGACGAGCCCATGAAGCAGGACTACCTCGTGGCACCCATCCGCTACAAGAAGGTGGACGGTGATCGACAGGCTGTTGTCGTCGGAGCAGGCCCTGGTGGACTGTTCGCGGCACTGCGGCTCATTGAACTGGGGATCAAACCCATCGTGCTGGAGCGAGGCAAGAACGTGAAGGACCGCCGCGTGGACGTTGCACGCATCTCGCGCGAGAACATCGTGGACCCCGACAGCAACTACTGCTTTGGAGAGGGTGGGGCAGGTGCCTACAGCGACGGCAAACTCTACACGCGCAGCAAGAAACGCGGCTCGGTAGACCGCATCCTGGGCATCCTGCACCAGCATGGAGCAAGCGAGAACATCCTGATTGATGCCCATCCCCACATTGGCAGCGACAAGTTGCCCCATGTCATCGAAGCAATGCGCAACACCATTATAGACTGTGGAGGAGAGGTACACTTCCAAACGCGCGTGGTGGGCCTAGTGACTGACGGTGACAAGGTCACTGGCGTGACCACAGCCAGCGGTGACACGTATAACGGCCCCGTTATACTGGCAACAGGCCACTCGGCACGTGACGTCTACGAGATGCTCCACAACCAGCACATCACCTTGGAGCCCAAAGGAATAGCGGTAGGGGTAAGACTAGAACACCCACAGCACATCATCGACCAGCTGCAGTACCACTCTCCGGCAGGACGAGGTGAATACCTGCCCGCAGCCGAGTATAGTTTTGTGACCCAAGTTGATGGCAGGGGCGTATACTCCTTCTGTATGTGCCCTGGCGGGGTAGTTGTGCCCGCAGCAGGCGCTCCTGGCCAGCTCGTGGTCAACGGAATGTCTCCAAGCATGCGCAACACCTACTGGGCCAACTCGGGCATGGTGGTCGAGATACATCCCGAGGACTTACCTGCCAAATACCAGAATACCGACGAACTGATGATGATGCGTTTCCAAGAAGACTTGGAGCACGTGGCATTTGAACAGGCAGGTAACAGTCAGGTGGCTGGAGCACAACGCATGAAGGACTTTGTCGAGGGCAAGCCTTCCAAGCTCTTCCCCCCATCATCATTCCCTGCCGGACTACAGTCGTCAAGACTGGACCAGTGGTTGCCCCCGTTCATCTCCAACCGCCTGCGCAAAGGCTTCAAGCAGTTTGACCGCACCCGCCGCGGCTTCCTCACCAATGATGCTATCGTGATAGGAGTGGAGACACGCACATCATCGCCCGTGCGCATTCCCCGCGACAAAGAGACACTGAGCCACATCACCATCCAGGGACTATACCCCTGTGGCGAGGGGGCAGGATATGCCGGAGGCATCGTGTCGAGCGCCATCGACGGCGAGCGCTGCGCCGAGTGCCTAGCCCAGGCCCATTACCCCCAGTAAATACCGACACAATACTATTTTTGTATAATTCCCGCGCAGAAAATTTCTGCGCGGGAGAATCCTCATCGCAGAATGGTCACGAGAGAAAAATGAAAAGCAAAATAATGTTAACGAGTGGTGAGAACGGTGTTTATCGGGAGAGAAAACCAAAAAAGTTCGCCACTAAAAAGTGTCGTATCTCGCTATTATACTGTATGTTAAGCTGATTTTTTGTGGCGAACTTTTTTAAAAAAAATGCGACTCTCCATCTGTCGGAATATTGCTAAACGGCTGATAATCAAAGCAGTTGCTCGTTAATGTACGGAATGTGCTGATTGTGGTATTACCTTTGCACCGCATTTGAGCAAAACAACCGTTTAACAACACAACAATCATGGAAAACCCAACTATTTAAGCACAGTGTTTACACACTGAGCCACACACGCCGCATCCTCGAATGGAACTACCCGTTCAAGGTCTTCCACAGTACATCCAAGAACTCATCACTGAGGTGACTGCAAGTACCAACTGTCCCCGGGAATTCGAGACAGTTGCACTGTTCTCGGCCATCTCGTCGGCTACAGGCATCCGCGTGACAATCGATGACGGCAAGTACAGGCTCAGTCGAAAAAAGCAGGGGAAGGGAGGAAAAAGCGTAAGTAATTGTAACAGCGTGCCGCAAGGTACGCTACGCCAAACCTCGGTTTGGCTAATAACCCCGTACGTGCGCAAGGAGCGCAGCGACTGGAGAACGTGCGGGGTTAGAACAATGGGACGAAGCCCTACCGCTCTCCTCGATAGAGGGTTTAAAACACCATCATAATCCATGGTCGCCGGTAATTAAGTTGCTTACGTTTTCAGAGGTTCTCCTATCGAGGCACGGAGAACTTCGTCGGCTATGTAAAATTTAAGCTGGAGGTGACAACCCTCTCCCACAGCTTTTTTCTACTGAGCCCAAGTACATGAACTCCCTGTCCCTGTGGTGGGTTAACGTTGCCCGCAGCGGGTCTAACGCAACGATTCCTGAACATGCCACGTTCAACCATCAAGACTTGGGGTACATGACCACAAAAGTTTCGCCACAAAAAAGCGGCTTAACCACTTGTTATATAATAAGATAGGTAACTTTTTAATGGCGAACTTTTTTGAAATATTCTTGCAAATGTCAATAAACTCCCCCACCTTTTTTCGACTGAGCCGAAACAACTCCTAAACACAGCCTACGACTACCACATTAAAAGACACCGATTCCCTTTGATAGGGGACCGGTGTCTTTTTAGTGTGATAGACGAATGAGAATTAAGCCTCAGCAGCTTCCTCTGCGGGAGCCTCTGCCTCGTTCTCAGCAGCTGCAGCAGCAGCGGCCTCAGCCTCAGCAGCAGCCTTAGCGGCAGCGATCTCAGCTTTCTTCTTAGCATCGGCCTCAGCCTTTGCAGCATTCTTCTTTGCTTCCTCTTCAAGAGCCTGCTTTGCGTTGGCTTTCTTTGCCCCACGCTCCTGGTTCTTAACATTCTCAAGCTTTGCAGCCTTCTCAGCCTCCCAAGCGTTGAAACGACGCTCAGCCTCAGCCTGATCAAAAGCGCCCTTCTTTACGCCGCCCTGGAGATGCTTCATCAGCATAACGCCTTCGCGAGAAAGAATGTTACGAACTGTGTCAGTAGGAATAGCGCCTACGTTCACCCAATAGAGAGCGCGTTCGAAATTTAAACTTATTGTAGCAGGATTAGTGTTAGGGTTATAAGAACCAATCCTTTCAATAAATCTACCATCTCGTGGTGCCCTGCTATCAGCAATGACAATGGGATAGAACGCGTAGTCC
>JAZQPG010000111.1:0-6989 GCA_045628365.1 Sodaliphilus sp. | reverse complement strand
TCTTCCATATATGACCAGTAGCAGTTGTCCATCAACTCCTGCATTTCGTCGAGGGTGGGTATACGCCACTCACCGCCGCAGTTAACGTGGGCAGCGTCATATTCTGGCTTCAAGAGCAAGGTCTCTTTGTCATAAGGAAGATCACTCCATTCATGTTGATCATGATACTGGCCATCATCTCCCTTGATAGCGTTCCAATAAGTTTCAGCACTGTAGCCAAATTGCATGGCTTTTTTCCACTCAATCTTAAACTCGGGTTTATAGGTGATTGAGGTGTAGTGGGGAGAAGTCTCGCCCCAGCCAAAGAGATCACCGGGTTCAGTAGGTTCTGTGGCTCCTACATTGCAGGTAGCCCACATTGTGCCAGAGGGAAGTCCCAGGTCAACGTACTCATGCTCTTCCTGTACCCATGTAACCCTAGAGTCGGCAGCTACAGTAAATACTTGTGTTGTGCCATCTGGTGACTGTACATACATTTTTGTGGTAGTCTGGCTCTGCGCCCAGGCTCCCATGGCCACTGTGAGCAGTGCCATTGGTAATAATTTCTTAATCATGTCTTTAAACTTTTTATTTATATTATTTTATTATTCGTGTTTGGGTAAAACAGGACGGACGGGTAATCCACAGTGACGCAGCTCGTCAACCCTGTCAATGGTGGCATTGTTGTATCTCAAGATCCATCCACGGGTATGGTCCTGATTGATGATCGATGACGACCAGAAATATCCATATTCATTGTCCAGGACCAAGTTGAGGCCATTGCGCAGTCCGCCGGCAGGAAGGAAAATGGAGTTTCCGTTAGGACCTGTCACCACATAGCCGTGGGTGCCGTGATAGTTGCGCTCGAATGTCCAGGTGCATTCCTCCATGAGCTCCTTAAAATCTACACGCGTGGGCATGCGCCAGTATCCGCGCCAGCTCAGGTGGGCTACGTCCTTGTCCTGGGGCAACTCGGTGGGGTTGTCCTTGTAGGCATAGTTGGCAAGAGAGTAATCATCTTTCACTCCCATCTCGCCCCAACAGAAGTAGTGGCCATAGTCCCAAGGCTCCTCGGCACCGATGTTGCAGGCAGCCCATCTCAGTCCAGATGTCAAGCCCAGGTCAACATATCGGTGTCCATCTTCCTTGTTCTCTTCTTTCTCGGTCTTAGCACCCCATGTCACCTTAAGGTCGGGGGTCACCTCAAAACTCTTGTCCTCGCCGTTGGGCTGGTGCACATTCATGTAGTTTTTCTCCTGTGCATTAGCCATGAGAGCGGCTGTAAGAGCCAGAGACAATATCAACAGTATCTTTTTCATTATTTTAATTTCTGGAGGATGTATTGTTTCGGTCTTTATCGTGATAAGGTGGCCAACAGCGCTTAGAAGCCAAACTTGACACCTGCGTTCACAACACCCTGGTAACCCCAGCCCAGCTCCAGGAAACCGCTCACCTTGTTGCTTCCGAACTCCATGCTCACAGGGGCCAGGTGGAAACCAAAGAGCACATCGGTCTGGGTCTTTTCCTCGCCCGTACCTTTCACGTAGCCTTTAGAGCAGTTGAGGGCAACACCCGCAGCGAGGCGAGAGTACATGCCGAACTTGTTGTGACGGAACCAATAAGCCCTTGCTGTGGGCATAACAGTAAAAAAGTTCTCGCTGTATTTCTTGCCGTCCTTGGCGTTCTTGTAGATATACTCGTAAGATGTAGTTGCACCCACGCCAAAACGGTTGTTGAAGTTGTGCATGTAGGTCAAGCCATACGAGCCTAAGCTGTTCTCGGGACTGGCGTCACCATCGATTATTCCGCCAAAGGCGTCACCAAATGTAAGCGCCACGTGAGGGTGTGTGGCATAGCCTACACTTACCGATACCTCATTAGACGGAGCCTCATAGTCCTGAGCGCTTGCAGTAAAAGCCGCAGCCAACATTGCGGCTGCAATAAATACCTTCTTTCTCATGTTAGTAATGTTATTCCGTAATTTTGTTGTTGATCTCTCCATAGGAGGACTTAATTAATAAAGTATTTTCAGAATTAATGGAACCTGCCTTAACGGTTCTTCTTCACCGGGATGCGGTTAGTGGGCAGCATGGCGCCACTGGGGCACACCAGCATGCACAGGTGGCAGCCCACGCAGTTGCGGCCAATGATGCGAGGCACGCGGGTCTCGGGGTCGAACGAGATGGCCTGGTGGCCGCCGTCGTAGCACGACACGTAGCAGCGTCCGCAGCCGGTGCACTTGTCGCGGTCGATGCGCGGCAGCACGTAAGTGGAGCGGTCCAGGTGGTCGGTGGCGACAAACTGGTCGAGGGCACGTCCGCGCACCTCCTCCAGCGTCTTGATGCCTTCGCGCTGCATCCAGTCCTGCAAACCGAGGATCAGGTCGTCGATGATGCGGTAGCCATATTGCATCACGGCGGTGCACACCTGCACGTTGTTGCATCCCAGCACGATGTACTGGAGGGCGTCGCGCCATGTCTCGATGCCGCCAATGCCGCTGATGGGCACGTCCTTGAGCTGCTCGTCCTTGCGCATGTCGAGGATGAAGCGCTGTGCAATGGGCTTCACCGCCTTGCCGCTGTAACCCGAGATTGTAGCCTTGCCGGCAACCTCCGAGCGGCGCTTCAGCGTCACGCTCTTGATGGTGTTGATTGCCGCGATGGCATCGGCACCGCCCTCGACAGCTGCGATGGCAGGTTCCTCGATGTGGGTGATATTGGGTGTCATCTTGGCGATGACGGGAAGACTTGTAGCAGCCCTTACCACCTCGGTGAGGTGGCGCACCAGTTCGGGTTTCTGGCCCACGTCGCTGCCGCGGCCTTTCTCGGCCATGTGGGGGCACGAGAAGTTGCACTCTATCATGTCGCATCCAGCCTCCTGGGCCATGCGTGCCAGCTGTGCCCACTCGTCGTCGTTGCGGCCCATGATTGAAGCTACAATCACCTTAGTGGGGAATTCCTTCTTTAGGCGCGACATGATGGCGAAGTCTTCCTCGGGGGTGTGGACCGAAAGCTGCTCCATGTTGCGGAAACCGATGAACGGCGTACCTTCCTTGCCCACCTGGTCAAAGCGGGGAGATACCTCCTCGATGTCGCCAAACGTGATCGTCTTGTACATGACGCCTGCCCAGCCCATCTTGAAAGCCTTGGCAATCATCTCATAGCTGCTGGCAATCACCGACGAGCCCAAGAAGAAAGGATTCTCGCAGCGCACGCCGCAAAAGTCCATCTCGAGCGACGGCAGGTCTGTAACCTTCTTGGCAGGAACACCCTCGGCCATCTCCTTGATGCGGATGGGGAAGTCGGGGTGGATACACGCCTTCTCGCAGGGCGCATCACAGTCGGCACACATGTCCTCGTTGAGGAACATGCCAACGCAGTAGTTATTCTCAAACTTGTGTGCACGCACGCCGCGGGCAGGATCGTTGCCGCGGGGGCAAGCTGCCGTGCAAGGTGCATCGTGGCACACAAGGCAACGTGTAGACTCAAAATGTTTATCCATATCAGTAGAGTTTATTTTTTATTAACTTTCCATAGGAGAATCACGCACCCGGTGAACTCTCTTTTTTTCCTGCGGGTGCCGAATCAGCATCCCAGAGCAACCAAAACCGTGAGCAGGACTGCCGCGATAATAGCTGCCAAAATCATGTGTCGCGTTAAGCAAGCAATCCTAAATGAAATTTCTTCCTTTTTCATAACTCTCGTTTTTGGTCGGTTGAACTGTTTTTTTGTGGCGCAAAGGTAGAAAGGACGTCCTTAACGGGCATTGTCAAAAAAGAAGAAATTTCCACAATTTCTTGCAAAAAGATGCCAATTATTGTAAAAATACACCCTTTTTGGGCGAAATTTACAATAAAAACTCCTGTGTTTGAGAAATTTTATCTAATTTTGTCTACATGTTACTACAGATAGTTTTCTTCTTGCCATGCTTGGTATCGCTGTTGTGGTTTTTTACTTTCATGTTTAAATCACGCACTCAGCGCCAGACCCTGCTCATGTGGATGCTGGGCGTTGGGATCGTGTACTTTGCGGCACTGGCGCTATACATTTCGCCAGCAACCAACTATCTGGACATGGTCAAGATCGACAGCGTGGGCACTCCCTCGGTTGGTGTTTTGCTGGCCATGTCAGTGCTGTACCTGCACTTGCACAAACCCGGTACCAGACTTAAACTCGCCCACCTGCTACTGGGCATTCCCGCGCTGGTAGAGGGTGTGGTGGTCAACCTCATGTATTACCTTGAGGGATATGACCGTGTTGCCCGCATGGCCGAGGTGTATGACAAGACGCACACTGTGGCACCCGAGTTTCAAACCGGCCCCATGATATTGCTCAACCTCTTTGGGGGTCCATTGCTCAATGTGCTGGCACTGGTTTTCATGCTGATGCTGGTTTCCCAGTGTGTGATGCTGCTCAGGCATGGGGGCTACCGGGCCGGCGACACGTTTCGTTTCTTCTTCAAGAAGCGCCCGTCAACACCTACCCGAGTCATCGCCGTGCTATTCTTCGCCATGATTCTGGTGCTTTTGCCCCTCACGGCAATGGGGCGCACGTTTGTCTTTAACCATCCTGTGCTGGGAGCATTCACGTCCATCGGGTTGGCCACGTTTCTCCATTTGATAAGCTTCGTCGAATTCTTTGACGGTCAACGCAGAGAGGTGTCATTGCACCACCTCTCGAATATCATGGTCGACAATGTCGATGACGATGAAGCACCCAATGACCACGGGGAACCCTCTGTTGAAACAACCGTGGTTCATGCCGAAGCACCTTCGGGTGGCATCACCGAGGATCCCGTTGCACAGGCCGACGACACACCGGGAAAGTCAGCGCGTGTGTCTAACCGCACCCGCATGATGGAACAACGCCTACTGCAGCTCTTCGAGAAAGAGAACATCTATCGCGAGGACAGCCTCAACCTCGACATGCTTGCCGAGCGCATGGGCGTGAGCGCCAAGACACTGTCTCCGTTCATCAGCAGCCACTTCGGCGTGCCGTTCCGCACGCTGCTCAACAACTATCGTGTCGAGGCCGTGAAGCGATACCTCATGGAGCACCCCACCGCCACACAGGAAGTGGTGGCGGGCGAATGCGGCTACAAGGACGCCTCGGCCCTCAACCACAAGTTCAAGGAAGCGACCGGCGAGACTCCGCTCATGTGGCTCACCAAGCACAACAAGCAATAACCCCCGTTTTTCTCCACCTCCCTTTCCCCTCCATCACACACGTCGCTCCGTCCCCAAGTGAGGCGCCAAGGCGGCACGTGCCATCTGCCCACACGTAAAACAATCCACCCTAGAGGATACTTGCCTCTAGGGTGGATTTGATATTTTTCGATATTTCGATATTTCGACAGATCGATAATTCGCGGGGGAGCAGTTGTTCCCCGGGATGGGAACGGTTACTTCTTGTACTTGGCTATGCGGTTGATCACCTCGGGGAGCTGGGTGTTGTCCATGCGGCCATGGAACTGCTCGGCGCCCACGCCGATGGCAAACACGGGCACGTGGCCGCCCGAGTGTGAGCCACTGGCCCACGACACGCCTGCGGTCTTGTTGAGCAGGTCACGGGCCTTGGATGCCAGCGCCGAGTTGACGCTATACCAGTTCTCCTCCTTGGCATCGCCGTTGAAGGCAGCCTCGTAGGCCTCGAACAGGGTCACCTCGTCGCGCCACTCCACGGGCACGTCGGTGAACAGGCCGTAACTCTCGCTGAGCACGTTCTTGATGTCTTCCCAGGTCTTGCGCATGCGGTTCTTCTTGAGGATAGTCAGCTTCTCGGTAACGCGGTCGGTGCTGCAGGTCTGGTACTGCAGGGCCTGCAGGTTGAGCGAGTAGTGGCCGTTGCCGGGAACCATGCCGCCGGTCTCGTGGTCGGCAGTGACGATGATGAGTGTCTCTTTGGGGTGCTGCTTGTAGAAGTCGAGCGCCAGCTTGATCGACTCGTCAAAGTCGATGGTCTCCTTGATCACGGTGGCGGCGTCACGGCCGTGGCACGCATGGTCGATGGCTCCGCCCTCTACCATGAAGAAGAAACCGTTCTTGTTGCCCTTCATGAGCGAACTGATGCCCACCTCCACGATCTGGGGCAGGGTCAGGTCATTGGCGTCACGGTCAATGGCGTAGGGGATGTCGCGCTTAGCATCCTTGCGCTGCACCATGATGAGCTTGCTGGCGTCCTTACACTTCGCCTTACCCTCGTCGTAGCCGTAGGCCCAGGTGTAGCCCTGGTCGGCACACAGCTGGTGCAGGTCGGTGCCATCGTCACCCTTGGGACGGCGGAAGTCGGAGCCGGCAAAGTAGTCATAGCCCGACGCCGCGAGCTCGCGTCCGATGGCGTTGTACGAGCCGCGGTTTGACTGGTGGGCATAGAACGCCGCGGGAGTGGCGTCGTCGATGTTCACCGTGGTGCATATTCCCACCTTCTTGCCGCTGTTCTTGGCCCAGAGGGCGATGCTGTTCACCGCCACGTTGTCGGGGGTGACGCCCAGCATGCTGTTGTTGGTCTTGTTGCCTGTAGCCAACGCGGTGCCTGCCGCAGCCGAGTCGGTGACGTCGCTGCTGGCCGAGAACGAGTTGGCAAACGTGGTGTAAGGCAGGTCGGCAAATGCGAGGTGCTCGATGCCGATGTTCCCCTTGAGGCTCGCCAGGTACAGCTCGGTGACGTTGATCTGGTTAAATCCCATTCCATCACCGATGAAATAGAACACATACTTGGGTTGCTGTGCCATCGCCGCCAGCGCGCACGCCAGGCACAACACGAGGGTGGTAATTGTCTTTTTCATATTTTAGTCATTTTAAGCAATACAAAGATAGTGATTTTTTTCGGAATCATAAAGAACCAGCCCCGATTTTTGATTTTCATGGTTGGTGAATCGAGTAGGAGGAAAACGAAGTAGTTTTCTTCCTACTTTCGTTTTCCGACCTCTCACACCACCGTACGTGCCGTTCGGCATACGGCGGTTCCTATTTTGGATTCCATTCGAGATATGAATCCATAAGACACCTATAA
>JAZQPG010000110.1:0-5793 GCA_045628365.1 Sodaliphilus sp. | reverse complement strand
GTCGCGGGTTGTTCCTCGGCTGCCTTGGCAGCCTTTGCAGGGCGTCCGCGTTTTTTCTTGGGAGTTTCGGCCTTGGGAGCCTCTTCAGTTATATCTTTAGCCTCGGCTTTTTCTTTTTTCTTGGTTGTCTTGGTTGTCTTGGTTGCCCTAGTCTCTTTAGATTCCTTGGCTTCCTTTTTGTCCTTGGCTTCCTTGGCCGGCTTGGCCTCGGAGTCGGCTTTGCGACGAGTTGCGCGCTTCTTGGGCGCAGGCTCGGGTTCGGAGCTAGCCTCGGCTATAGCCTGCTGGTCTAGCACCTGGAACACGAGGTCCCCCTTTGGGGTAGCATCAACTTTTTTCAGTCCCATAGATTTAGCGAGGTCGCGCAGTTGCTCCTCACTCATGGAATTCAATTCATTAATGTTATACATATTATTATAATATAAAATTGTGTTCTTTGTTGCATAGTGATGCGTCACGCTGCACTGTTGCCCGTTGCCTGTGCTGTGCATGGGGACAGTCCACACTCTAACACGTGAGCATTTCTTTTGCTTATTAAATAAATTTTCTCATACTTGTGTGACAGCCAAGTGTTTCACACCGGTTTGCCAGCTAGTGTTATGATGGTTGCATGGAGTTGTAAATGCTACCTGTCAAGTTAAATGCTGTAAATGAAAATGTTGCTGAAAACGCTGTGTGATTGAGCCGTGCAAACTCACTTGATGTCAAGGACCCAATCACTTTTAAACGTAAGAATTGCATGTAATGCCAGTTGGTTGGGTCTAATTTCTATGCAAAGATAGCACTTGTTTTATATTCTACAAAATATTTGCCGCAATTATTTAGTTAAAATAACTTTTTAGGGGGTAAATGACGCCTCTCGCTGACCATTAATTTCGTAATTAGCGATAATTGTAGTACCTTTGCACTTGGAAAAAATAGTTATGGAAATCAATACTGACAAGATAAAACAACACGTGGAGCAGCCCGTGCTGCACCTCGTGGGCGACGTGGCCGACGGGATGCACCGCGAGTGCTACATCGTGGGCGGATATGTGCGCGACCTGCTGCTGCAGCGTCCCAGCAAGGACATGGACTTCGTGACCGTGGGGAGCGGCATCGAGGTTGCTAAGGCCGTGGCCCATGCGCTGGGCAAAGGCAAGGCCACGCTGGCAGTGTTCAAGACCTATGGCACGGCACAGGTGAAGACGCGCGATGGCATGGAACTGGAGTTTGTGGGCGCCCGCAAGGAGAGTTATCGCCGCGAGTCGCGCAATCCCATCGTGGAGGACGGCACGCTGCAAGACGACCAGCTGCGCCGCGACTTCACCATCAACGCCATGGCGATCTCGCTCAACAAGGACACCTACGGCAAGTTGCTCGACCCCTTTGACGGGACGGGCGACCTGGAGCGCCGCATCATACGCACCCCGCTTGATCCCGACGTCACCTTCAGTGACGACCCGTTGCGCATGATGCGCGCCGTGAGGTTTGCCACCCAGCTGGGGTTTGACATCTATCCCGAGACACTTAAGGCTATACAGCGCAATGCTAATCGCATCAAGATAATCACCCGCGAACGCATTGCCGAGGAACTGAGGAAGATAGTGCGCTCCCCGCAACCGTCACGAGGCGTCATGCTGCTGGACGAGTGCCGCCTGCTGCCGCTCATCTTCCCCGAGCTTGCTGCGCTCAAGGGCGTTGACAACAGCCACGGCCGGTCGCACAAGGACAACTTCCTGCACACCATGCAGGTGCTAGACAACGTGGCAACCGCGTCGACCAGCGAGTGGCTGCGATGGGCAGCGGTGATGCACGACATAGGCAAACCCGCTACCAAGCGCTGGGATAACCAGCTGGGCTGGACATTCCACAACCACAACTTCATAGGCGAGAAAATGGTGCCCAAAGTGTTTGGCCGCATGCGCCTGCCGCTTAACGAGCACATGAAATATGTGAAAAAGCTGGTGGGGCTGCACATGCGTCCCATCGCGTTGGTCGAGGACGGCGTGACCGACTCGGCCGTGCGTCGTCTGCTCTTTGACGCCGGCGATGACATCGACGACCTGATGACACTGTGCAAGGCCGACATCACCAGCAAGAACCAGGAGAAGGTGAAACGGTTCCGGGAAAACTTTGACCTGGTGAAACGCAAACTGGTTGACATCGAGGAGAAAGACCGTGTGCGCAACTTCCAGCCACCTGTCGACGGAGAGGAAGTGATGGTTACATTCGGATTGGAACCTTCGCGCGAAGTGGGTCAGATCAAGGACGCCATCAAGGATGCCATCCTCGACGGAGCCATTGCCAACAGCTATGCCCAGGCCTATCCCTTCATGATGAGCCGTGCCGCCGAGCTGAACATCGCGCCGGCCTATGCGGGGCAGTTGTGTTACACCACGATGGAGACTCCTGTCGGAGTCATCACCCTGGCCGCATGCACCGAAGGCATTGCGCTGATTACCACCGACGATGCTCCCCAGATGCTGGCAAAGGTGGCTCAGGAACGCAAGCTGGAGATTGTTGCCCAGGAGATACCGTTGCTAGCTCATTGCCGTCAGCAACTGGAGCAGTACTTTGCGGGCGAGCGCCGTAGCTTTGACCTGCCGTGCATGGTGACGGGCAGCGATTTCGCGGTGAAGGTACTCCGCGCAATGAGCGAAATTCCCTATGGCACCACGGCATCCTATGCCCAGCTAGCCCAGGCGGCTGGTAGCCCCAAGGGATACCGTGCCGCAGCCCAGGCGTGCCATCGCAACCGCCTGATGATAGTCTACCCCTGCCACCGCGTCATCGCCAGCGATGGCTCGCTAGGCGGTTACCGCGGCGGAGTAGCCACCAAACAGCAACTCCTAGACCTAGAAAAGACAATCCTGCAATAGAACCAAGCAGGATCTTAGTGCGATTAAACAAAAGGACGGCAAGAAATTATTCGGAATTAAGAGAAATTATTGCACATAATGCGTTGTGCTGATAACTTATCTTAATTCTGAATAATTTGTTTCCGTCCATTTGTATTGTGTATGTTAAGACTGTTGACAGATTTTGTTTCTGGATAGCTAAGGAATCAATTGCATTGCAAATCAAAAAAAACTTGTTGTTTTGGAAGAATTATATTAACTTTGCACTTGTTCAAGGGTTGCGGCAGAGGTCGCACCTTGGATGACATATTATTAGAAAGCGTTTTGCTTCAATACCCACTTTCGAAAATCGCCAATTTTCATTCCCAAGGGATAGAAGCAGTCAAGACGCCTTCGCTATGCTTGTATATCACTCCCCTCAAGCGGGTGAGCTGTCGATATATAGTGCATCGCGTGGGGAGTGACTGTTCAATTTTGGGAAGGGTGTTTGGCGATGCCTCGAAAGTAATTGACAGCGACATCGTCCCACGCTTTTTTTTATTACTTAAGCAATAAGCCAATGGGGACGTGAGGATGTAATTAATGTAATATGGAAAAATTTTGGAAACATCTGGGATTCGCATTATTGGCATCGTTTTTTGTTTATGTGTTGACATTTCTGATATCGTGGGTGAGTGATGGCAGTTGTGAAACAATTTCAGTAATTATAACTTCAATATTGCTAGTTGTCTTACTTTTTGTTGCTGCATTTTTGCGCTGGGGTCTTAAAAAAAACATTTTAGAAAGTTTGTTGCCTCTCGTTTATATTGTTTCGGTCTTCCCTGCTTTAGCGCTTACGTTTGGTTATGGATTAGATGGTTATGAATGGTATCCGCATAATCGCTTTACTGATCAATTCGGAAATCAGGTTACACCTGAATTCTATATTCCCGAAGAATTAGATACCAAGGAGTATTTAAAACCTGAAAACATGAAATATCGTGCACCGATATTCAATAAGTTTGGTTTTATTGCTGGATATACTCAGAAGATTACTTCGCGTGCAACTCTCGCTGAAAATGAATTGGTTGCTGCAATGAAAGAGGCAATCAAGAAGTATAATCATGCATATACGGTTGATGAGTATAATAGAATTGACTCTGAGATAAAGGCACGTGAAAATGATATACGTATACGTGGTAGATACACAGCGAAGGAATTGAAAGAGGCTATGGATGGCGCTGAATACAATAGCACATGGAAGGAATGCTATAAAGCGGCTGAGCGTGCTGCTGAGCGTTTAGGCATAATTGCAACTGAGCCTGCAGCTAAAGACTCACTAGCCGCCTTCTAGGCTCTTTAGGCTGTTGTGTTTTGGGCTTGGAGGGGTAGTTGGTGGATTGATTGTTGGAGGGTTGTGAAATCGGTGGGGGAGAAGTGGAAGTGGCTGCTTGTGTGTAAGGTGATTGCTGTGGCGCTGGTGAGGCATTGCTGCAGCATAGTTAGGCTCTTTGGGGAAACTAATTCGTCGTGTTGGCAATGGATCGCTAGCACGGGGACTGTGATTGCCGGCAACTGATGCCTGGTGATGGAGATGAGTCTGAATAAGTCGGCAATGCGTGGCAGCCATGCGGCATATTGCCACCAGTTACCTTGTTCCACTCCCATTTTGTCAATCATCGACAACACGTCGGGCGAGGTGGTCTTGACCTTAAACCCTATCTTGATGTTGTTTGTGATGGCTTTGCATGTTACTTTGACTTTGAGAGGGGTAGCTATAGCGATAACTGCCTGTATCTTCTCGCTGCATCGCACACTCTCATTGAGCACTAGCAATGCTCCCATTGAGCGCCCTAATAAAATAATGTGGTCGTAGTTGCTCCTGAGCTTATCGGTCGCCTGTGTGACTGCTTCCTGCCATAGCGACAACGAAGCTCCGGCAAAGTCCTTCATGCTTCCGCCGTGCCCGGGAAGGGTGATTGCCACAGTAGAATAGCCAAGTCGTTCAAACACGGGAACGAACTCATTCATGGCGTGAGCTGCCTCGGCAATGCCGTGTACCATCAGCACTGCAGTAGAGGCCCCTGCCACGTTGTTTACTATGGTGTTACTGCTTGCCATTTTTTAAAAGGTGTGTTCTATTAATTCTGATAGAAGTAGAAAAGTGTTTGCACAGGTGGGTGATGGGGCAGTTGAGGCAGTCGGGGCGCTGTGACTTGCACACGTAGCGGCCGTGGAGCAGGAGCCAGTGGTGCGCCTTGTAGCGCAGGTGCTCGGGGATGTGGCGCGTGAGAGCCTTTTCTACTTCGAGCGGTGTCTTGCCGCTTGCCAGTCCCAGGCGGTTGCTCACGCGGAACACGTGGGTGTCGACGGCTATGGCTGCTTTGCCGAATACTACGCCCATGACTACGTTGGCAGTCTTGCGTCCCACGCCGGGCAGCTGTGTGAGCTCGTCCATCGTCGAGGGGACGGTGCTGTTGAACTTGTCGACCAGCATTGCCGCCATAGCCTGCAGGTGTGCCGCTTTGCTGTTAGGATAGGACACGCTCTTGACATATTCCAGTATATCCTCGACACTTGCCGCTGCCATAGCCTCGGGGGTGGGGTAGGCGGCAAAGAGGGCGGGAGTGACTTGGTTGACGCGCTTGTCGGTACACTGGGCCGACAGGATCACTGCCACCAGCGTCTCAAACGGGTTGCTGAAGGTGAGTTCGCTCTCGGGATTGGGATTGGCGGTTGCAAAGTGGGCGAGCACCGCCTTATATCGTTCCTTTATGGTCATTTGTCAAAATTTTACAACTTTTGCTGTCCGGTAAAAGAAAATATTTTATCTTAAATTTGATGCTTCGCTAAGAAAATGGCTTGCTCCGCAAGCAAAATGAAGACATTTCCATGGAAGCTGGTTACAACAATGGCACATGCCCCGTCGGTCGGGAAATGTGCCATTGCATTGTATTTAAGGTGGGTTCTATTA
>JAZQPG010000109.1:0-7712 GCA_045628365.1 Sodaliphilus sp. | reverse complement strand
AGCCATGATCTTGTCGGCGAGCTCGTGGCTCTTAGCGCCGTTGTTCATGTTCTCGAGCCACTCGTTGTAGAGTGCCTTAACCTCGGGAGCAACGGTAGCGCCGGTGGCAGTCTCCTGAACGAAGCCTGTCACGCGTGCACGCATCTTCTCGTCGGCGATGGTCATACCCAGACCGAACTCGCAGAAGTCCTCGAACAGTGAGTTAGCCCAAGCGGGACCGTGGCCCTTCTCGTTAACGCGATAGGGAGTTGAGGGAACTGATGCTGAGTAGATTGAGCTACAACCAGTTGCGTTGGCAACCATCTCGCGGTCACCGAAGAGCTGAGAGATGAGCTTGAGGTAGGGAGTCTCACCGCAGCCAGAGCAAGCGACTGAGAACTCAAACAAGGGAGTAGCGAACTGTGAGTTCTTAACGTTGAGCTTGGTGTCGATGAGGTGCTGCTTGCTGGTAACGTTCTTAACAGCGTAATCCCAGAGTTTCTGGTCCTCTTCGTGGCCCATGAGGGGAACCATCTCGAGAGCCTTCACGCCCTTCTTGCCGGGACAAACGTCGGCACAGTTGCCGCAACCCAGACAGTCGAGCACGTCAACAGCCTGAACGAATGCGAGGCCTTCGAGGCCCTTGCCGATAGCCTTGAGCTTGTCTTCGGCCTTGAAGGGAGAAGCGGCAGCCTCGGCCTCGTCCATGAGGAAGGGACGGATTGCAGCGTGAGGACAAACGTAGGCACACTTGTTACACTGGATACAGTTCTCGGCCTTCCAAACGGGAACGAAGGCAGCTACGCCGCGCTTCTCGTAAGCCGCTGTACCGGGATCCCAAGTACCGTCCTCGCGGCCCTTGAATGCTGAAACGGGCAGCAGGTCGCCGTTCTGTGCGTTGATGGGACGAACCACGTCGTTAACGAATGCGGGAGCATCGTCGCTGGTAGCGTTCTCAACAGTGAGGCTTGCCCATGCGGGATCAACGTCGAGCTTCTTAAACTCGCCACCGCGGTCAACAGCCTGATAGTTCTTGTTGACAACGTCCTCGCCCTTCTTGCCGTAAGACTTAACGATGAACTTCTTCATCTGCTCTACAGCCAGGTCGGCGGGGATAACCACGGTGATGCGGAAGAATGCGCTCTGGAGGATAGTGTTGGTGCGGTTGCCCAGACCAATCTCCTGTGCGATCTTGGTAGCGGCGATATAGTACACGGTGATGTTGTTCTCGGCGAAGTACTTCTTCACGTTGTTGGGGAGGTTCTTAGCGAGCTGCTCGCCTTCCCAAACGGTGTTGAGCAGGAAAGTACCGTTCTTCTGCAGACCGCGAGTCACGTCATACATGTGCAGGTAAGCCTGAACGTGGCATGCTACGAAGTTGGGGGTAGTCACCAGGTAAGTAGAGCGGATGGGCTCGTCACCGAAACGGAGGTGTGAGCAAGTGAAACCGCCGCTCTTCTTAGAGTCGTAAGAGAAGTAAGCCTGGCAATACTTGTCGGTGTTCTCACCGATGATCTTTACAGAGTTCTTGTTAGCACCTACAGTACCGTCGGCACCGAGGCCGTAGAACTTAGCCTGGAACATGCCGGCGCCGCCCATGGCAACCTCTTCCTTCTGGGGAAGTGAGCTGAAAGTGACGTCGTCTTCGATACCAATGGTGAACTGGTTCTTGGGCATGGGGAGAGCGAGGTTCTCGTAAACTGCGAGTACCTGTGCGGGAGTGGTGTCCTTAGAACCGAGACCGTAACGTCCGCCTACGATAACGGGAGCATTCTCCACACCGTAGAAGCAGTCCTTAACGTCGAGGTACAGGGGCTCGCCGTTAGCGCCGGGCTCCTTAGTGCGGTCGAGGACAGCGATGCGCTTAGCGGTGCTGGGAACAGCAGCCAAGAAGTGCTTAGCGCTGAAGGGACGGTACAGGTGTACAGCCACGAGACCAACCTTTTCACCCTTCTCGGTGAGGTAGTCGATAGCCTCGCGGATGGCCTCGGTAACCGAGCCCATGGCGATGATAACGCGGTCGGCGTCCTTAGCTCCGTAGTAGTCGAACAGGCCATACTGGCGGCCAGTGATCTCGTTGATCTTCTTCATGTAGTCCTCAACGAGAGCGGGAACTGCAGTGTAGAAGTCGTTGCAAGACTCGCGGTGCTGGAAGAATACGTCGGGGTTCTCAGCAGTACCGCGTGTAACGGGAGCGTCGGGGTTCATAGCGCGCTTGCGGAAATCGGCAAGAGCTTCCTGGTCGAGGAGGGGACGGAGGTCTTCCATGTCCATAGCCTCAACCTTCTGGATTTCGTGTGAAGTGCGGAAACCGTCGAAGAAGTTCACGAAGGGCACGCGTCCCTTGATAGCTGTGAGGTGAGCAACAGCAGCGAGGTCCATAACCTCCTGTACTGAACCCTCGGCCAGCATAGCGAAACCTGTTTGACGAGTTGCCATTACATCCTGGTGGTCACCAAAGATACAGAGAGTGTGACTTGCGAGAGTACGAGCCGAAACGTGGAAAACGCCGGGGAGCAGCTCGCCTGCAATCTTGTACATGTTGGGGATCATCAGCAACAGACCCTGCGAAGCAGTGTAAGTTGTTGTGAGCGCACCAGCCTGGAGAGAACCGTGAACAGCACCAGCTGCACCGGCCTCGCTCTGCATTTCCTGTACGAGAACTGTTTCACCAAAGATGTTTTTGCGACCAGCCGCAGCCCATTCGTCAACGTGCTCGGCCATAGTCGATGACGGAGTGATGGGGTAGATTGCAGCCACCTCAGTGAACATGTAACTGATGTGGGCAGCAGCCTGGTTACCATCACAGGTCATGAATTTCTTTTCTTTACTCATAAGAATTTTAGAAAAAGTTAACCTATTATTAATTAGTTATATCGTTAATTGTCAACATAATAAACTGGTGACGCGAAGTTGGGCGCCACAGCATGCCACTATAACGTGACAAAGTTACAAAATTTCCACGAAACCACCGCCACTTTTTGAGTTAAATTTTTGGGTATTTGTTTAGCGGGGGAGGGCTCTCTAGGTTCTCCAGGCTCTAGGTTCTCTAGGGGCTCTAGGGGAGTGGGGGAGGGCTAGGTTCTTTTGGGGCTTTGGGTGAGGAACGGAGGGAGGGTAGGGTGGCTGGAGGTGGATAAATGACAGGCCGAGGTTAGTAAAACGGGGTGAAATGTCACTAAAAAAGGGGAAAATGATGATTTTTGTCATTTTTTTGACGTTTTTTGTGGAAAAAATTTGGTAGAAAGAAATAAAGTGTATACCTTTGCATCGGTTTTCATGGTATTAGTTTTTTAAGGTAAAGAGATCCCAGTCGTCGTGATGACGACTGCTGGATTTCGAAATCAAAAATTGTTTAAGGTTTATGTTAATGGTATTAGAAGGTTAATTAGTTAAGCAATCCCCGACGTTGATGTCGAGGATGTTTTTTTTATAGGAGGGTTAGGAGTGTTATGAGTGTTAGGCGGTTTTTACTTTTATGGGTTTAAAGTCCTGTAGTTTTACAAAAAATCATTAACTTTGCATCTACATTTATATAATATATGGAGGAAAACAAGAAAATGGGCCCCATCGGTGTGTTTGACTCGGGATTTGGCGGCTTGTCAATCCTGAGGGAGATACGCCGTGTGTTGCCCCAGTATGACTACCTGTTCCTTGGTGATAACGCCCGTGCGCCCTATGGAACCCGTTCGTTCCAATTGGTGTATGAGTTCACGCTGCAGGCTGTTAAGCATTTCTTTGACCAGGGTTGCAGCCTCGTGATACTGGCATGCAACACGGCGTCGGCCAAGGCGTTGCGCTCTATCCAGCAGCGCGACCTGCCGGTGATTGACCCCACGCGCCGCGTGCTGGGCGTGATACGTCCCACGGTGGAGGCTGTGGGCAGTATCTCGAAGACTGGCCACGTGGGCGTGTTCGGCACTCCGGGTACCATAGCCAGCGGTTCCTATAACATCGAGATAGGCAAGCTGCATCCTGAGTTCAAGGTTAGCGGCCATGCCTGCCCCATGTGGGTGCCGCTTGTGGAGAACTGCGAGAGCGATGGTGACGGTGCCGACTACTTTGTGAAGAAGGATATCAATGCCTTGCTTGCGATGGACAGCGACATCGACACCGTGATACTGGGCTGTACCCACTATCCGCTGCTGCTGGGCAAGGTGAAGCAGTACATGCCCGAGGGCATCAACGTGGTGGCCCAGGGAGACATCGTGGCCCATAGCCTTGCCGACTACCTGCAGCGCCATCCCGAGATTGAGGAGCGTTGCTCGCGCGGCGGCACCTGCCACTACACCACGACCGACGACGCCGAGAAGTTCAGCGCCATGGCAAGCGTGTTTGTCAACGAGGCTGTCAAGGCCGAGAAGATAAAGCTATGACAAGCGTTGAGGATATAAAATCACTGCTCAGTGCCGACCGCACGGCTGAGGCTGTGGCGGCTGCCGACGAGCTGCTGGCGTGCGATGGTGTCTCGACAGGAGATCGTGCCGTGGCCTACTACCTGCGCGGCAATGCTTACCGCAAGCAGGGCAACTGGCGAATGGCAATGAACAGCTACCTGGAGGCAAAGGAACTGGACCCCGACGGCCCCGCAGCGATGGCCTATGACCATGTGCTGGAGATATTGGAATTTTTTAATAAGGACTTATATAACCCCTGACTGACTATGACTGACAACAAGAAACAACTGGGACAAATCAAGAATCTTATCATGCTTGCGCTGGCCGATGGCAAGGCTACCGAGAGCGAGCTGGCTCTTATCGCCTCTATTGCATCGCGCGAGAACCTCACCCAGGAGGAACTTGACAACCTGATCGACAACCCTGACTCGGTGTCTATTGAGTTGCCTGAGGACGAGGAAACCAAGAAACGTTATCTCACTGACATGGTTGCGCTGATGACCATCGATGGCGACATGGATGACAACGAAGTGGCAATGTGCAAGGTGTATGCCATCGCCCTGGGCTATGACCCGAGTCTGGTCGAGAACTTGGTTCTCGAGATTGCTGATTGCCTGGCTAAGTGATTGAACTTTAAAAAAACAGTTCTAATAGCGGCCTTTCCTGTTGCAGGGGAGGCCGCTGCTCGTTATGGCGGGAGAAGGGGGTATATAAAAAACGTAATCCACGACTCGCGTCGCGGATCAACTTTAATTTAATTAACCTCTAATACCATTAACATAAACCTTAAAACTAAATCTTAACCTAAATCATTGCCTCACGGCACCGATAGAAGTCAATACGAATAATCTTTTCGCTTGCAAAGGTATAAAAAATATGTTATACAACACAATTTTGTAGCAATAAAATGATATGTTTAACTAAATTTTAACATTACGTGCGGTAAATTGGTGCGGTTTGGGGCATGTGTAGCGTGATTGTTGGTATTTTTCAAGAAAAAGTTGTAAATTTGCAGTAGAGAATATCCACATTTAATACTATATATTATTATGTATACTCAAGAGCAGGGCTTGTATGTGGCCCATGGCCCCAACGGCCCCATCAGTATAATTGGCAAGATGGCCAATCGTCACGGACTCATCGCCGGTGCCACCGGTACAGGAAAGACCGTCACCCTGCAGGTGATGGCCGAGTCGTTTTGCCAGGCAGGCGTTCCCTGTTTCATGGCCGACATGAAGGGTGACCTGTCGGGTATCAGTCAAGCGGGCAAGACCAGCGGTTTCATTGAGAAACGGCAGGCCGAGTTTGGCATAGAGACCCCCGAGTTCCAGGCATGTCCGGTTCGTTTCTTTGACGTCTACGGCGAGCAGGGCCACCCCATGCGCAGCACTGTGTCGCAGATGGGGCCCGACTTGTTGGCCCGCATGCTGGGCCTGAACGAGACCCAGACCGGCGTGCTCAACATAGTGTTCCGCGTGGCCGACGAGCGCGGGTTGCTGCTCGACGACATGAAGGACCTCAGGGCGATGCTCGACTACGTGTCAAAGCATGCCAGCGAGTACACCACCCGCTATGGCAACATTGCCAGTGCATCGGTGGGTGCGATACAGCGTGCGTTGCTCACGCTGGAGAACCAGGGCGGAGAGAAGTTCTTTGGCCGTCCGTCATTTGAGATCAAGGATCTGATGGACCGCGAGGGCGGCAAGGGAGTCATGAACGTGCTGGCGGCCGACAAGCTGATGCTTCAGCCCAAGTTGTACTCGACCTTCCTGCTGTGGCTGCTCTCAGAGCTTTACACCACACTGCCCGAGGTTGGCGACCTGGAGATGCCCAAGCTGGTATTCTTCTTTGACGAAGCCCACATGCTCTTTGAGGACACCAGCAAGGCACTGACCGACAAGATCGAACAGGTGATACGCCTCATCCGCAGCAAGGGCGTTGGCATCTACTTCGTGACGCAGAGTCCCACCGATATTCCCGAGAATATCCTGGGTCAGCTGGGTAACCGCGTTCAGCACGCCCTGCGCGCCTACACGCCCAAGGACCAGAAGGCAGTGCGCACCGCCGCCGAGACTTTCCGTGCTAACCCCGAGTTCAAGACCGAGGAAGCCATCACAAGCCTGGAGACCGGCGAGGCACTCGTGTCGATGCTCGACGAGAAGGGTGCTCCCACGATGGTGGAGCGTGCCCGCATCCTTTTCCCATTGAGTCAGATTGGCGCTATCAGCGAGTCGCAGCGTGACCAGCTGGTCAAGTCGTCGTTCCTCTATGGCCGCTATGACAAGGCTGAGGACCGCGAGAGTGCATTCGAGGTGCTGCTGGCCCAGAGCGAGAAGGAAGCGCAAGAGGCCCAGGCTGCCAAGGAAGCCCAGGCTCAAGCCAAGGAAGAGGCCAAGGCTGCCAAGGAGAAGGAAAAGGAGTCGAAGAAACCGGGCTTGTTGAAGCGTGTGCTCAAGGCTATCTTCACTGCCATCACAGCAACAATCGCCACTATCATAGGTACTAAGGTGTCAAACAAGATAAGCGGTACCAAGGAGCGCAAGAGCAGCACGACCACTACAGGCAAGATTGCCAAGAGCGCAACGCAGGCTGCAACGCGCACCATCACCCGCGACATCCTGGGCAACCTCATCAAGTAATGGTGCAGAGTAAATAATAATAGGAAAAGACTAGATGGTATGGACTTGGTAATGGAATTTATAACCCAGTGGGGCTATGTGGGCCTGCTGGTGTGCTCGTTCATAGCGGGCAGCGTGATTCCTCTCAGCAGCGAGGCAATCGTGCTGGCTTGCATCGGTCCGCTGGGGCTGGACCCGTGGTGGTGCCTGGTGGCGGCTACTATAGGAAACGTGCTGGGCGGCATGACGTGCTACTGGATGGGAACGCTGGGCAACATGGAATGGATAGTGAAGTACTGCCACGTTTCGCCCGAGAAGCTTGCCCGTGCCCAGCGCTATGTGGAGCGTTATGGCGCATGGTATGCCCTGCTGGCGTGGATTCCCATCCTTGGGTCGGCCATCTCGGTAGCCCTGGGCTACATGCATGCCAACAAGGCCATCACCGTGCTGGCGATGACAATAGGCAAGGCGTTGCGCTATGCGGTGCTGATATGGGGCACGCTGGGTGCGATGTCGTTGTTTTGAGGAAACTTCCCTTGTGATAAAACAACAAAAGCATCCTTGAGTGCAAGGGTGCTTTTGTTGCGGGTTCGCCCAGCACGAACGTATTCTAACGGGTGTAAGTCCCCAAGCCGCCCTGACAGTGGGAAGGCTACAGCCGAAGGCAAGGGTGTCCATCGTGAGGTGGAATCTGAAGGAAGCCGTAGGCAAACATCTG